>NZ_VCQL01000016.1:0-146638 GCF_005937175.1 Halomonas sp. ATBC28 | reverse complement strand
GATAATGCCGCAATGGAGAGCTTCTTTGGTACGCTGAAGTCAGAATATTTTTACCTGAACCGCTTTGACACCATTGAGCAATTACAGGCGGGCATTCGGCACTATATCCATTACTACAATCACGAGCGGATTAAGACCAAATTAAAAGGCCTGAGTCCGGTGCAGTACCGAAATCAGGCCTTGGCTGCTTAGTTTTTCACTGTCCAAGTTTATGGGGTCAGTTCACTAAGCTGCCCTTTTGGGTTTATAACATTCACGCTCTGCGTCTACTTATTATCGGCTAAACGGCGCTCAAACAGCGCCTGACGCTCTTCAACATCGGGTTGGTAGCGAACGCTGATAAAGCTTAGCGCGCGCAGGGCATCCTCGGGATGCTGGTCATCGCGCAGCGCCATGGCAGTAAAACCACAGCGGCGCATATACTCCAACTGATCCACCAGAACATCACCCACCGCGCGCACTTCGCCACTATAGCCGTACCGCTCGCGTAGCAGGCGGGCGATGGTGTAACCCCGGCCATCCGTAAACGCAGGGAAATCAACTGCGATTGCGCTAGCACTACTCAGCTGTTGGCCTAACTCAACATTAAGCTCGGTATCGCTGGTGAGTAGCGGTGCCAGCTCAGCGTCGTCCTGATTGGCCTGCCACAATGCCAGCGGCACAAACGCCGGGCGCTGCTCGGGAAGGGCATCTACATCGTAGGAAACACACCAAGCGTTTTCCGCCGCAAGCTCGCCATTGAAAATTAAGTGATCGACATGAACCGGTGTCTGTTCAACCGCTTCAGCTTGCGTCTCATCAGGTTTATTAGGCGCAGGGCTATTAGGCATAGACACGCTCCTTAAAGGGTTTTAAGCCAATACGGCGGTAAGTATCCAAGAAGCGTTCGTCCTCATGGCGCTGTGACACATAGACTTCCAATACTTTTTCGACCACATCCGGCACGTCTGAGCGGAAAAAGGACGGGCCTAAAATCTTACCAAGCGAGGCATCGTCGGTGGAGTTGCCGCCAATCGATATCTGATAGAACTCTTCGCCTTTTTTATCCACGCCCAGGATGCCGATATGACCCACGTGGTGGTGGCCACAAGCATTCATGCAGCCGGAGATATTCAGATCCAGCGGGCCAAGGTCATACAAGAAGTCGAGGTCTTCAAAACGTTCCTGCAGCGCCTGGGCAATGGGAATGGAGACCGCATTAGCCAAGCTGCAGTAGTCGCCTCCAGGGCAGCAGATAATGTCGTTGAGCGTGCCCACGGTGGGGTTCGCCATACCCAACGCTTCAAGCTCTTCCCACAGCGCTTCCAGTTCATCGACCGGTACGTCAGAAAGCACCAGGTTCTGTTCGTGGGTAACACGCACTTCACCAAAGCTGTAGCGATCGGCTAAATCTGCGACCGCTTCCATTTGGTCAGCGGTGACATCCCCAGGCGCGTGCTCGCGGCGTTTCAGTGACAGCGTTACGGCCTTATAGCCGGGCACTTTGTGGTCGGTCACGTTGTTGGTGACAAAGCGCGCGAAGCTGCGGTTTTCAGCGCGCAAGCGGTCAAAATCTTCGTTAGCGCTCTCTGCAACCGGGCGACGATCAGGCTCGGGAAAGTGAACTTTGGCTGCATCGACGGCTGCTTGGTTAAGCGTTTGCGGGCCGTCTTTCAAATGCACCCACTCTTCCTCGACCCGGCGACGGAATTCCTCAATGCCCAGGGCTTTTACCAGGATTTTAATCCGCGCCTTGAACTTGTTATCCCGGCGACCAAACTGGTTGTATACCCGTACACAGGCTTCCAGGTAGGTGAGCAGATGCTGCCAGGGCAGATCTTCACGTACCACGTCTGCAATCATTGGAGTACGGCCAAGGCCGCCACCGGCTAGCACTTTAACACGCAGCTCGCCGTCGGCGTTGTGCCATAGGCGCAGGCCAATATCGTGTACTTGAATCGCCGCACGGTCTTGAGCAGCACCGCTGACCGCGATTTTAAACTTACGCGGCAGATAGGCGAATTCCGGGTGCAGAGTCGACCACTGGCGGATTAATTCGCACCAGGGGCGTGGATCTTCCACTTCATCGTTAGCGATGCCGGCAAACTGGTCGCTGGTGGTGTTACGAATGCAGTTACCACTGGTTTGAATCGCGTGCATTTGTACTTTGGCGAGATCTGCCAAAATATCCGGCACGTCTTCAAGGGCAGGCCAGTTGAGCTGTAAATTTTGCCGGGTGGTAAAGTGGCCGTAGCCGCGGTCATAGCGGCGGGTGATCTCAGCCAGGGCACGCAGCTGGCTACCCGCCAGCATGCCGTAAGGAATCGCAATACGCAGCATAGGCGCATGGCGTTGAATATAGAGGCCGTTCTGCAACCGTAAAGGGCGAAACTCCTCTTCTCCCAAACGCCCGGCGCGGTAGCGTTCCATTTGGTCGCGGAACTGAGCGACACGCTCGTCAACCAGGGTTTGGTCGTGAATATCATAACGGTACATGTGGCACGATCCTGCTAAAAAGCGAAATGGTCACGTTGAGACGGACGTTAATGTAGCGCCACCTTAACGCGGGCGTCATATTCTTCAAAAGAATATATAATTATCTTTTTATCTCTAAAAGCTATTTAGAACACCAATTACGGGTCAGGCAGACGGTTAGAAAGCAGGGGCCAGCCAGCGGCGTCGTTGCCATACCCATAAAAAGCCGACTGAGTTTATCAACCGGTAGAGCAGTTGCATAAGCCAGATACCTAATAAGCCCTGGTCTAAACCAATCCCGACCCACCAGGCCAGGGGTAAAAAAAGTAGCCACTGCATCCCCAGGGTCAACATCATCACCGTGCGTTGAGCGCCCGCGCCCATTAAGGCCTGGGCGAGCACTAAAGCTGCGGCATCCAGCACAATCATCACGCCGGTTATCTGCAACGGGAGTTTACCCAGCGCTACTAGCTCGCTACTGCTGAAAAATATCCCAAGTACCTGTTCGGGTATCACTAACATCGGCAGCGCCAGCACAAGTAGCAGTAGCCATGCGACCCGCAGCGCATCCAGACCCCAGCGGTGGGCTTCGTGCTGAGCATCTCGGCCTAATGCCTCACCCACTAAGCTCATCGCCGCAACGCCAATCCCCACCCCCGGCAAAATTAGCAGCAGTGAAAGATTAATCAACACATGGCCAACCGCGACACTGGCCGTGCCTAGCTGGCTAAGTAACCAAATGAGTACCGCATAACCCGCTGCAAATAAAAACTGCTGCAAAGAGTGAGGAGCGGCAAGTACCAGGGTCGTGCGCAGGGTGGCTAAACAAGGCATGCGTGTCAAAAAATGTTGGGTAAATGGGCTTTTTATGCTCACCCAACACCAAACAATCAAGCCAATAAACAGCGATAGTGTTGTGCCAGCACCCGCACCGCTCGCGCCCATTTTGGGTAGCCCGGCGAATCCATAGATCAACCCCGCACTGGCCACCACATTAATCAAGTGAACCGCCACGATGATACGCAAGTAGAGATGCGTTTGCTGGCGACCGTTCCAGTAGCCACGAAAGCAGAGCGTTAGCGCAATGGCCATTAGTGACACCACCCGCCAACGAAAATAGTCAACGGCGACGCTTTGAACATCATCGGCTTGGCTAATCAAACCAATCAGCAGCGGTGCTTGCCACCAAGCCCAGACGGATAGCGGCAGGCCAACCACAAGCCCAATCACCAGCCCCGAGTTAAGCGGATGGGCAATATCCGCGTGGGCAGCCCCCTCGCGCTGGGCGGTTTGTGACTGCACGCTGGAGGAGAGGCCAAACACAAGAGCACTGAGCATAAACATGGCGTAACCGCCCACGCCAACACCCGCAAGCGCTACCTCACCTAAATGCCCCACCAGGACGGCATCGATCAAGTTAAGCATGCTCTGGGAGAGCATGCCCAACATGATCGGAAAAGCTAAGCGCATGACCTTGCCATGGCGACCGGGGACAAACAGCATTAATTAGCTCGGGTCGTAGGAGAGTACTGGTGAGAGCCAGCGCTCCATCTCCTCAAGGGGCATCTGTTTACGCTCGGCAATGGCCTCGACCTGATCCCGGGTAATCTTACCAGTGGAGAAGTATTTCGACTGGGGATGGGCAAAGTACCAGCCGGAAACCGCTGCCGCAGGCCACATGGCGAAGTTCTCGGTCAACGCCAAACCGGTATTTTCGGTGGCATCGAGCAACCGGAATAGCGTGGCTTTTTCGGTATGATCCGGGCAGGCAGGGTAGCCGGGGGCAGGGCGGATGCCCTGATACTTCTCAGCGATCAGGGCATCGTTGTCCAGCGTTTCTTCCGGTACATAGCCCCAAAACTCTTTGCGTACCCGTTCATGCATGCGCTCGGCAAAGGCCTCCGCAAGGCGATCCGTCAACGCCTGCACCATAATCGCATTGTAGTCGTCGCCTGCCGCCTCATAAGCTTTGGTGAGCTCATCGACACCGTGCCCTGTGGTGACCGCAAAGCCGCCAATCCAGTCGGCTTTGCCACTCTCTTTGGGGGCAATAAAATCGGCCAGACTGTAGCAGATACCGTCACGGCCTTTGGTGGTCTGTTGACGGATATGGAAGAGACGTTCGACGACTTCACTACGTGACTCATCGGCGTACACCTCGATGACATCATCATCCACGCTATTGGCGGGCCACAGGCCGATAACACCGCGGGCCTGAACGCGTTTCTCATCGACCAGCTTGCGCAGCATGATCTTGGCGTCTTCAAACAGGTTGCGAGCGGCTTCCCCCACGACCTTATCGTCGAGAATTTTGGGGTACTTGCCCGCTAGCTGCCAGCTCATAAAGAACGGCGTCCAGTCGATGCGTTCGATCAGTTCTTCCAGGTCGTAATCATCGAAGGTTTTCAGCCCCAGCATATTGGGCTTGGCAGGGGTGTGGACACTCCAGTCGGTGCGAAAACGCCGCTTGCGCGCCTGGGTGTAGTCAAGATCTGCCGCTTTTGGGCGGCGCTTGGCGTTACGTTCGCGAACCTTCTCGTACTCTTCACGGATTTCGGCGACGTAAGGTGTTTTTAAAGCAGGCGTCAATAATTTGCCCGCTACACCAACGGCCCGGGAGGCGTCGGTCACGTAAATCACCGGGTGCTCATACTGGGGCTCGATTTTGACGGCAGTGTGCGCTTTTGACGTGGTGGCACCGCCAATCAGCAGCGGTAGATCCATACCCCTGCGCTGCATCTCTTTGGCAACGTGCACCATTTCATCCAGAGAGGGGGTAATCAGCCCGGAAAGACCGATAATATCGGCGTTATGCTCCTTGGCTGCCTGAAGGATTTTGTCGGCAGGCACCATGACGCCAAGGTCAATCACCTCATAGTTATTACACTGCAAGACCACGCCGACGATATTTTTACCGATATCGTGGACATCGCCTTTGACCGTGGCCATGACGATCTTGCCTTTGGCTTTGGTCTCTTCGCTCTTTTCGGCTTCGATATAGGGAATCAAGTAGGCGACGGCCTGCTTCATCACCCGCGCGGACTTAACCACCTGAGGCAGAAACATTTTGCCGTCGCCAAACAGGTCGCCCACCACGTTCATGCCGTCCATCAGCGGGCCTTCGATCACCTCAATAGGGCGTTCGGCCTCGGCGCGGGCCTGTTCGGTGTCATCCTCGATATACACCGTAATGCCTTTAACCAGCGCGTGTTCGATACGCTTGTTAACCGGCCAGCTGCGCCACTCAAGATCCTCTTTTTTAGCGGCACCGCTGCCGTCGCCTTTATACTTATCGGCAATATCCAGCAAGCGCTCGGTGCCGTCGCTGCGGCGATTGAGCACCACATCCTCTACTGCGTCGCGTAGCTCGGCGGGGAGGTCGTCGTAAACAGCGAGCTGGCCCGCGTTGACGATACCCATGGAGAGTCCTGCGCGGATGGCGTGATAGAGAAAAGCCGAGTGAATCGCTTCGCGCACCGGGTTGTTGCCACGGAACGAGAAAGAGACGTTAGACACCCCGCCAGAAATCATCGCGTGGGGCAGGTTTTCGCGAATCCACTGGGTCGCTTCGATAAAGTCGACCGCGTAGTTGTTGTGCTCCTCAATACCTGTGGCGATGGCAAAGATATTGGGGTCAAAGATAATGTCTTCCGCGGGGAAGCCGATTTCATCTACCAGCAGGCGGTAAGCGCGCTGACAAATTTCAGTTTTGCGGGCGAAGGTGTCTGCCTGGCCCTCTTCATCAAAGGCCATAACGACAATGGCGGCACCAAAGCGGCGGCACTTGGTGGCCTGCTCGCGGAAGGCGGCTTCGCCCTCCTTGAGTGAAATGGAGTTCACCACCGCCTTGCCCTGGACGCACTTCAGGCCCGCTTCGATGATCTCCCACTTGGAGGAGTCGATCATAATCGGCACCCGGGCGATATCCGGCTCGCCGGCGATCAAGTTAAGGAAGCGCTCCATGGCTTCCTTGGACTCGAGCATGCCCTCGTCCATATTGATATCGATGACCTGAGCACCGCTTTCGACCTGCTCCAGGGCGACTTCCAAGGCGGTGGTGAAGTCCTCTTCCACAATCAAGCGCTTAAAGCGCGCCGAGCCGGTAACATTGGTGCGCTCGCCGACGTTGACGAACAGCGAGTCAGCCTCAATGTTGAACGGCTCTAGGCCTGATAGACGGCAGGCGCGGCTGCGCTCAGGAATTACCCGCGGCGTCATATCGCGAACCGAATCAGCAATGGCGCGAATGTGCTCGGGTGTTGAGCCGCAGCAGCCGCCGATAATATTCACCAACCCGCTGGCAGCAAACTCGCTGACAATCTCCGACATCTCTTCCGGCGTTTGGTCGTACTCACCAAACTCGTTGGGCAGGCCCGCATTGGGGTGGGCGGAGACAAAGGTATCGGCTTTGGTAGCGAGCTCTTCCAGATAGGGGCGCAGCTCCTCGGCACCCAAGGCACAGTTCAAGCCTACCGACAGCGGCTGAGCATGGCGTACCGAGTTCCAGAAGGCTTCGGTGGTTTGACCTGAAAGCGTACGCCCCGAGGCATCGGTAATGGTGCCGGAGATCATTACCGGCAAGCGCTCGCCGCGGTCATCGAACAGCTCTTCCAGGGCATAGATCGCGGCCTTGGCGTTAAGCGTATCGAAGATGGTTTCGATCATGATCAGATCGGCACCGCCTGCAATCAGCGCTTCAGCGGCTTCATAGTAGTTCTCACGCAGCTCATCGAAGGTGACGTTACGCTTGGCGGGATCATTCACATCCGGCGATAGCGACGCGGTGCGCGAGGTGGGGCCTAACACACCGGCAACATAGCGGGGCACGCCGGTTTCAGCGGCCACTGCGTCGCAGACCTCACGAGCCAGGCGCGCTGATTCACGGTTGAGTTCAACCACCAGCGATTCCATGCCGTAATCAGACTGTGACAGCTGAGTGCTATTAAAGGTGTTGGTCTCAATAATGTCGGCACCGGCTTCCAGGTAGTCACGGTGAATCCGCGTGACCACTTCGGGGCAGGTTAGCGCGAGCAGATCATTATTGCCTTTGAGATCCGAGGGCCAGTCGCTAAACCGTTCGCCGCGAAAATCTTCCTCGCTCAACTGGGCATTCTGCAGCATGGTGCCCATGCCGCCATCCAGAATCAGGATACGTTGGGCAAGGCGTTGGGTGAGGGTCGCGATCAAAGCACTATCAGCCATGGCAGGGGGAGTTCTCCAGCGTCACAGTCGTCAAAGGGGATGTTGTTATCGTCGGAAAAGCAGCATCTGTCGTTATAAGGCGCATAATGATAACAAAAGGGATGGCAAAAGGCGCCCCTACGGAGGCTATACGCAAGATAAGGAAAGATAATTAATAGTCGCTCGTAAAAAGAGCTGTTTAAAATAGCCGACTAAAACAGTCGGGATTGTGTCAGCGCGCTGTTTTGCTTACCATAGACACAAATGACATGTGAAGTGGCGCCGCCACTACCACGGGAGGAAGACAGCCCTCATGACCACGACTAGCGAAAAAGAAACCAGTGTCGATACCCAAGGTATTGATATTACAAACAGTGCGCAAGAATACTTGGCAGAACTGCTGGAAAAGCAGAACGTTGAGGGTATTGCCGTACGCATTTTCATTACCCAGCCGGGCACACCCTACGCGGAAACGTGTCTAGCCTACTGCCGCCCCGGCGAAGAAGAACCCACCGATGTGCTGCTTGAACTCGAGAAAATCAACGTCTTTCTCGATAAAAACAGCCTGGCGTTTTTGGAAGAGGCGGTGGTAGATTTCAACGCCGACCGCATGGGTGGCCAGCTGACGATCAAAGCGCCCAACGCCAAGATGCCCAAGGTCAATGCGGATAGCCCGCTGGAAGACCGTATCAATTACGTGCTTTACAGCGAGATCAATCCTGGGCTGGCGGCCCACGGCGGCGAAATCAAACTGGTTGAGCTCACCGAACAGCAGTACGCCGTCTTAGCCTTTGGCGGCGGCTGCCAGGGTTGTGCAGCGGTTGATTTAACCCTGAAAGATGGCGTTGAGAAAACCCTGATGGAGCGCATTCCAGAGCTTGCCGGTATTCGCGACGTTACCGATCACAGCGATACCACCAACGCTTACTACCGCTAAATAAGCGATAGCAAGGCTCAAAAGCCCAGCTTGAATCGCTGGGCTTTTTTGCGTCTCTTCCCCACGCAACTTGTTTAAATCCCCGGCGTTGCAATCTGGCTCACCAGAGGTTTGGGGTATAGTATTCATAGGTAGTACCTTTGAATATCGAGGTGGTGAAATGGCGACATCCGTAAAACTAGACGATGAGCTGAAAAGCCGGATCCAGCACTTGGCTGAAGCGCGACACCGCTCATCGCACTGGATCATGCGTGAAGCGATCCGTGATTATGTTGAGCGTGAAGAAAAGAGAGAATCTTTCAAACGGGATGCATTAGGTGCCTGGGATGCGTACCAGGAAAACGGATTGCATCTGACGCTTGAAGAAGCTGACGCTTGGCTGGAGAAGCTTGAATCGGGTGAAGATGTGGAGCTGCCTAAGTGCCACGTCTGATTTGGTCACCGCCAGCTCTCGCCGACGTACAGAGGCTCTATCGCTTCTTTGCCATTAAAGATGTAGATGCAGCCCGTCGTGCTATGAAAACTCTACGGGCAGGCGTAAAAATACTCGCACACCAGCCGGAGATAGGTCGTCCTGTTGATGATATGGATCCAATGTTTCGGGAATGGCTGATTAATTTCGGAACTAGCGGATATATTGCGCTATATCGCTTCGATGGTGAAACAGCCACCATCCTGGCTGTGCGACATCAAAAAGAAGCCGGATACTAAATAAAGACTCACTGTTCTTGCTCATTATCCCTGGCATTGTCTCTAGCGTCTTTCCTAGTATTGTCCTTACTACTCTGGCTTGAAAGCGCATCGGGGAGTGCCGTTAGCTGTGTTTGCAGCGCTTCCATACGGCTCCAAAGCTTCTCTTGCCACGCTTGCTGTAGCGCAGCTTCGCGCTCGGCATGCTGCTGAGATTGTCTGTTTAGCGCGGCTTTGGCCTCATCTAGCTGCTGGGTCAGCGCTTTCTCTTGCTTCTCCAATGCCGTCATTTGCTGTTTCTGCTCACTTAGCTGTTGCTCGCGCTCACTGGCTTCCAGCTGTAGTTGATGCAGGGCCTGCTGCTTTGTCTTTAGCTCCTGACTCAATGTCTCAATACGCTGCTCAGACTGCTGCAGACGTTTTTGGAAAGTCTTCTCTTCCTGGGCACGCGTCTGCTGAGCGCTATCCAGCATCGCCATCAGCCTTCCTTCGGCCGCCTCATGGCGCTGCTCCTCTTGTGCTAAACGCTGCTCCCACGCTACCTGCTGCTCGCTGAGGGCATTGCTATGCGCATCGCGCTGTGCATCTGACTGGTTCTCTAGCTGCTGCTGTACCTGCTTCAGTTGAGTTACTTCTTCTTGCGCTGTTTCAGCTTTTTGATGCCAGTGATGTTCGTTGGTTTGGCTAGCAGCCAATTCCCGGTTTAACGCCTCCATGCGCTGCTCCATATGACGCAAGTGCTCGGCGAGGGCGCTTTCGCGTTGCTCGGCGTTAGCGGCCTGCTGTTTTGCATCTTCTGCGAGCTGCTGTGCATCTGCAACCTGGCGATTGGCATCTTCGCGATAGTGAAGCAGCGTTTGATTCGCTACCTCCTGGGCCTCGCGCCATAGCTCGCTGGCCATGGTCACCACGACTTCCGGCACACCCTTGGGCGGCGGCACGTCGCGATTTTGCTCCCGCTCACTGCGCCACAAGCGGAAGTGATCACTAATCGTCGTGAAGCTGCCGGTGCCCAGCACATCGCGAATACGCTGCACGCTGGGCGTGTCGCCCCGGGCCAACAGGGCATCAATGGCTTGTTGAACATCGCTGTACTGAATGCCGTTGCGGGCCATGAAATGATCCTTCCTTGAGAGCTTCTGTAACCACCATTGTCGGGACTTGTCGTATAAAAGGCAATAATTACGTATCATGTAATACGTAATTTTATTTATGATAATTCACATAAATTCAAGATTACCCGTATTATCTTGAACTTATAGGGCTACAGGAGCACACTTAAGGCCAGATAATATAAACATCGGCTAAAAAGAAGAGAGTGGCGACGGGCATGGCGAACGAGGTTATTACACCCACTGGTCAACTACAGGTATTGAAAGATTCGCCAAATGGCGGACGTATTAGCGCCCAAAACGATGCCCAGGCAGTGACCGCATGGCTTGAAGAGTACGTGGATAGCCCACAAACCTGGAAAGCGTACCGTCGCGAAGCGGAGCGGCTGCTGCTCTGGCTCGCCAGCCAAGGGCACACGCTGGCCGATATCAACCGCGAAAACCTGCGCCGCTTTGAAGCCTTTCTCGCCGACCCACAGCCAAGCGAGCAATGGGTAGGGCCCTCCAAACCCCGCGCGCACCCGTCGTGGCGGCCATTTCGTGGCGGTTTATCACCCGCCAGCCAACGCCAAAGCCTGGTGATACTGCAAGGGATGTTTGCCTGGCTGGTAGAAGCAGGCTGGGTTAACCACAATCCGTTTCGCTTGATGCGCGATAAATCGCGGCGCCTGAATAATCAAACGCCGCGTGTTGAGCGCTATTTGGAAAGTGATTTGTGGGCGTGGCTGTGGGAGTGGCTGAATAGCCCGTTAGAGGCTGGGGAGGGCAGTCGTGCCCGTTTTGAACATTCACGACGGCGCTTTATCTTTGGCTTTGCCTATTTGCTGGCACCGCGCATCAGCGAGATGGCCGATGCACGTATGGGGGATTTCCAGCGCAGCGAAGGGCGCTGGTGGTGGCATGTGGTGGGCAAGGGAAACAAGATGGCGCGCATTCCGTTGCCTGACGATATGCTTGATTGTTTGCGCCAGTGGCGCCATACGCTGGGATTGCCTGAATACCCTGAGCAGTTTGAAGCTGAAGCACCGGTGCTTCGCGCTCTGGATGGACAGCGTGGCCTGGGCCATAACCAGCTTTATCGGCTTATTCGCGCAACGTTTCAGCAGGCGGCACAAGCACTTGAAGATATCGACGGAGCACCGGAACATGTGACCGCGCTTAATCTGGCAACGCCGCACTGGTTACGGCACACATCGATCACCCATCAGGCTCAATCGGGCATTAGTCTGCGCCATCTGGCCGAAAGCGCTCGACACGCGCGCCTAGACACCACCTCACGCTATCTCCATAGCGAAGACAACGAGTGGCATCTTGAACAGCAGCGACATCGATTGACTGTTTCCGACACAACCTCCCTCAAGACACCTTCGAGCCGTTATAATGGCCACAATGAGTAACCCTATGACGCAAAATGTCAGTCGCCAATATTCAGCCAATTCCAATAGAGAAGGAAATAGCATGAGCACTTCCGGCGCCGAACAGGCCCAGCAAGAGCTAATCGAAGATTTCGAAATATTTGATAACTGGATGGATCGCTACCAGTACATTATCGATATGGGTAAGCAATTACCTGACTTCCCAGAAGAGTGGAAGCTAGAAGAGTTTAAGATACAGGGCTGCCAGTCAAACGTGTGGATGCGCCATGATGAGGAGGGCGATAAGCTGGTGTTCAAAGCGACCTCCGATGCCGCCATCGTATCCGGCCTGATTGCCGTATTGCTGCGCATTTACAGCGAACGCACCGCCGCTGAGATTCGTGCTACCGAGCCACACTTTTTAGCGGATCTGGGATTGGATAAGCACCTTTCGCCTACGCGCAGCAACGGCCTGCATGCCATGCTGGAGAAGATCTACGCGGTAGCGCAGCAGAAGTAGGAAACAAGCTAGCGAGGGTGATGGTCACAGCAAGAGGGCGACGATCCCTTTTCGTCATCCTCGCGGCAAAGCTGTTCGCTGCGGCCACCGGGCACCGGATCCATACCGCCAGGATTGCCCGGGTGGCACTTAACGATCCGCTTAACGGCCATCCAGCCGCCCTTGATGGGCCCATGCACCTGAATCGCTTCAATCGTGTAGGACGAACAGCTCGGCCAGAAGCGGCAGCGCGGGCCTAAAAGGGGGCTGAGCGTATATTGATAGACTCTAACGCAGCCAATCATCACCTTCATCAATACCCAACGCGGGCCTGAGCGCAGGGCTGATATTAACCGAGTCATAGCTTGCATAGGCAGAACTAGGTTTTTTTGCCGTACAGGTCGTCAGGATCAATCAGCGGATTGCTGGTAATTGAGGCCTGCTCTCCATCCACGGCAATATAGAAACAGCTGCGCCGCCCGGTGTGGCAAGCAGGGCCTGTTTGTTCAACTTGCAACAACAGCGTATCACCATCGCAATCCAACGCAGCAGAAACAAGCTGCTGCTGCTGGCCCGATGACTCACCCTTGCGCCACAGTTTTCCCCGCGAGCGCGAATAGTAGCAAACACGCTGGGTGGTTAACGTCTCTTCCAGCGCCTCACGGTTCATCCAGGCCATCATCAACACTTCGTTAGTATCGTGCTGCTGAGCAATGGCAGGGATCAAACCATCAGCATTAAAACGCACCGCGGCTAGCAAAGTGGCCACAGCGGGAAGACTATCTTCTGGGGCAGCACGCTCGAGTTGCTTAAACAGAGCATCCGACGCGACGTGATCAAAACGGGACATAAATTTACTCGCTAACTGTTCGGCAGTCCTGACAAAGCCCTTGAAGCTCAATGGTTTGGCGCTCAACGTTAAAGCCCTGGCGTTTTGCCAGCGCCGCCAGTTGATCGCTTATCTCGTCCAAGTGCAGCTCTTCGACATAGCCGCAGTGACGGCAAATCAGTAGTTGAAAACCATGCGCATGCTCTGGGCAAGCGCAGGCCACGTAGGAGTTCTGTGACTCAATGCGATGCACCAAGCCTTGATCAATCAAGAACTCAAGCGCCCGATAAACCGTCGGGGGGCGGGCAGCCGCATGCTCAGTAGAGAGCTTATCGAGCAGGTCATAGGCTTTTAGCCCGCCGCCATTTTCGGCGATCATCTCCAGCACGCGTCGGCGAATAGGGGTGAAGCGGACGCCGCGGATATGGCACTGAGACTCCGCCTGCTGTAGTAGTGTACTCGCTTGGGTCATGGGCAACTCGTTGAACGTTGTTAGCCTAGGCTCTCGTTAGTAGTCTACGCGCCGGTGGAAGCGGTGTCAGAGCTTTCTACCGATTCGCTGTCTACCAGCTCACTTTGTCGCGCAAAATGGTGCTGGGCAAAAGCTACCCGTTGTTTAGCGGGCACGCCATCGGGTTGACGTTCAATCAGATCGAGGCGACGGCGCAAACCTTCACCATTGGTCATTTGAATAGCCAAGCCAGGCCTGGCGTTGAGCTCAAGCAACATCGGCCCGTATTTACGATCCAGCACCATATCAGTACCCAGGTAACCTAGACCGGTCATTTCATAACAACCCGCCGCTAAGTTAAGCAGCGTTTCCCACTGGGGAACGACCAAACTTGCCAGATCGTGCCCCGTGTCCGGATGACTAAAGCAAGGGCGGTCAAACTGAACGGCGCGCAGGGCAGCCCCGGTAGCGATGTTCAAGCCAACGCCTACCGCCCCTTGGTGCAGGTTTGCTTTGCCGTCGGATGCTGCGGTGGAAAGGCGCATCATGGCCATCACCGGGTAGCCCTTGAAGACGATAACCCGGATATCAGGAACACCTTCATAGGTGTAATCCATCAGGCTTTCATCGAAATTAATCAGTGTTTCAATCACCGCCACATCAGGCGAGCCGCCCAATGAGTAGAGCCCTGACAGAATATTCGACACATGTCGCTCAACGTCGGTAAGAGAGAGCGTGGTACCACTAGGCTTGATAAAGGCGTTATCTTCGACCTTTTCAATCACCAGGATGCCCTTACCGCCGCTTCCCTTAGCAGGCTTGATGACGAAGCCCGCGTGCCCCGTGAGCATGGCGCCAATATGCTTAACGCCAAATTGGGTTGTTACGGTGCCAATCAGCTCGGGCGTGGTAATCCCATACTGCTGAGCCAGTAGTTTGGTTTTAAGCTTGTCATCGACAAGGGGATAGAGACGGCGGCTATTATATCGGCCAATGTAGCGAATATTACGCCGATTCATGCCGATAATACCTTTATCCCGCAAGTGCGTGGGCCACGTCCAATTCTTCAGCCAACTCATGAGGGCTTCTCATCGTCAGTGATCGGCTTGAAGCGACGCAGCTCCAATAAACGGTAGCCGGTGTAATTGCCCAGCAGCAAGATCAACGCCATCAATATCAACTGAACGCCCAGGAAGTTGAAGGTGATATGACGTACCCAGGGATTATTCATCGCCAGGTAGGCAAGGATAGCCGTGATCAAACTGCCGCCGCCTTGGATTAGCACCTGCTTAGGGCCTTCCTCTTCCCAAAGTATCGACATCCGCTCGATGGTCCAGGCCAGGATGATCATCGGGAAGAAGGTGATCGTTAAGCCAGCACTGAGCCCCATGCGGTAGGCCAATACGGTGAAGATCGAGATAATCGCAATCACCGTTATGATCACCGCCGAGACCCTGGCCACCAGTAATAAATTCAAGTAGGAGAGATAGTTACGAATAATCAGACCGACGGCAACGATAAGCAGGAAGCCAATCAAACCCGTAGGAAGGGTGGTTTGAATGAAGGCGAGGGCGATCAGCACCGGCATAAAGGTACCGGACGTTTTGATGCCCACCAGCACACGCAAAAACACCACCATTAACGCACCAATGGGAATCAGCAAGATAGTTTGGAATAGCGCTTGCTCCTCCAGTGGCAGGCTGTGAATGGAGAAATTCAGTAGCGTATCTTCAGAGTAGTGGTTGCGCACCGCCGCCGAAGCAGGCTGGTCATGGGTCATCATTGAGAAAGAAACCCGTGAGTTGGTGCCGCCCTGAACTTCTAATACCGCTCGACCACCGGTTTCCCATAGCAGCAGGTTGTCAGGCTTACCTTGCTCACCCGTCAGTGGATGGAAAATTGACCATTCTTCACCTGACTCGTTAAACACCTGAATCCAGCTGCTAAGCGTTTGGCGACGACGACCATCTTCCAGAAGCAGGCCGCTCACTTCACGCGCTAATACGCCTGCCTGGTTTAGCAACCGCACCACCAAGGCCGCCGGATTCTCTTGCGTCAGCAGCAGACGGGCATTTTCAGATTGACGCTCGCCGTTAATATCACGTATTAACTCACGGGCGAAGGTGGCGTTATTGGCACTGCGCGCCCAGGCTTGTTCGATAAGCTGATTAGCCGCAGTGTCATAGGGGCTTTCCCAAGGCGTTGTGACGGGGATTTCAGGGGGTGTCTGCACCGGCGAGCGAGCATCTTGAGATACCAGCATCTGAACCGAGTAGTATAATGTTTGACTACCCACTGCTTCACGAATAGTCCAGCGGGCGGTGCGGCCTAAATCATCCGCCTGATAAGCAAGCCCATACCCTGATGATGCGGTGTTTTCAGTCAGTACACGGTAGCCTGCCTGATGGGAAGGCAACGCCAAGTCGACCTGGACGGGGCCGTCCTGAGCATTAAAGGTAATGCCCGCCTCAATCTCCCACACCTGGCGCTGTTCACCAGGCAACCATGGAATTTCAAACTGCACATGGCGGTGCACGCTGGTCGCTACGCCCGCGACTAGCAAAAGGCCGACAATAATATAGAACATTAACCGTGACATGGAGATTCCTTTCCTCGTGAAGCGTCAGAGCGGTTACTCTTCGCTATCGTCTTCGTCAACTGCTTCATCTTCAGCAGCTTGATCCGCTGGTTCGCCACCAGGAAATTCGGGGCGCTCATGCAAGTAAGTATCGGCTACATCAATTACCGCAATATCCATCAAAAAGCGCCGTCCTAGCAGCACTGGATAATCAAGATGAGAGCGGTCATTGAGGGTAAATTCGACATTTTCACGAATCGGCCCTAGAGTCATTAACAGAGAAATGACGGGGCGTGACTCTTCGCCAGAGGCTTGAACAATGCGCACTCGGCGCACGATAGGCGCTTCAACCCACTCATCGCGCTGCGACTCAACCGCCACGTCGTCGCCGTTCAGCGCCAACTTGAAGCGCACCCAATCTTCACCGTCACGCTCGAAGCGAGTGATCTCGGCAGCAGAAAGGGACGAGGTGTTGGCTCCTGAATCGACTCGCGCTTTGAGGTAGGTGCCAAGGCTTGGTAAGCCAACCCATTCGCTGCGGCCCAGTAACGTTTTAGTGGTCAAGCTCTCATCAATCTCACACTCTTCACGTATGATGACCGGCTCTTCACCGCGAGCTTCCAATTGCTGTACGTCTTGGCGGAGGTAACGCAATAAACTGCCCACTTCACGCATATCAGCGGTCAATGCCTGCTGGTGATCAAGCTGGCGTTGCTGCAAATTAATGCGGGTGTCACATTGTTGCGTTAGCTGGCTCTCTAACTCCAGGATACGAGAATTGAATGAGGCTTCGCTTAAAGGGGGCGGTTGATTCGTTTCCGGCTGGGTTGCTGCACAGCCTGCGATCGAAAGCGACAAGCCAGCGATAAGCCACAAAACACCTGGGCGCATAACGAGAGATATCCTTGGACAATAGGTTGGGGAATGATAAGGAGATGGGGGTCTAGTGTCCAACGCCATCATCGCTTTTGGAGCACCTATTTTATCTAATTTAACATAATATGTATTAAGCGAACCAGTGAGGCCGCTATGGGTAAAATTGCGCTCGTCCATTTCAAAAAAGGCAGCCCGCATATTTAGCAGGCTGCCTTCTGATCTATCACGTAGTCTATCTCACGCTAGCACGATTTACTCTGGGGCTGCGTACGAGCCATCTTCCTGGTGAACTTCATTACCTGTGATCGGTGGAGTAAAGACGCAGGCAACCGTCATGCCCTTCTCTTTGCCACGCAGCAAGTGTTCATCATGCTGGTCGAGTAGATAAATGTCGCCTGCTTTGATCGGCCAGATTTTACCGTCAGCCAGGGTTTCAACTTCGCCTTCACCTTCGTAGCAAAACACTGCTTCGTAGTGATTTTTGTAATGGATATGTGTCTCGGTGCCTGGAAAAATGCGGGTAATATGGAACGAAAAACCTGCATTATCGTTGGCCAGAACAAGGCGCGTGCTGTCCCAGTTACCATTTTCAGCGGTCACTAGGCGATCTGTTTTACGCGCTTCATCAAGATTACGAACGATCATAGGAGTACTCCGTTGCAAAACGACTGGCGACTACCAGCCGCTATATCCCTAACTAAAAACTGTGAGCTACTGCTTCAGCGTAACGCTTAATACTACCGCCAGGTTATTCGCTAGCAACAGCTTTAACGCACATTTCGAGAATATCCAAACCTTCCAGCAGGTCATCATCGCTAATGGTTAGCGGGCATAGGCACTTAACCACTTCACCATCCTGACCACTGGTTTCAATTACCAGACCATGCTCAAAGGCTTTACTGGTAATTTTATCGGCAATATCACCCGACACAACGTCAATACCGCGCATCAAGCCACGACCACGTTCAGTGGCAGGCATGCCGTGCTCCGTTAACAGCGCTGCTAACTTCTGGAAGCGCTCTTCTACAATACGCCCTTTGCGCTGAACATCACGCTCAAAGGTGTCATTAGTCCAGTATTTTTTCAACGCAGCGGTGGCGGTCACCATCGCCAGGCTGAAACCACGGAAAGTGCCGTTATATTGACCCGGTTTCCATTTATCCAGCTCTGGGCGCATCAAAACATGGGCAAATGGCAGGCCAAAACCGGAAAGCGATTTCGAGTTGGTAATAATGTCGGGCGTAATACCCGCGTGTTCGAAGCTAAAGAACTTACCTGTACGGCCACAACCTGCCTGAATATCATCGATAATCAGCAGAATGTCGTGGGCACGGCAGATCCCTTCGAGACGCTTCAACCACTCCAAGCCTGCAACGTTAATACCGCCCTCGCCTTGCACGGTTTCAATGATGACACCCGCTGGAATATCCAAACCGCCAGATTTGTCGCTGAGCAGCTTTTCAAAATAATCCAGCGTATCGGTATGCTCACCCATGTAGCCATCATAAGGCAGGAAGCTAGCACCCTGGGTGGGTATGCCACCCGTGGCTTCACGGAATTTACGATTACCCGTGGTCGCCAAAGCCCCCATGGTGACGCCGTGGAAACCATTGGTGAAGGTGACAATGTTGTGACGGCCTTTAGCCACACGAGCCAAGCGGATAGCGGCCTCTACGGCATTGGTACCGGTTGGGCCAGGCAGATGCACTTTATAATCCAGCCCGCGTGGCTTGAAAATAACTTCTTCCAGCGTTTCAAGATAATCACGCTTGGCATTGGTCCACATATCCAAACCGTGAACAACACCGTCAGTCGACAGGTAATCAATCATCGCCTGTTTCATATGCGGATTATTGTGGCCGTAGTTCAGCGTGCCCGCGCCGGCGAGGAAATCAATGTACTCACGGCCATTCTCATCGGTTAGGCGCGCATTTTGCGCTTTGGTAAATACCACCGGAAACGAACGAGAATAAGTACGTACATTGGATTCCATGCGTTCAAGCGTCTGGGTCTGCATTAGCGACCTCCTTGGTTGATCATTTTAACTTTAGGCATTACTTGCCCGAAGCAACATGAGCGGGAAAAACGGTAAGTCCGATACGTGTATCTAGCAAAACGACGTATTAGATGCGATCTGTTTGGAACGGGCCGATACGAACCAGGTTTTCCGGGTCATGCTCTCCTCCGAGCTGTTCGGTAGAGAAGTATTCGCGGCTATTGAGCGGCGCATGCCAGCGTGCCGCCAAGCGACGGAATAAGCCCCAAGAGGCTAGATTGTCAGGGGTGATGGTGGTTTCAAGGTGATGCACATCATCAAGCTCAGGGCGGGACATAATAGCCTCGACCAAGCGTCGCGCTAGCCCTGTACCACGTGCTTTTTCACCGACAGCCACTTGCCATAAAAAGTAGGTGTCTGGAGCATTATCCTTAACATAGCCAGAAACAAAACCAACGATTTCGCCCTCTTCATTGGTAGCCACTGCGCAGGTATCACGAAACTGAGTCGCCAGTAGCAAGTAGGCGTAGGCTGAATTCACATCCAGCGGAGGGCAAGCTTTGACCAGCTCGTAAACTCCCCAGCCATCATCCGCATTGGGTTTGCGAATAAACAGCGGCATCTCCGCATGACCCACAACAGCATCAGCCACCGTTGGCCTAGCAAGGTCAGCAGAGGGGGTAAAAGGTTGTGTCGGCGTACTCATAGTTATGCTTCGCTGTAGCGAATTTGATGTTCATTATAACAGCTGATTATGAGCAATTCAAAAATCATATTATTCTACACCTCGCTTTCCATAATTTTTTGTTATGATCGAGTAGCATAACCACCGCTCGCCGCTATCTCTTTTAGAATAGTGCAAGTAGCCTACAAAAAAAGGCGCGCCCATGGGCACGCCTTCACTTTTAATATGCTTATCTGCGTGTCAGCGTACGCAGCGTGACGAACTCCTCGGCCCCCGTTGGGTGGATGCCTACGGTGCGGTCAAAGTCCAGCTTGGTAAGGCCAGCTCTTACCGCGATAGCAATTCCCTGAATAATTTCACCCGCGTCATCTCCGACCATATGGGCCCCTACGACCACATCGGTAGCATCGTCCACGACCAGCTTCATTAAGGTGCGCTCTTGGCTACCCGATAGGGTGTGCTTCATGGCGCGAAAATCGGTGCTATACACGCGAATATGGGTGAATTTTTCCCGCGCGGCCTCCTCGGAAAGACCCACGGTACCGATGTTGGGATGGCAAAAAACGGCGGTAGGGATCGTAGTGTAGTCCAACGGTTTGGGAACCGTATCGGCAAAGTGGGCGTCGACAAGCTGCATCGCCTCAGCCAGTGCTACCGGTGTTAATTCCGGCCCAGCCGTCAGGTCGCCCAAGGCTAAAATTGAAGGCAGCGCTGTTTCAAACCGCTCGTTTACGGGGATTTTGCCCGCCTCATCCAGGCATAGGCCCAACGCTTCAAGCCCTAGCTCACGGATATTCGCCTTGCGCCCTGTGGCTGCGAGCACCACATCGACTTCAAGCACGTTGCCGTTGGTAAGGTGAACATTGTAGCCGTCTTGGCTGCGCTCAATACGCTCGATGTTAGTGTTGAAATGGAGGTTGACTCCCTTTCTTTCCATTTCCGCGTAGGTGAACTCGCGAACCTGTTGATCAAAGCCTTTTAAAAACAGCTCGCCACGGTAGATGAGGTGCGTCTCGCTGCCCAGACCATTAAAGATGCTCGAAAATTCCACCGCAATATAGCCACCGCCAAGCACTAAAAAGCGCTTAGGAAAAGTATCTAGATCAAAAATCTGATTGGAATCCAGTGCGTGTTCACTGCCAGGAAAATCGGGTACCCAGGGCCATCCACCAGTAGCCAGAACGATTTTTTGTGCAGTCACCGATATATCGCCATGCTCGCCGCTTAAGGTCACCGTGTGTGCATCGGCCAAGCGTGCTCGTGCATTGAAGAGCGTTACTCCAGCGCCTTCCAGCATGCGCTGATAAATGCCATTCAGACGTTTGATTTCACTGATTTTGTTGTCGCGCAGTGTGGCCCAATCGAAGCTGGCGGGGCCAGACAGCTGCCAGCCAAAACCTGCCGCATCATCAAAACTGTCATGGAAATGGGCAGCGTAGGAGTAAAGCTTCTTGGGCACACAGCCAACGTTGACACAGGTTCCGCCCAGGTAGCGATCTTCGGCAATGGCCACTTTGGCGCCGGTAGCCGCGGCCATACGCGCGGTGCGTACACCACCAGAGCCTGCGCCAATAACCAGAAGGTCATATTCGTATTCAGAAACGTCTGCCATGATTTGCTCCTGGGGAGTTAGAATTCGTATGAATCAATATCGGGTTGCCCATTGGTCAAGTGCAGTGGTTGACCTGACTACCCGGGAAGGTTAAAACCTTCTGCTGCTATTTTGTACTGGCCTAGGTTATACAAGGCCTAATTCCACCCTGAGTAGGGCTTTGATAACCCGCTTATCTACCAGCGACTTAACGCCCTTTAACTTTTCTGGAGACGCTATGTCTGACCCTATTGCGACGCTACTCGACAATAATCGCGCCTGGGCTGAGCGTATGTGCGAAGAAGACCCCGACTACTTTAAGCGCCTTTCGAACCAGCAGAACCCCGATTATTTATGGATTGGCTGCTCCGACAGCCGAGTACCGGCGAATCAAATTATTGCACTCCCGCCTGGGGAAGTTTTCGTACACCGCAACGTCGCCAACTTGCTACACCACACCGATATGAACGCCCTCTCGGTGGTTCAGTTCGCGGTGGATGTTCTTAAAGTCAGCCATATCATGATTGTCGGTCACTATGGCTGCGGGGGCATTAAGGCCGCCATGATGGGAGGCGAATGTGGCGTGGTGGATTACTGGCTGCACTCAGTGCGCGAACAGTACAACCATCACAGGAATTCGCTTGACCACCTCCCACTGGAAGATCAAATCGATCGCATGTGCGAGCTCAACGTGAAAGCCCAGGTAAACAGTTTGTGCCGCACCAAAATTTTGCAGCGCGCTTGGCAGCGAGGTCAGCAGATTTCGGTACATGGCTGGGTCTACGGATTAAGCGATGGCCGCGTTAAAGATCTTAACTGCACCGTAAGTGGTTTAGAACAAGTGGAAACACTTTACCGTATTGACCGCATCCAGCAAGGCGATTAAGCACCCCCCAATGCCTACCGCTACGCTTAGTCGTAGCGGTAGGCACGATGGCAGCTCTTACAGCTCGCGCCCACTTCTGAAAGCGCTCGGGCAGTGTTTCGAGTATCCTCTTGCTCGGCTACATCAATTAAATTAGCGATTTTATCCTCCAGATCGCTAAAACCGGCGGCGAACTCACCCCACTCTTCCCATATGGATGCCCGCGCTTCAGAACCACTGCCGTGGGTGCCCTCAATAAACGCAGGTAGCAAACGATCAGCGCTGGCACGCTCTTGCAGCTCAAGTAACCGCGGCATTGCAGCCTCAAGATCTTGATTATTGATTAGATCAAAGCGCAGCTGACGCACCAGACTTTCAATATCTTTAAGCTCTTCTCGGCGCCAAACCACGGCTTCGCGCTCACTTGCGAATGGCGTGTCGCTGACGGCTTGGGGCATGGCCAGAGCGCTCGTTTCCTCGCCTGCCCAAGCCAGCGGCGTGCAGAGCATTAATGCTAAAGCGCTGGCTACCGTGCCGCGGGGGGAAGCCCACTTCAGGTAATGGCGTTGCTGCATAATGGCTTCCTGTCGATGATTCGGTAGTCAAAGGTTTAGTGCGCACGTTTTAACCTATCGGGCAGGTGACACCCGTACCTTTTAAGCCGCAGTAGCCATGAGGGTTTTTATCCAGGTACTGCTGATGGTAAGCCTCTGCGTAATAAAATGTTTCTAGCGGCTTAATCTCAGTAGTGATTGCCCCTCTGCCCGCTTTGTCGAGCGCCTGTTGGTACGCTGCCGCACTCTGCTCGGCTACCGTTTGCTGCGCTTGGCTGGTGGTAAAAATGGCGGAGCGATACTGCGAGCCAATATCGTTCCCCTGGCGATTGCCCTGGGTCGGGTCGTGCCCTTCCCAGAAAACCTGCAACAACGTTTCCAGCTCGACTTGCTGTGGGTCATAAATCACCCGTACCACTTCGGTGTGGCCAGTACGCCCCGTGCATGTCTCGTCGTAGGTGGGGTTAGGTGTCTCACCACCGGCATACCCCGCCGCAGTGACATAGACTCCTGGCAACTGCCAAAACAGGCGTTCAACGCCCCAGAAACACCCCATGCCTAGCACGATCTCCTCGTGGCCTTCGGGAAACGGAGGATGTATCGAGTGCCCATTAATGGTATGCACCTGACTGGTTTCTATGGGCGTATCACGTCCAGGCAGTACACGGCCTGAACCTGAGCTAGCGTTTGAAAATAGTGACATATCACCCTCACTTATTGCTGCTTAATGATTTCAGGATTACCGGAACGGGTAAAGGTGTAGATTAAGTCCACCGCTTGGTTGGTACCCGAGACGGCCTGTACATAAAGGTTACGCCACAGCGTGTAGCGTAGTGTTAGTTCGGCAATTGGCGAGAAAATTCCCACACCGTAACTAATTCTAAGATCATCGGTGAGTTGGCCACTGACAGCGACTTGGCTATCATCGCCAGCCCCAGTGGTGTCCAGAGTTAAGTCATCAATGCCGAAGGCTTCACCAATGGAACCAACCGCCCCACCGGTGCGCCCTAACGACATGCCTATCAGCGCGGTAGTCAGTGCGCTATCCACACCGCCCCCAGAAGCATCAGGTGCGCGACCCCGTAACAGGTAAGAGAGCGCACGGGATTCATCCATCGCCGGTTCAGAAAAGATCAGTACGTTCGGAGATTCGGCACTACCTGTTACCCGCAAGCCCGCAATAACGTCATCTTCGGTAATGTCAGGGTTGCGAATGGCCTCGAAGTCGAGCGTAGGTAGACCGGGTGGCCCACTAAACAGCAGTTCACCGCGGCGGATAACCAGGTCTTGGCCGAAAGCCTGGAAACGACCATCGACCAAATTAACGTCGCCGAATAACTGTAACGCGCCGCTGCTTTGGCGAATTTCCAGCGCGCCTCCCAAGCCAGATTCCAAGCCGTAGGCTGAAATTTGCATATCGCTACCCAACGTTAAGGTCACCAGTACGTCAATGGCCATACCGGTGGCGGCAAGCTCGTCCGCGGCACTTGGATCATCCTCATTGGCAGCCGCTCGCTGAGCCTCAATTTCGGCCTGGCGATCATCGCGCTCGGTAATAATCACTTCATCGCCACTTGGGGTGACTGCTGATGAGGGCATATCGCCAATTTCAAGCCGTGCCCAGGGTAAATTCACATCCCCCCTCACTTGCAGCCTTTCCGGCGTGACCCGGATACGGATATCAGGCGCTACTTCAAGACGTCCAAACTGGGGCAAAACGACCAGGATAGGCTCCTGCACAGCATTCAGATCGACGCCAATCCGCCAATCATCACCGCTTGGCCAATATGCATCACCGGTGATTTCCAAACGCCCGCGCTCAGCGGCCAAGTAGCCGTCAATATCCCCCTGTTCACCGTCGAAAGAGACCACCAGTTCGCCACCCTGAATATCGACAGGAATATCCGGATCACTTACCCCTATGCCGCGCAGTCCAAGCTGGCCTTGCAAGTCAGGCGCGGCGGTGGTGCCGGTAATTTGGACGCTGCCCGTTAAATCGCCCTCCAGTCGCTCCATTCCTACCAACATAGGTCGATAGGGTTGCAGCGAAACATCTTCTGCACGCAGCTCGCCAGTTAACGCGCCGGCCCCCAAGGGATCATTAACCGCTAGATCCAAGTTGATATCGCCTGCTTCGGCAAGCGAAAGTGACACATTGGCATTCGCCTGGGCTTGGTTGGCCTCGATCTGAGCGTCTAAACTGACTTCTGGCAGTTGCACCGGCTGGCCATAATCATTAACGGCGGTAATGGCGAGTTCGCTAAGAATTTGTAGATCTGCCTGCCACTGGGCACCCCCTTGACGCCAGTTGGCAACAAGATCCGCGGTTGTATCCCCCTCTAACTGCCACTCTTCAGGCAAAAAGGGCTCCAGCATTTCCATTGGCACTTCACGTACCGAAAGCACGGCGTTGCCCTGTTGCGCAGAGGCAGTGATCTCCTCTTCAGAACAGACTAGCCCACCTTGCTCCCGGCGCAGGCAGAACGGCGATAGGCGCGCCTGACCATTGGCTAGGTTGTAGCGCAAGTCCAGAGGCGCCTCAAGACGAATATCCCCCGCCTCAGAATCAACTTCCAGTGGCGTTACGCGGGCTTGGTAAAGTTGGCCTTGCTGGTCAAAGCGGCCTTCCAGGGCAATCAGCGCACGGCTTAAAGCGCTGTTATCTGTGCCCTGGGCGGTCAGTTCAAGCTGATGCTCAGAGAGGCGCCCGGCCAAATTGGCCTCTATATTTGCAAGGGCCTGCCCCCCAGCATTGACGTTTTGTAGTGCGAGCTGTACGTCAAGGGAAGGATCATCAATGCCCTGTACATCAGCATCCAGGACAAGCCGTTCAATACGATTCTGACCAAAACGCACGCCATCACCCTGTAAACTGGCGAGTAATTGCGGTTGATTAAAACTACCGCTGGCCTCTAGCGTACCGACGATAGTGCCCGCCAAGTCTGGCGATAGCGTTTGCAACTGGCGTAGTGCAATGTCCGCGTTTAACGACATGGCTTGTTCGCTAATTTGCCCCTCTGCTGTTAAGCGATTCTCTCCCTGGGTAAACAGCAACTCGTCAATCTCCAGCTCCAGGTTGCTGTTAGCATCAAAGGCCGCTTGCAGGGTTAGCGGGTAGTCGCGCAGTTCACCGTCAATCGCTAAGTTGGGCACGCTAACCGCCCACTGATCCTCTTGCTGACGCAGCGTAAGCTCGATATCGCCGTTTAAATTACCCTCAAGCTGATCCACGAAGTGGGCAGGGTTAAACTGATCCAGACGAATAGTGGTGTTGACCTGTAGCGGTGCAACCCAACTGATGTTCCCTTCGCTGCGCAGGGAGCTTTCGTCGACTGAGAGGATAAGCGGTTGCCAGCTAAACTGCTCGAGATCGCCCTCTCCGGTGACGTTAATTTGAGTGCGCGGCAGGCTCGGGCCCTCAACCGCCAGAGCCAATTGAGCACTATAATCGCTCAGGCTGCCGGTTACCTGTAGATCCAGGTCATCGACTATATAGGCTTGGACTGTCTCTTCTTCAGTGCTGTCATCGACGCTTTCATTGCTACTCTCATCTGCGCTGACAGGCAGCGGCCACTGAACTTGGTCACTTTGTAGCTGCAGTTGAAACGGCAGCGTCGGGGCGAGTGCGTCGACTTGCCCCCTCAAGGACGCATTGACCGCGCCAGAGGCATCCAACTGCGCTTCAAGCGCATCCAGTGGGCCAGACAGCGTTAAGGTTAAAGCTTCGCCACTTAGCTCAGGGTATATCTCAGGTAAAAACAGTTTGACGCCCAAGCGAGCTTCGAGTGGGTAGTTGCCGGTTAGAGTGGCGTTCGCGGTTAATTCAGCCTCAGCATCCGGGGTAACAACGGAAAGTTCGGTTACTTCGACGTTATCACCTTCGGTTAACAACCCAAGCCGCAGTCGCTCGACGCGGTATTCGGTAGCCCCTTCCAATCGAAAATCGTTGAGCGTGAATTCAGGTAACTGGATATCAACCGGTAGCGTAATCTCTGGTAGTTCAAGGGGCTCGCGTTCTTCAAGCTGCTGCTCTGGTGATTCCACCGACGCCACGGCTTCTTGGGGTGGTTGGTTGAGCAAGATAGCGGCATCGATGGCTTCAGCATAAAGCGGCGTTTCAATGCCCTGGGTTAGCAGAACACCCGGGGAAGGTGGCAAATAGACACGTGGCTGCTCCAAATGGGTTGGCGAGAGGCGTACTGTGTTTCCTTCAGCGGTGGCTGCCGAGCTTAACGAGCGCCACGCTACTTCGGTACCATCGGCAAGCCTGAGGTTAACATCGTCCAGCAACAAAGAACGTAGTTCGATGGGGAAAGGAAAACGAATAGCCAGCGGGCTCTCTTCCTCTTCGGGAGGTGGCGCTTGCTCACTGGATGGGCCTAGCTGGATGTCGGCGCCCACCACACGCAGTGTGTCGATGCATAGGCGCCCTGACAGAACACAGTCATCTGCCCACTGGAGTTCGAACTCATCCACGGTTATACGGGTTTCGCCTAGCTGTAGCTGGAAATCTTCGAGCTGGAAATGGTCGAGCAAGCCGCCTTCATGATGCGTGTAGGAGAAAAAATCACGCTGCTCCCCCTGCGAGAGCAGCACCCCAGTGCCCCAGGGGGATAACGCCACCCCGACAATCAGCGCCACAATACCGAACAGCCAAATAGGCAACACGATGACAAGACGCACAAGGCTCCAGAACAGTAGCCAGGCACGATACTTTGGAGACAACATACGGCGTTTATCAGACGCAGCTGGTTCAACCTGAGACAAGTCTCTCTCCTAGAATTCCGGTCCGATAGAAAAGTGCAAACGCCAATCGTCTTCGTGGTCAAAAGGGTGGGCGATGTCAAAACGAATTGGCCCCACCGGCGAGACCCAACGTACCCCGACCCCGGCGCCCGTTTTCAAATCATTAGGCCCCCAGTTATCAAACGCATCGCCGTTATCTATAAACGTGGCCCCCCACCAATCCCCCGTCACGCGACGCTGATACTCCAGGGTCGAGGTGAGCATTTGCTGCCCACCTCGCAGTCGGCCCTCGTCGTTGCGGGGAGATAAGCTCTCATAGGAGTAACCACGCACACTGCGGTCGCCACCCGCGAAAAAGCGCAGCGATGGCGGTATTTTGGCAAAATCATCGGTTTCAATGGCGCCTAAGCTAATACGTGCCAAGAAGCGGTTATCGTTGCCAATCATGCGGATCCACTCCGTATCCCCCGTGATACGAGCGAATGTCGCATCCGAACCCCAAACGGTATCCGAATACTCTAACGAGAGCTGCTGGCGATCACCCCATAACGGAAAGCGCTGAGGGCGTGTCCGCGTACGCGACCACTGAATACCTGGATAAAACAGCCATACTTGATCCGCTTCGCCGCCCTGTTCAAAGTCTTCATAAGTAGTGCGGAAATAGATCGTTTGCACCCAATCGTTATCAAACTCCCAACGCCGGGCTAGCTCGACAGTGCCTTCTAACGACTTGGTGTCGCTGTCATCGACATTACGAACCCCGTACTGAAGCCGATAGCTGTCGCGAAGCGGGTCTTCCAGTGGCACATTATATACCCCGGTAAAACGCTGCTCTGGGGCAGATAAATAGAGGTCGTGATCAAGGCTATGACCAAAGCGGTTAATCCATGGTTGATCCCAACCAAAGCGCAGCCGTGGCCCTACATCGGTGGCGTAACCAATACCCACTTCAAACTGATGGCGATCAGCAGGTTCAACACTGACATCGATAGGCAATTGGGTATCACTGGGCTTATTAAGACTTAGCGCGCTGGCCAAAGCAGCACTGGTGACTCTCGGGCGCTCCGGCTGAGAGGCGGTGGCTTCACTCCACCAGGGGGCACCACCGCCAGGAGGAGAAATAACCAACTCTTGGGCGGTCTCAAGGCGCGGACGCACCGAGACCGAGCTAAACCAGCCGGTTTCCGCAAGCGACCGATTATAGTCTGCCAGGGTCTGCGCCAAATAGGGGTCGCCCGGCTCGAAGGGCTGCATGCGACGCAATCGATCAAGCTCAATATGGCTTCCGGTAATGGAGGATTCACCAAATTGGTAGCGTGGGCCACTGTCAAAATCCATATACAGGCGCGCACTTTGCAGATACGGACGCACTTCCATGCGTCGATCGGTAAACCCCCAGTCAAAGTAACCGCGCTCAATAGCCAGCCCAGAAAACTGGCTGCTTAATCGATCCCAGGGGGCGTGCCGCAACACATCCCCTTCTTCCAAGGGAAAGTCTTCTACGGTCTGTTGGAAAGGTGGGTCTTCACTCGCATCGCCTTCCACATTGATTGACAGAATTTCAATTTCAACCTGAGGGCCGGGCTCGATTTCCAGCCACGCACGTTTATCAGTGGCGCGCTCAAGGGTTATCTCGGGTTCGTAATAGCCGTAAACACGCATTGCTTCCTCGGTGCGTCGGCGGATCTCACCCTCTAAACGCACCTCGGTATATTGTGCCGCATCGATATTCTGTAAGTAGGCTTGGATGTTGCCTTCGACCTCATCGGTAACACCCGTGACAGTCGCTTCTAATGCCCATGCGCTAGGTGATACGCATAACAGCGGTAGCACAACAGTAACGGTGCGCTTTGTGGCTGATGTCCATCGCCGTTGTCTTCCCATACATTTTTATCCCAACCTAAATCAGCGGCTTCATCGCCTAAGCATTTCAACGCATTAGCATGTTAAAGATTAAGCAATCACACTCATACTTCCGTCGCGCCTTATTAACGCAACATCTCTAGCTGGGCACTGAAAGCAAGCTGCGCCTGGCGTACTTGGCGCACATCGCTTTCCAGCGAATTCAGCCGTTGAGACCACTCCTGCTCCAATGCTTCCAGGGCTGCTTGATCTGCGGGTGCTTCTATCTCTGCAACGGATGTTTCCAGCTCATTAAAGCGTGCCTCGAACGCTGCTCTTTGTGCTGATAGCTGCTCTTCCCAAGCGCTACTGACACTGTTGAGCTGACTATCCAGGCCATTGATGCGCCGTTCGGTCAATTGCTCCAGATGGGAGACTTCCTCAACAAGATTTTGACGACCCGAGGAACCCGTTTGTTCCAAGGCGTCAAGAGATTCCCTCACCGCCATTAATTGACTGTCGCGCAGTTCGGCTTGCTCTCTAAGTTGAGACAACTGCCGCAACAGTGTATTGATGGAATCACTAGAGACAGTATCCTCGCTAGAAGTGAGAAAACCGTACAACTCTTCCCGAGTAGCGGCCAACGACACTGACAGCTGCTCCTGCTCTTGGAAAAGCGTCGACATCTGAGCTTGTACAAAGGTTATCGTATCTTGTACATCCGTGTCATCCGAATCCAACCGAGCGTGCACATTGGAGACTTCCCCACTTACCCGGTGCAGCTCACCCAGCAGTCGTTCACGTTCATACCAAAGTCCAGCCGCCGCCGCGCCCATAAGCGCAATGATCAGTAGCAAACATAGCCATAGTGGCCATAGCGTGGGCCCCTTTCGGTGACGCAAGTGTTGCGCCGTCAAGCTTTGATCCACATCGGGCACAATACGAGAGGATGCGGTAGCGTCTGGCATGACATTTCCTCAAAGAGTCTTCGGGTCGGCACGGCGGCCAATACCTCGGTACATTAATCCACAGCTGGCAACGAACTCAGGGTCGTAAATATTGCGTCCGTCTAGTACGAGCTTAGCGTTTAAAAGCGAGCCGAGTCGGTGCCAGTCCGGGTTCCAATACGTTTTCCATTCAGTCACCAGCATCAGTACATCGGCCCCCTCACAGGCTTGGTAAGGATCATGCGTATAGGTGCGCAGGTCGTCACGTTCGCCCACCAAGGCATGAAGAGCTGGCACTGCTGCTGGGTCGTGGAGCTGAACTTTAATTCCTTGCGCCCAAAGAGCCTCAAGCAGCGTTAATACCGGGGCGTGGTCAATACGCGCTGTGCCGGGCTTAAACGCCGCACCCCATATCGCCACGGTTTTACCCGCCAGCTCACCTGCAAAGTGAGCCCACAGTTTGCGAAACAGGGTCTCTTTCTTCTGCTCGTTAATATCCATTACCTGCTCAAGCAGTGCTGAATAGCGACCACTTTGCAGTTGCACATCGGCCAAGCGCATCAAATCCCGGGAGAAATTCGGCCCGCCAAACCCACATCCGGGGTAGAGATACTCAAACCCGATCCGTGAGTCAGCGCCCATTCCCTGGCGGACATGTTCAACATCCACCCCCAGGGTATCAGCCAAGCCAGCAATTTCATTCATATAACTGATACGGGTAGCCAGCATGCCGTTAATTGCCAGCTTGGTGAGCTCTGCAGCGCGGCGCGGCATACACTGAAATACTTCGCTGCGGCGATTAAAGGCGCGTAATAGTTCCCTGGTCACCTGCTCACCAGTGGCATCATCGCAACCTAGCAGCCGCCTAGTGGGGCGGGTAAACGACTCCCACGCCCGCCCCTCTTCCAACGTATCTGGGAGTGCCACGCTGGTGTGCTGCATGCCCATCAGTGCATGCAGGCGCTCGGTCTCGCCGACCGGAAACGTTGAATTATTGATAAGCACTATGCCCTGCTGATCGACCAATAGCGGGTCTTCAACCAACGCACTGGCTGAACTACGCTGCGCAGGAGATAACGCCAGCCAGATCACTTCAGGCGTGCGCGCCTCTTTAAGCTGCTCAATGACCTCCAGTGTCCCATCCGCCAAACCCTGCTCCAGATGAGCCATCAGCTGAGGTTCGCTGCGCAGCCAGTCCACTCGGAAAAGTGCTGACCAGGGGGCGTCAGCGTGCGGCAACCACTGCACCTGATGCCCGACCCAGGCCAACGCAGCGGCGGCCGTCGCTGCGCTCAATTCGCTACCGTAAAGCAACACCCGCATGGGTTACTCTCCTTGTTGGTAACGTGATAACAGGGCTTGGAAACCCTCACCAAACTCGGGGTGACGACGCGCGTAGGCAAGTGTGGCTTCAAGATAACCCAGCGGCTGGCCACAATCGTAGGTCGTGCCCTGCATACGGTATGCCTGCACCCCCGACTGTTCGCGCAGGGTCTCCAGCGCATCAGTGAGCTGAATTTCGCCACCGGCACCGGGCTTGGTGGCTTCTAAAATGGAGAAAATATGGCCTGGCAGCGCGTAGCGACCAATCACGGCTAGGTTTGAAGGCGCTGCATCGCGCTTTGGCTTTTCCACCATTCCCACAAGATCTGCCGATTGGTTAGGTGCAGGCACATCGCCAGCGGGTGCCACGATGCCATACTTCTCAACTTGCTCCCAAGCCACCTCTTCCACCATTAGCTGCGCCGTTTGCTGTTGATCATAAGCTGCCAACATGCCGGCCAAGTCGGTCGTTTGGTTGGCGCTGTTGTCGACCAGCACATCGGGAAGCAGCACTGCAAAAGGTTCGTCGTCGCCGATGATCGGGCGAGCGCATAGCACCGCATGGCCTAACCCCAGCGGTACACCCTGACGAATACTGATAATGCTGACATCATCAGGCACCAAATTGCGCAACATCGCCAAAAGCTCGTGTTTACCTTTCGCTTCCAGGCTGGCTTCTAGCTCGGCGTGGGTGTCAAAGTGGTTTTCAATAGCGCTTTTATTACTACTGGTGACCAGCACAATCTCACGAATACCCGCGGCAATGGCTTCTTCGACCACATATTGAATAACCGGCCTATCGACAATCGTAATCATCTCCTTGGGAATAGCCTTCGAAGCCGGTAAGCAGCGGGTGCCAAACCCAGCAACAGGAAGTACGGCCTTGCGAATCATAAAGAGGTCCTTTTCATGCGTTCCGACACAGGAGTGGTTAGAATGTCCATAATACTGAAGGCGTGGATGGATGCCACCTCGCCAATGGACGATAACCAGTGCAAATGGATAATAACCAGTAACTAAGCGTCAACTCTTCGCTTAATGCGTAACGACAATGGGAGTCACAACATGCAAGCGACACCACAGGATAGCACTGCTGGTCACTATCAAGGCAATGTCGATGCAGCAGAAGTCGCCAAATTTGAAGCGCTTGCTAGCCGCTGGTGGGATCCGCAGGGTGAATTTAAACCACTCCACGAGATTAACCCTTTGCGGCTCGATTTTATTGATGCGCGTGCGGGCTTGGCAGGAAAAAAAGTGCTGGATGTGGGCTGTGGCGGCGGCATTTTGAGCGAATCAATGGCCAACCGCGGGGCTAAAGTAACCGGTATTGATCTCGGTGAAGCACCTTTAGCGGTGGCTAGGCTGCACGCGGAAGATCGCGGTGTCGAGATCGATTATCAGCACATCAGTGTGGAAGCCATGGCGGCTCAAAAGCCCGGTTTTTACGATGCAGTGACCTGCATGGAGATGCTTGAGCACGTACCCGACCCCGCCTCCGTCATTCGTGCCTGCAGCGCCCTGGTTCGCCCTGGCGGCTATGTGTTTTTCTCTACGCTGAATCGCACCGCCAAGTCCTATGCGTTTGCCATTCTAGGCGCCGAGTACGTGCTTAGACTGCTCCCCCGGGGTACGCATAACTACGCGAAATTTATTCGCCCTTCAGAAATGGCCGCCTGGTCTCGCGACTGTGGCTTAGAAGTGCGTGAGCAGACGGGGCTTACCTACAATCCGCTAACCCGGCACTATCGTTTGGTAAGCCATGATGTTTCGGTCAACTACATGATGTACTGCCGTAAGGTGAGCGATTAAATGCCGATGCAAGCGCCCCAAGCGATTCTCTTCGATCTAGACGGCACCCTGGTCGATACCGCTCCAGATTTAGCCCACGCAACCAATGCGCTACGTATTCACCACGACTTAGAGCCACTTCCCTTTGAAGTGATCCGCCGCCAGGTCTCTAACGGCGGTAGTGCGCTGGTGACGCTGGCGCTAGGGTTAGAAGCGACAGCGGATGGACATACTCAAGCACGCCAGTTTTTGCTGGATGCCTACGAGCAGGCGGTCGCGGTGCACAGCCAGGTCTTCTCGCCGCTCGATGTATGGCTGAAAGAGTGGCATGGCAACCAACGACCCTGGGGGATTGTGACCAATAAACCGCGTCGCTATACGCTACCGTTATTGGACGCATTGGCGCTTCAGCCGGGCGCCTTACTATGTGCAGATGACCTGAGTGTAAAAAAGCCAGCCCCTGAGCCGCTCTGGGAAGCTGCCCGGCGGCTAGGCGTTGAGCCGGGTCAGTGCTGGTACATCGGCGACCATGCACGGGATATCGAGGCCGCCGTCGCTGCGGGGATGACGGCCGTGGCCGTTGGCTACGGCTATATCAGCGCAGAGGATGACTATCAACAGTGGCCTGCTGACTTATGGTTTGGAGAGTGTCACGCGCTGGTCGATGCCCTTAACGGTTTCAGACGCTAGCGACAATTTCAAGCGTAAGTACCGGCGGGCATCGACGTGCTGATAAGGGGTTTAAAAGTAAGCGCTATACCCGTGGCGGCTGGGCATCAAGCTTTTGACCGTTGGTGCCTGCACTGTCTGGCCCCATAAGCCATAAGTAGGTAGGCATGATGTCTTCCGGGGTGCGTAGTGTGAAGGGATCCTCACCGGGGAACGCGGTACGCCGCATTTGAGTCCGTGTGGCACCCGGATTGAGTGAATTAACGCGTACCGTGGACTGGTTATCCAATTCGTCGGCCAACACCTCGACAAACCCTTCAGTGGCAAACTTAGAGACCGAGTACGCTCCCCAATAGGCGCGGCCTTTACGGCCAACGCTGGAGGAGGTGAATATCACCGATGCATCGTCAGACGCCTGCAGTAGCGGCAATAGTGCCTGGGTCATCCAGATGGGCCCATTGATATTCACCTGCATCACCTGCTGCCAGAGCTCAGGGTTATACTGCTCGAAAGGCGTGATGCGACCCAACAACCCAGCGTTATGCAACACCCCGTCCAAACGGCCAAACTCTTTATCCAGCGTTTCCGCCATATCATGAAAATCTTTTAGCGTAGCGCCTTCAAAGTTGAGCGGAAAAATCGCTGGCTGGGGGCCACCGGCCGCTTCGATTTCATCGTAAACGCGCTCTAACTTGGCAATAGTGCGCCCCAATAGAATCACGGTGGCTCCGTGTTGGGCATAGCTCAACGCTGCCGCACGGCCAATCCCGTCCCCTGCGCCGGTTACCAACACGATGCGATTTTCCAATAGGTTGGGCGCTGGTTGATAGTCGATCTTGCAGCTCATGCTGATTCCTTGAAGCAAAAGATATTAACTTGCTGATTGGCGTAAAAAGTCATTGGCAAGGCCCGCGGCACTGCTTTGCGGGTAGTCATCGCGCACTTGCTCGAGTAGCTCACGGCTGCGCTCTGCTTCGCCTTTACGTGCTTTCACTAAGCCTAGCTTATAGATCGCATCCGGCACTTTACTGCTGCCGCTGTACTCCTCGATCACACGGCTAAATGCCTGGTCGGCGGCATCCAGCTCGCCTTCTGCAGCATATAGCTCGCCCAGCCAGTAGTGACCATTAGCCGTTAGACTAGTATCAGGATGGTCGCTAACAAAAGCCTCAAAGGCCGCAATCGCCTCATCAAAACGGCGCGCTTGAACATGCGCAAAAGCCGCTTGGTAATCGGCCTGGGCGTCCTCACTGACATTGCGGCTCGAAGGCGCGTTAACAACTTCTTCAGCGGCCTCAGGCTCGACTGGTGGTGTTGACTGCTCAATCTGAGTTGGACCGCTGCTCATCAGGCGGTCTTCAATATCGAGATACTGCTGCTGGGATTGACGGCGCAGCTGTTCCAACTGGTGGCGTAACTCTTCAATTTGACCACGCAGCTGCTGGATCTCCTGCTGGTGCTCCTGCACCTGGTTAAACAATACCAGGTTACCGCTGGACGCTTCCTGGCGCTGCGTTTGCTGGTAAAAGCTGCTGTTGGAAGAGTTGGAAAGATCTTGAACGAGCGGCTGTTGAGCGGTGGCCGTTAGGGGCAATACGGACAGCGGGAGCACTATGGCTCCCGCACCGCACAGCCTCTCAACGTAACGCTTGAGACTGTGATTCATGATGACTCCGTAGACGTAAACGGCGTGCGATAAGCCGCACGCCGAATTCATCAGTGGTTAAGCATTCAATCGTTAAATGCTCAGTAGTTAAATACAACACGGCGGTTCTGAGCGTAAGCGCTCTCGTCTTGGCCATTGACAGCCGGACGCTCTTCACCATAGCTAACCACGCTCATTTGTGAAGGAGAGACGCCCTGAATATTCAAGAAGCGTTCTACCGCATTCGCACGACGCTCCCCTAGCGCCATGTTGTATTCACGGGTACCGCGTTCATCAGTATGCCCGTGGAGTACCACTTGAGCGTTCGGGTTAGCACGCAGATAGCGCGCATGAGCCATTACCACGGATTCGTACTCGCTCTTAATTGTATCGCGGTCGTAATCGAAATAGATGGTGCGTACTTCTGGGATGCGTGAATCAGCCTGCTGACCAGCGCCTGAACCAGAGGTGGAACCATACTGACTACCCGTGCCTGTACCCGAGGTGCTAGACCCAGTCGTGCTGCCATCCTGGCTACCGTACGAGTCACCGTCTTGGGTTCCGCCGGTGCTGGAACAGCCAGCGATTACCACGATAGATAGCGCTGCTGCTAATGAGCGAGCCAACGGTTTAAGTTGCATAATCAGACTCCTTGCCTGAAAACTGAAATTTTGATGTTAATCAATTTAAGAAGGGTGACCAAGCTGGATCACGAACATCGCCTTGTGCTGACGGCAGCCTGAATGAAGAGCGACCATCGGCAGAAACAGCACTTAGTACCCCACTGTTACCCTGCTGGGTAGCGAAGATTACCATGGTCCCGTTCGGCGCAACACTAGGAGATTCATCTCTTGTTGATTCACTCAATACCACTAAGCGGTCACCGCTTAGGTCTTGCCTTGCTACTTGATAACCACGGCTAGAGCGATGGATCAAGAATATTTGCTCGCCATCCGGCGAGAAGCGGCCACGCGCATTATAATTACCGGTAAATGTCAGGCGCTGGGACTCTCCGCCACCCAGTGTATATTGATAGAGCTGGGGGCCGCCGCTACGATCAGAGGTAAACAACAGGCTGCGTCCATCCGGCGCCCAAGCGGGCTCCGTATCAATACTGTTGTTATTGGTAATGCGCTCTACTGAACGGTTGGCAACATCCATAATGTAAATTTCAGGCTGGCCATCTTTAGACAGTGACATGGCGATACGCCGCCCATCCGGTGACCATGCTGGCGCGCCGTTAATGCCATCGAAGGAGGTCGCCTGCACGCGCTGGCCCGTCGCCACATCCTGGATATAGATCGCCGGACGCTCAGTCTCAAAGGAGACATAGGCGAGCTTGGTGCCGTCGGGCGACCACGCCGGTGACATGATCGGTTCATCAGAGGTCAACACCTGCTCACTACGGCGACCATCGGCGTCTGCAACGTACAGACCAAACTGCATATCGTCACCGATACCTTGGGCCGTGACATAAGCAATTTTGGTGGAGAACGCGCCGCGGATATCAGTAATCTCTTCAAAAATTTGATCGCTGATATAGTGTGCAGCACCGCGCAGGTCATTTCCCCTCACTGTCACGGTTTCACCGATCATTCGACGCTGACCACTGATATCCATCAGTTCAAACTGTAGTTCAAAGCCACCGTCAGTTTGTTCTGCCTGGCCGACGACCAGATAGCGCACGTCCAGCGAACGCCAGGTACCGAACTGCACATCGTCAGATTGGCTAGGCTGCTCAAACATAGCGCTGCGCGCCAAGGGGGCAAAATAGCCACTGCGTTCAAGGTCATCTTGAACAATCTGTGCTACATCTTCGGGAAGGCCGTCTGAACCGGCGAATGGCACGACACCAATCGGCAGCGCTTGATCGCTGCCCCGCGTGATCTCAATGGTTAAGTTAGCACTTGCCACACTGCTAAAAGTGAACAGCAAGCACAATAACCAAAATTTCTTTAACACTTGAGTTTGCATCAACGGACTCCCCCTGGGGAAAAGTTCAAAGTGATATTGCGTCGGATTTCACGCTGTTGATCTTCTGATAATTGTAGTAGCTCAGAAAACGGTGCCGCTTGCTCAACCGCCTGAATAATGGATTGATCAAAGGCACTATCGCCACTCGATGATGTTACGTTTACTAATAATACCTCCCCCGAAGGCCCCAGACGCACATTGACAGAAGCCCGCATACTATCACTTGATCCACCAGGAATTATCCAGGCTTGTTCAATAGCTCGTTTCATTATGTTGCTGAAATTATTTGCAGCCTGCTCAGCCTGCTGGGCATTGGCAGCTGCTTCGGCCTCACCGTCCAGTTGGCGCTGCATAGCCGCCTCGGCAGCTTCTGCGGCTTGGCGTTGGCGCTCAGCTTCTGCTTCACGACGCTGCTGCTCTTCGGCTTCACGCTGACGCTGTGCTTCGGCCTCTCGCTCTCGCTGAGCCTCCTCTTGCTCACGCAATCGCTGTTCTTCAGCTTCGCGTTGGCGTTCAGCCTCCTCCGCTTCACGGCGCTGCTGCTCTTCAGCTTCGCGCTGACGCTCGGCTTCTTCCGCTTCACGGCGCTGCTGTTCTTCGGCTTCGCGCTGGCGTTCTGCTTCTGCCTCTTCGCGTTGCTGCTGCTCGGCGGCTTCCTGCTGGCGTTGTGCCTCTTCCACTTCACGCTGGCGCTTTGCGGCAGCTTCCGCTTCGGCTTCACGTTCAGCCGCTTCAGCAGCCTGCCGTTCGGCCTGCTCAGCCGCTTCTTCAGCTCTACGTTGGGCCTCAGCTTCCGCAGCCGCACGTGCTTCTTCTAGCGCCTGCGCCTCGGCTTCCGCCGCCTGTTGAGCGGCTTCTTCTGCGGCTTGCTGCTCGGCTGCGGCCTGCTGTTCACTAGCTGAAGGCTCTTCCGGTGCATCAGGCTCGGTGGGGGCTTCAGCAGGCGCATTCATCGCCGCCTGCTCTTCCGTTGCTTGCTGCGCCTGGTCAGTAAAGGTTTCGGTGCTTACCAGCGTTGCCTGTACGATCGAGGAGCTGTCAGGTTCTGCGTCTCGATTAGGCAGGCTGATCAAGCTAAACGCTACAATCGCTACGTGCACACCTATCGCCAGAACAGTCGGCCACTTATAGCCGACGTCTTGAGGATCGCGCGGGGATTTCAGTGCCATGTGCTGCGCCTTGCCCTTACCCATCTTTTGACGGCTCAGATAGCAGCCCCACATTAGCCACGCCAGCGCCTTGCAGAGTGCTCATCAAGACGACAATCTGACCGTAGGCCACATTACGGTCGCCGCGTACCATTACCGGTGTGCCTGGGCGACGCTCTATAATCGTTGTCACTCGTGAGGACATCTCATCCAGCGACACCGACGTGGAGTCTTCCCCAAGCGTGATGAAGTACCCACCGTCGCTATCAACCGAGATAATGATCGGATCATTATCCTCCTGGATATCAATGGGCTGAGAGGTGACTTGCGGCAACTCAACTTGTACGCCCTGGGTCAACATGGGCGCGGTGATCATAAAGACCACCAGCAGTACCAGCATGATGTCAATGAAAGGGACGACGTTAATCTCCGCCATTGGCTTGCTTTTGCCGCTACGATTGAATGGTCCTTGCATGGCTCTCTCCCTTAGCTGGCGCTCGGTTTGCCGTCACGACCTTGCAAATTGCGGTGCAGGATAGCGTGAAACTCTTCGGCAAAGTCTTCATATTTGCCCAGCAGGCGAGAAGACGAGTTGGATAGGCGGTTATAGAAAATCACCGCTGGAATCGCCGCAAATAGACCCATGGCTGTGGCAATGAGCGCTTCAGCAATCCAGGGAGCCACCGTAGCAAGGGTCGCTTGCTGAGTCAGTGATAGTGCCTGAAACGACCCCATGATGCCCCATACAGTGCCGAACAAGCCGATATAGGGGCTAGCTGAGGCTACCGTGGCAAGAAACACTAAATGCTGGGTTAAGCGATCCTCTTCCCGAGACCACGCTACGCGCATGCTACGCTGAACGCCTTCCAGCACGGTATCCGGGTCACGGGTTTTAGGCATCAAACGGTTAAATTCACGAAAACCAGCTTGAAAAATATGCTCGGCGCCGTGGCGCGGGTCATCGGCAGGAATCTCACGATAGAGTTCGTTTAAGTCGACACCTGACCAAAAAGACTCCTCAAATTGGTTGTACTCTTTCTTGGCGCGGCCCAGCGCAATACTGCGCTGAAAAATCACTACCCAAGAGAGGATCGACCCCACCAGTAGCAGCAGCATTACCAGTTGCACTACAGTACTGGCATTCATTATCAAATGGGGAATGGACATGGTGTTATCGTTCACAGGTGCCCTCATCAATCTATTAGGGTCGGGATTGCCGACGCAGTGAGTGACCTCTTGGTTAAGAGGCCTGGGTCAAAACTTTAAGCGATGCTGGCCATGCTTTTGGCCGTAAACGTTCGGTGCTCAAGCAGGCTATCTCGACTGTGGCAGAGCATAGGAGTTCCTCATTACGCCAAACCTGCTGTTCAAATGTCATCCGACAGCGCCCAACGTTGGTAACGTGAGCACTAATTTCCAACGCGTCATCCAAGTAAGCCGGTTTCGCGTAGTGACAGGCCAAGCGGTATACCACTAGCTGTGTACCTTCGTCTAGCAGCGTTTGCTGATTCAGGCCCAACTGGCGGAGCCATTCACTACGCGCACGCTCCATAAACTTCAAGTAGTTAACGTAGTAGACAATGCCGCCTGCGTCAGTATCTTCCATATAAACGCGCAGCGGCAGTCGATAACCTTCTCTTGTGCAGCTACTCACGGACGGCGCTCTCCCTCCATATCGGTTGCCTGTTCGTGGGGCACGCGCTCAAAGTGCAGCCACGCCTGGCGGGTGGCCACCCGGCCGCGGGGAGTGCGCATCATCAAGCCCTGCTGAATAAGATAGGGCTCAATAACGTCTTCGATCGTGTCACGTTCTTCACTGATCGCCGCGGCGAGTGAGTCAATACCCACCGGCCCACCGTCAAATTTATCGATCATGGCCAGCAGTAGCCGCCGATCCATATGATCCAAGCCGTGGTGATCCACATTAAGCATATTGAGAGCCGCATCAGCCATGGCGACATCGACGACGCCGTTACCTTTCATTTCGGCGTAATCTCGCACCCGGCGTAGCAGTCGGTTGGCAATTCGCGGCGTGCCCCTTGAACGCCTGGCCACTTCAATGGCGCCATCATGGCTGGTTTCAACTCCTAACAAGCGCGCTGAACGCGAGACAATTTCTGTTAGCTCTTCCAGGTTATAAAACTCAAGCCGCTGCACGATACCAAATCGGTCACGCAGCGGGGAGGTCAATAATCCTGCCCGGGTCGTGGCGCCCACCAGGGTGAAGCGGGGAAGATCCAGTTTAATCGAACGTGCCGCAGGCCCTTCGCCAATCATAATATCGAGCTGAAAATCTTCCATGGCCGGGTAGAGCACTTCTTCGACCACCGGTGACAGGCGATGAATTTCATCGATAAAAAGTACATCGCCAGGCTCTAAATTAGTCAGCATGGCGGCTAGATCGCCTGCCCGCTCGAGTACCGGCCCGGAAGTCGACTTCATACCGACGCCCATCTCGGTGGCAATAATATGCGCAAGGGTCGTTTTACCTAACCCTGGGGGGCCAAATACCAGAGTGTGATCCAGGCTCTCTTCACGCAGCCGCGCGGCGCCGATAAAGATTTCCAGTTGTTCACGCACACGCGGCTGGCCAATATAGTCATCCAGCCGCTTGGGGCGAATCGCGTAATCAATGCGCCCCTCCCCCTGTTCAGGCTCAGCGGCGATCAGCCGATCGTGTTCTAACATAGGTGCTCTTCTTTATGGCGATTCAAAAGGTCTATTCACAAAGGTCTATCCACTACCCACAATTTCGTACTCACACCGCTGCCTGCTTAGCCACCCATGCGCTGGGTGAGCGCGGCTTTAATCAGCGCTTCGGTAGACTGATTGGGGTCGATATCGGCGAGCATTTTCGACGCCTCAGTCAGTTTATACCCCAAGCTAACTAACGCGGCTTCCGCATCGGCAAGACTATCGCGGGTAGAAGCACGGCCATTGGTGGCTTCAAGGGGCAGTAGCGCGTCGCTGCCATCTTCCCACTCGGGAAAACGGTCGCGCATTTCAATAATCAGCCGCTCTGCGGTTTTCTTACCCACTCCTGGCAGGGTTGTCAGCGCTTTGCTGTCGTCATCACGGACGCAGCGCATAAAGGCGTCTTCGTCCATACCCGACAGGATGGCGAGTGCAAGCTTGGGCCCTACGCCATTGACCTTGATCAAGGCGCGGAACAGAGCACGTTCATGCTCACGGCCGAAGCCATAGAGTAAGTGGGCATCATCACGAATGGTTAAATGGGTGAATAATGAGACGCTCTCGTTAATCGCAGGAAGTGCGACCAGCGTATTCATTGAGGTTTCTAGTTCGTAACCTACGCCATGAACGTCGATTACAATCCAGGGAGGTTGCTTTGCCACTAGCTGACCACTCAGACGTCCAATCATAAATACGCTCGCACCGGAATGAAAAAAATAGAGTGAAAAACAGGTGATTACTATAAAGCGACTCTGTACAGGTGACCAGTAGTTCAGCCAGCGGTACAGCGGGAATTAAAGCCGCCAGCGTCCAGTCGAGCGACGGCGGCCCCGAGATGGCGCAGCGGGCAAGCCATGGCTGCTAAACACAGAGCCGTTATAAGCATGGGTTAACGCAATGGCTAACGCGTCGGCGGCATCGGCCTGGGGAGTAGCGGAGAGCTGCAGAATGGCGGTCACCATATGCTGCACCTGCTCTTTGTCCGCGCCGCCCTGGCCGGTCACCGCCTGCTTGATCTGCCGCGCGGCGTACTCGGCAAGGCTCAAGCCATGATTGGCCATACACACCATTGCCGCCCCCCGAGCCTGGCCAAGCTTCAGCGCTGAATCGGGATTTTTGGCCATAAATACCCGTTCAATGGCCACCTGGGAGGGTCGATGCAGGCCGACGACTTCGCTAAGACCGGCGTAAATTTGCGCCAAGCGCTGCTCCAAGGCCCCTTCTGCCGTGCGGATACAGCCACTCGCTACGTAGCAGGGTTTAACGCCAATAATATCGATCACCCCGTAACCGGTTACCCGGGAGCCAGGGTCTATGCCCAAAATGCGAATGGGTACGACGGGCTTTTGCTCTACCATGGCGTCGATACTCGTGTGACTAGAACATACAAAAACACCGACGCCGTGGCGTCGGTGTTGAGCAGCCATCCAAACCGATTTATTCGGCGGCGGGTTCCGCTTTGACTTTCTGACGTAGGCGGATGTTCAAATCTTTCAACTGCTCGGGGCTGACTTCGCCCGGTGCATTGGTCATCAAACAGGCAGCGCTTTGGGTTTTCGGGAAGGCGATGACTTCACGAATAGTTTTGGCACCGACCATCAGCATGACCAAGCGATCCAAGCCAAAGGCTAAGCCACCATGAGGCGGTGCACCATACTGAAGTGCATCCAGCAGGAAGCCAAATTTCTCTTGGGCTTCTTCTTCACCGATGCCTAGAATCTCAAACACCGTGCTCTGCATGGTCTGATCGTGGATACGAATAGAGCCGCCGCCCAATTCGGTACCGTTGAGCACCATATCGTAAGCGCGTGAAAGCGCATTGGCGGGGTCTGCCTTGAGCTCTTCCGGTGTGCAGGAAGGCGCGGTAAAGGGGTGGTGCAGCGGGCTCAGGCGACCACTGTCGTCGGCTTCAAACATTGGGAAGTCGACTACCCACAGTGGCGCCCACTCTTGAGTATAGAGTTCCAGATCAGCACCGAGCTTGACGCGCAGCGCGCCAATGGCTTCGTTAACGATACGGGCTTTATCGGCACCGAAGAAGATGATGTCACCATCTTCTGCGCCCACGCGGTCGAGCAGCTCTTCAACGATGTTTTCCATAAACTTGACGATCGGAGACTGCAGACCTTCAAGCCCTTTGGCGCGCTCGTTGACCTTGATCCACGCCAAGCCTTTGGCGCCGTAGATGCCGACAAACTTGGTATATTCGTCGATCTCTTTGCGCGATAGCTTGGCGCCGCCGGGTACTTTCAGCGCCGCTACGCGGCCATCATCCGCGCTGGCGGGGCCAGAGAAGACTTTGAAATCGACTTGCTGCATCAGGTCGTCGACATCGGTCAGTTCCAGCGGGATACGCAGATCCGGCTTATCGGAACCGAAGCGGTCCATCGCTTCCTGCCAGGTCATGCGCGGGAACTCAGGGAGTTCGGCTTTTAGCACGTCCTGGAAAAGCTGACGAATCATGGCTTCGGTAATGCCCATGATGTCGTTCTCTTCCACAAACGACGCCTCGATATCAATCTGAGTGAACTCAGGCTGACGGTCGGCGCGCAAATCTTCATCGCGGAAGCACTTGGCAATTTGGTAGTAGCGGTCAAAGCCCGCCACCATCAACAGCTGCTTAAACAGTTGCGGCGACTGAGGCAGTGCAAAGAAACTACCCGCGTGGGTACGGCTAGGCACCAGGTAATCACGAGCACCCTCTGGCGTAGCGCGGGTGAGTACCGGCGTTTCGATATCCAGGAAGCCTTGGTTTTCGAGGTACGCGCGCACGTTATGAGAAATACGCGAGCGCAGACGCAGCTTCTCGATCATATCCGGGCGACGCAGATCGATATAGCGATGCTTTAAGCGCACTTCTTCGCCGACCTTGCCATGCTCATCCAGCTGGAATGGCGGGGTAACGGCGGTGTTGAGCACTTCAACGTCTTTTGCCAACACTTCAATCATACCCGTCGGCATGTTGGCGTTTTGGGTGCCTTCTGGGCGCAGCCGAACGCGACCAGTGATACGCAGGACAAATTCACTGCGGGCACGGTCGGCATTAGCGAATGCCTCGGCGGTATCAGGGTCGACCACGAACTGTGCGATGCCGTCGCGATCGCGCATATCGAGGAAAATTACCCCACCGTGGTCACGGCGGCGATGAACCCATCCGCATACCGTAACCGTTTGATCCACCAAAGTTTCGTTTAGCTGGCCGCAATAATGGCTGCGCATGTCAAATCCTGTTCTGTTACGTGGCAATGAGTGTGTCGCGGGCGTCCCGACCCTGACTGCCGCGGCTATGCCGCGGCGCCCTTGTCTTTGGGAGTGTCGCTCTTAGCGGTAGCGCTGGAATCGCTTGATTTACCGGCATCTGCAGAGGCAGTTTTGCCATCAGCGGCCAGGTTCTTTTTGCTACCCGTTTTGAAATCAGTTTCGTACCAACCGCCGCCGGCCAAACGGAATCCCGCTGCCGAGACAAGCCGTTCCAAGCCATCACTTTGGCATGCAGGGCAATCCTTGAGAGGATCGGCGCTAATCTTCTGCAATTTTTCCATGCGATGGCCGCAGGCCTTGCACTCATATTCATAGATGGGCATCTTAATGACTCCTAATAAGCTCAACCCTGACAAGCTTAGTTCTGACAGGCCTGATTCTAAAGACCCAGCTCTAAAGGCTCAGTTCTAAAGACCCAGCTCTGACAAATCCAGTTCTATCTAAAAGACTCGTTCTGAAAAGAAAGAACAATGGCGAACACAAACGCTGCCAGGCTGCAATATGTGGCCAGTCGGGGTAAATTCCAAGGCTGCGGTTGATAAAGCGCCGCCATTATACCCTTTTGTGCCCCCTGACGAGCAAGGTTATACAGCCCCCTGCGGTTAATGGAGAGAAGAAAATGCCCCATGCGGTGATACTGGATGCGCAAAGTCTCGGCCCCGAGATCAATTTGGCCGCCATTAAAGAGACGGTTTCAAACCTTGAGGTGTTTGAGCAGAGTACCACGCAACAAGCGCGGGAACGCCTTGCTAACGCCGATGTAGCGATCGTGAACAAGGTAGTGCTGGACGCCGAAACGCTGCAGCAACTGCCAAAACTGCGGCTAATATGCGTATTGGCGACAGGTCTCAATAATATCGATCTTGAAAGCGCAAAAGAACACAACATTGAAGTTAAAAACGTCGCGGCTTACGGCACTGCCAGCGTTTCCCAACACACTTTGATGCTCATGCTCGCGTTAGCCAATCGTCTTCCCCAATATCAGCGCGATGTCGCCGCAGGCGAGTGGCAGCGTAGCGCCTTCTTCTGTTTGCAGGATTACCCAACGCTCCAACTGGCAGGTAAACAGCTAGTGATGGTCGGACAAGGCGAGTTAGGTACCGAAGTAGCACGCTTGGCGGAAGCCTTTGGCATGCAAGTCACCTTCGCCGCCCGCCCCGGCAAAGAAGCTAATGATAAGCGCCCTGCCCTGGACGACCTGCTTCCCGATGCCGATGTTATCAGCCTGCACTGCCCGTTGAGCGAGGCCACCAAGCACTTGATCAATCGGGAGCGCTTAACGCGCGCCAAGAACTCACTGCTACTGGTCAACTGCGCCCGCGGCGGGGTTATCGATGAAGTGGCAGCGTTAGAGGCGCTGCGTAGCGGCAAGCTGGGTGGATTAGGCGTTGATGTACTGCCCGCTGAACCACCCAGAGATGGGCACCCACTGCTGGATGCACTCAGCGAGCCGCTAAACTTAATTGTCACGCCTCACAACGCCTGGATTACACCAGAAGCGCGCCAGAATATTGTTAGCCTGACAGCTAACAATATCCTTGAATGGAAAGGTGCCCAATAGAGACCTGCCGTCTCATTAGAGGCTCCCAATAGGCTTTACTGGGTGGCAAAGTGGCTCGGGGCGCGGCAGTTATCCAGCACCTCGAGCTCTACATGGGTAACTTGTGCACCTTCTGAGCCCTGCCATAGCCATTCGCTTAGCAGCTTGACTGCGTCGGAGTGACCACACATCAACACTTCAACCCGGCCATCGGGCAAGTTTTTGGCATAGCCGGTGATACCGTGCTGAAGGGCTTTCTCTTGGGTAGCCCGGCGATACCAGACCCCCTGCACCTTACCGGTCACAAGGGCACGTACACAGCAATCACTCATACTTACCTCCTTACCTTGGCGCTTCTGAACGGAGTGTTAAACATACTCACGTTTGACAATCACTGCACTGTTACGCGGAATCAGCGGGCGGCCACGGCGTAGTAGCAATGAGCGGGTGAACGCCGCCCCAAACAGCAATATTAGTGAACTGTAGTAGACCCATAGCAAAATCATGACTACCGACCCGGCGGCGCCATAGGTAGATGCTGTAGCCGTATACGCCAGGTAAATCGCGATTACACTGCGCCCAATAGTAAACAGTACGGCAGTGACGACTGCGCCAATCAACACATCTTGCCAGCGCAACACAACGTCGGGAAGTACTTTAAAAATGGTGGCAAATAGTAAGGTGACCACAGCCAGCGAGACCAGCGACTCAACTGACGTTGTCAGTAAGCTGGCATAAGGCACCAGATTATCGGCGGCCTGGAGCATACCGCGCAAAACGACGCCTAATACCAGCGATACCATCAGTATAAATCCGATGGAGAGCACCACCGTTAACGATAGCAACCGGCTTTTAATAAAACGTAAAGCGCTATTAGAAGTGGGCTTTGCCGTTACGCCCCAAATGGTATTGAGCGAAAATTGCATCTGGGCGAAAACGGTTGTTGCACCGATCACCAGGGCTCCTACGCCCAATAGCGTTGGCAGGATACCCGACTCCTCAATCCTGGATTGAGCGACGGCGTCTTGAATAGCGACAGCTGCGTCAACCCCTAAGGTACCTTGCAGTTGCGCTACAATTTGTCCCTGAGCCGCCTCTTCTCCCATCACGACACCGATAACTGTGACAGCGATAATAATGGTAGGCGCCAATGAGAAAAGTGTATAGAACGCTAGCGAACCTGCGTAGCTAAAGGCATTACGCTCCAACCATAGTGACGTGGCGTCTTGGACTACTTTCCACCAAAAGATAGCGGCGCGTTTAATCATATTCACTCCCTGTGCTCTGGGTAACGGGGCTTTTTATAAGCGTTATCAACATCCTATTTTTCTAGCATACCTAACCACAGCGTTTAGCGCAGTTTTCTGGTAGGTTGCATCTCTGAGTTCACCAAACGAAAAAGGAAGCTTGGATGGCCACTGATACTTCGCGCTCTGCGACTGCCTGCGATTTCGACTGTTTGGTGTTTATTGGCCGTTTTCAGCCGCCACATCTGGGGCATCTCGCGGTCATTCGTGAAGCGCTCAAACGCGCACGGCAGGTCATTGTGTTGGTAGGCTCTTCTTGGCAGGCTCGCTCACTGCGTAACCCCTGGCGATTCGACGAACGACAAGCCATGCTTCGCGCGGGATTTGACGACGCCGATAATCAACGCTTGGAGATCACCCCGCTACTCGACGCCCTCTATAACGACGATGTTTGGGTGCGCGATGTGCAGCGCAAAGTGCGCGATTTAGCTGCACCTGCCAATGCTCGCCTACCACGTATTGGCTTGATCGGAGCCAGCCGCGGCCAGTCAAGCTACTACCTTTCACTGTTTCCTCAGTGGGAGTCTGTCAGCGTGCCGTCGGTGGAGGGGATTTCAGCCAGCCAAATACGTGAGCGACTGTTTCGCTCGCCGAGCTCAACGAATGACTACCTGAGTACCGGCGCTTACCACGATTTACCGCCAGGGGTGGTGGAGAGCGTCAAACACTTTTGCAATGAGGGCGCCTATCAGCGCCTGATCGAAGAGCAGCAGTTGTTGGATCAGTACCGTCAGGCCTGGGCTCACGCGCCCTACCCGCCTATTTTTGTCACGGTCAACGCAGTGGTCGTGCAGTCAGGCCATGTGCTGCTGGTACGACGCACGGCGGCACCGGGCAAAGGCCTTTATGCCCTGCCGGGAGGGTTTATTAACCCCCATGAACGGCTGCTGGATGCTTGCTTGCGTGAACTTCGCGAACGCATTCGCTTAAAGGTTCCTGAGCCTGTACTCAAAGGCTCGCTGCGTGGGCAACGCCTGTTTGATGAACCCCACCGCAGCTGGCGCGGGCGCACCTTGGCGGAAGCTTTCTATTTTGCGCTACGCCCCGATCAGCAGCTGCCACGCCTAAAGCCCGTTAAAGGCGGTGATCATGCGCGCTGGGTAGCACTTGCAGATCTCGAGCCCGACAGCCTGTTTGAAGATCACTTCTTCATCATTCAGAACTTTTTAGGGCTACCCGCAGATTTTGGCAGTAGCTAAACGTCAACAGGCCCTAGGCTTGTAGGAAATCCCGCGGCAGCTTCATCATCTGCCGCCATAAACGCTCTACGCCGGGCTTATGCACCATCGAGCAGCGATATAAGCGGATTTCCAGGGGGATATCCCAGCTAGGGTCGCCTGCCCTCACCAAACGGCCACTTTTCAGCTCTTCACGAATACAAAAGTCGGGGATCCATGCGACGCCAACGCCTTGTAATACCATTCCCTTCAGGCCTTCAGCCATGGCCGTTTCATATACCGTACGCAGCTTCATACGCAGCGGGTCATTTTTCAGCAGCATGCGCACACTGCGCCCTAAAAAGGCCCCCTGGGTGTACGAAAGATAGGGAATGGAGGTGTCGTGCTGGAGTGAAAACTTTGCTTTCCCATGCTCGTCGGGTAACGAAACGGGCAGCATATTGACCTTACCAATTGAGAAAGAGGGGAATACTTCAGCGTCCAGTTGCATCGTCGCAAAAGGGTCATAGTAGGCGAGCATCAGATCACAGTTGCCCTCTCGCAGCACATGTATTGCCTCGCCCACATTCATGGCCACCAAGCGGGTCGGCAACTCGCCCAAACCCTGCTGCAGGCGAGAGATCCAAGGCGGATAAAAACTCAACGCCAGGGAGTGCGCCGCGACAATATCCAGCGCCTCATTGGCGATAGAGAGACCGCGCAAATGGCTAAGCGATTCGTTTAACTGTTCGACCAGATTGCGCGCAGTAACCAAAAACAGCTGCCCTTCGGGCGTTAACCCCACGGGGGTAGTTGAACGATCTACCAAGGTGACATCAACGGCCTGCTCCAACGCGCGAATACGGCGACTAAAGGCCGGCTGGGTCACGTGTCGCTGGCGTGCTGACGCAGAGAAGCTGCGCGTATTGGCTAGCGCTACAAAATCTTCCAGCCATTTTGTTTCAAGATTCACCCCATGACTCCTTGTCTCACCCTGCGTTTGAGCATCTCGATTTTCCTTTTAGGCTGACGTATCTATTGAACCGGGGCCATTAAATAGGCCGCCCGCGAAACGACTTTCATCCATACCGGGCGCTGGTTAATTTCATCGATGGTGACACGCCGACAGTGAGCAAAGTCTTTTTCCAGCATCGCCTCGACGCAGGTAGCAAAATCACGACTTGGAATAAACGCGGTAATCTCAAAATTTAACCTAAACGAGCGATTATCCAAATTGACTGTCCCTACCGTGGCTGCTTCGTTGTCTACCAGCATGACTTTTTGATGTAAAAAACCAGGGAGATAACGGTATATTTTAACACCTGCCCTTAACATATCGGGTAGAAATGAGAATGCAGAGAGAAAAACCAGCAAGTGATCGGGGCGCTCTGGAATCATTACCCGAACGTCGACGCCGCGCATCGCTGCAAGCCGGAGCGCATCCTGAACTCCCTGGTCAGGGACGAAATAGGGGCTGGTCACCCACAGGCGCTGCTTGGCACTATGAATGACCTGCTGGACGAGCAGGCTGGCGGTGTCCTGACGGTCGGCGGGCCCAGAAGGCACGATCACCACATGATGGTCGGTGGCAGAGGATGACGTGTCGGCCATCCAGTTCAGGCTAATCACTTCATCCGTCGCCCAGTGCCAATCCTCCCAAAATGCCTCCTGCAAGCCCAGTACGCTGGGTCCTGCAAGCTTGAGATGGGTATCACGCCAAGGCCCGTGCCGTGGGTTCTCGCCGAGATATTCGACCCCAATATTAAAGCCCCCTATCCAGCCCTCCTTGCCGTCTATTACCGTTATTTTGCGATGGTTGCGAAAGTTAAGCTGAAAGCGGTGCTTAAAGCCTCGCGATGAGCGAAAGGCACTCACGGCCACCCCATCGCTGATTAAATCATTGAGGTAGCTATCGGCTAACTTGCGGCTACCCACTTCATCATAAAGAAAATAGACCCGCACGCCGCGCCGGGCAGCACACTGTAAATGGTGCTTCAAACGTTGCCCGAGAGCGTCGTCGCGAACAATGAAGAACTGCACCAAAACATATTTTTCCGCCCGGTCAATACCATCGAACAGGCTTTCAAACGTTGCTGGCCCGTCAATGAGCAGTGTCGCTTGATTGCCATGGGTTAACGGCATCATGGCAAGCTGCTCGACCGCCTGAATATCGGCGTTGGTAGAGGGCGCAACGTAGGGTTGAACGTTAGCCCGGTAGTGCACTAGAACCCGGCGTAGCACGGTGTCCCGCTGGCCGCGGGCAGACACATAGCCATAAAACCTTGGACGCCCGAAAAACCAGTACGCTGGAAGCGCGACATAAGGGAACGTCAGCAGCGAGATGATCCATGCCACGGCCCCCTGAGAGGTGCGACTAGACATCAGCGCCATAATGGCTGAAACGATGCCAAGCAGGTGTATCAGTAAGATGCTGGTCCCTAGCAACCAGGAGGTCATAGTCACGTCCTTATAAAGCCCTCACATAGAACAAGGCCTCGCCGTCAGCGAGGCCCTTATGCGTCTAAAGCCTAATCAACCTTACCACTCCATTACGCCGATTGGGCAATAATCTCTTTCCACTTCGCAGGCCCGGTTTGATGTACCGATGTGCCCAGGCTATCAACGGCGACGGTCACCGGCATATCTTCAACCTCAAATTCGTAGATTGCTTCCATGCCTAAGTCTTCGAAGCCCACTACCCGCGATTTTTTAATCGCTTGAGCGACCAGATAAGCCGACCCACCGACCGCCATTAAGTACACTGCTTCATTGTCACGGATAGCATCAATGGCGGCTTGACCACGCTCTGCTTTGCCGACCATACCTAACAGGCCAGTCTCTTCCAGCATGGTGCGGGTGAATTTATCCATCCGTGTGGCAGTGGTTGGACCAGCGGGGCCAACGACTTCGTCACCAATGGGGTCAACCGGGCCCACGTAGTAGATAAAGCGACCTTTCATATCCACCGGCAGTGGCTCGCCTTTGGCCAGCATATCGACCATGCGCTTATGAGCAGCGTCGCGGCCAGTGAGCAGCTTACCGTTCAATAGTAGCGTATCACCAGGCTGCCAGGTTTTAACCTCTTCAGGTGTCACCGTATCAAGGTTGACACGTTTGACGTTTTCTCCCGCCTCGCGAGTAATTTCCGGCCAATCCTCAAGCTTCGGCGCTTCAAGTACCGCGGAGCCAGAACCGTCCAGGGTAAAGTGGGCATGACGGGTCGCCGCACAATTGGGAATAATCGCGACGGGCTTGTTGGCCGCATGGGTTGGATAGTCTTTGACTTTAATATCCAGCACGGTGGTTAAGCCGCCTAACCCCTGGGCACCGATACCGCTCTTGTTGACTTTATCAAACAGCTCTAAACGCAGCTCTTCGGCACGATTGCTGGGGCCACGGGCCTGTAGATCCTGAATATCGATAGGATCGAGTAGCGCCTCTTTGGCAATCATCATGGCCTTTTCGGCGGTGCCGCCGATACCAATCCCCAGCATGCCGGGTGGGCACCAGCCAGCGCCCATCTTTGGCAGTTGCTCCATCACCCAATCAACCACGCTGTCAGAGGGATTCAGCATGGCAAACTTGGATTTTGCTTCGCTACCGCCGCCCTTCGCAGCCACGTGAATATCGACACTATCACCGGGCACAATCGAGTGGTGAATAATCGCCGGGGTGTTGTCTTTGGTGTTGGCTCGCTTGCCGTCAGGATCTGCAAGCACCGAGGCGCGCAGGATATTATCTGGCAGCAGGTAAGCACGACGAACACCTTCATTGATCATGTCGTCCAAGCTCATGTCCGCTTCCCAGGTAACGTTCATACCCACGTGAACGAATACGGTGACGATACCGGTATCCTGACAGATTGGGCGATGCCCGGTGGCGCACATGCGTGAGTTAATCAAAATCTGTGCGATGGCGTCTTTGGCGGCAGGGTTCTCTTCGCGCTCGTAGGCGGCTGCCATGGCATCGATGAAATCTTTGGGATGGTAGTAAGAGATGTACTGCAGAGCATCGGCAACGCTTTGAATAACGTCGTCCTGGCGAATCACGGTCATGGACTAATAGCTCCTAGGTTATCGTCTAGTCAGCGGCTTCCCCTCCGCGCCCGCGGAGGTGCCGTCTTAGCGTGCTACCAGTATACCGTATTGGCACTTACGCAGCAGCAATCCCTGGCACCTATCTGACTACTATGGTTAGGGCTTTAGTTGATGGTATCTCTTAAGCAAGATAACGGTATAACCCTACTCACGCCGACTGACAATATGGGCATAAATAGAGCCTTCGCGACCCAACCATTGTACGCTCAATCACCGTTCCACAGCGGTGGCATTCAAGCCCTGCCCGCTCGAAAACCGCAAAACGCCACTGCCTGCGCGGCTCACCCGCTGCTTTGGCCTGAGCAATCCAGGCCTCACGATTAGTAACACCTGCGGCTTGGTAGGCTTGCCGGGTAACATCAATGATGCAGTCAGCCAGAGTTTGCTGCTGTTCTGGGGTTAAATCCACCGGTCGAGCGCTTGGCGGAAGCTGGGAGAAAAAAAGGATTTCAGAGCGCAAATAGTTGCCCAGCCCGGCGACCAACCCCTGATCAAGCAGCAGTGCCCCCAGGCTGCGTTTATGAAACTGCTTTAAATTCAGCCGCTGCTGCACATCGGAGGGAGCCACGTCTTGACTCAACAAATCAGGGCCCAGGCGGGCTAAGAAAGGATGCTCGGTGAGAGTTTCTGCGTGCCAGAGGGAAATATCGGAGGCGCTATAGAGGCTGGCGCAGTGCCCTTCTGCGCTCAATCGAACCCGCAGCGCTCGCTTGGTATTAGGCGGCTTATCCTCGCTATGCAGCTTCCAAACACCATAAAGTTGGTTGTGGGAATAAAGCACGCGCTGATCGGCAAACCGGACCAGCATTGCTTTACCCCAGGTATCTACTCGGGCAACCCGAACACCAATAAATGAGGCTGCCTGCTCGGCAAGTTCTGGAAAAGCGAACCAGGCATCGTCGATCACCCGTCCACCTATCTGCTGCTCAATACGATCCGCCGCGCGGCGAATTTCTGGGCCTTCTGGCATACCGCTAGCCCAGCGCCAGCTGTTTGTCTTTCATTTGATGGAGCTGGTCGCGAAGCCGGGCCGCCTCTTCGAACTCCAGATTTTGTGCTGCCTCAAACATGGCGTCTTCGAGCTTACTGATAGCGCCCAGCAGATCTTGCTTGCTCATCGTGGTGACATCATACTCGGCGGCGCTTTCCGCCACCTTGCGCTCATTGCCACGGCGGCGACTGCTCTTTTTGCCTGGTGCCTGGGCGGCTTCAAGGATATCGGCCACTGAGCGGGTAACCGTTGTTGGCGTAATACCGTGTTCTTCATTATGAGCAGTCTGCTTGGCGCGACGACGCTCGGTTTCATCAATCGCCTTGCGCATCGAGTCAGTAATCCGATCACCGTAAAGAATCGCCTTGCCGTGGGCGTTACGGGCAGCACGGCCAATGGTCTGTATCAGCGAGCGCTCGGCACGCAGAAAGCCCTCTTTATCGGCGTCGAGAATTGCCACCAACGATACTTCGGGAATATCCAGGCCTTCACGTAGCAGGTTGATGCCCACTAACACATCAAACTTGCCCAGGCGTAAGTCACGAATAATCTCAACCCGCTCGACGGTGTCGATATCCGAATGTAAATAGCGCACTCGAATGCCGTGCTCGTCAAAATACTCGGTCAGGTCTTCCGCCATACGCTTGGTTAGCGTGGTCACCAGCACCCGCTCACCTACTGCAGTGCGCAGTCCAATTTCCGATAGCAGATCGTCTACTTGGGTACTGGCCGGACGCACTTCAATTTCAGGATCCAGCAGCCCGGTGGGACGCACCACCTGCTCAACGGTCTGGCTAGCGTGTTCGCCCTCATAGCGGCCTGGAGTGGCGGAAACAAAGATGGTTTGTGGTGAAATGGCCTCCCACTCTTCAAACTTCATGGGCCGGTTATCCAACGCCGAAGGCAATCGGAAACCATACTCGACTAGGGTCTCTTTACGCGAACGGTCGCCTTTGTACATACCACCTACCTGGGGCACGCTGACGTGGGACTCGTCGATAAATAGCAGTGCGTCATCGGGCAGGTAATCAAAGAAAGTAGGCGGTGGCTCGCCGGGGGCACGCCCAGAGAGGTAGCGGGAGTAGTTTTCGATACCGTTGCAGTAACCCAGCTCCAGCATCATCTCAATATCGTAAAGTGTGCGCTGCTCAAGACGCTGTGCTTCTACCAGCCGTTCATGCTTACGCATCCACTCCAGTCGCTCTTTGAGCTCCTCTTTAATGGCATCAATGGCGCCCAGAATCGTTTCCCGGGGGGTGACGTAGTGCGATTTTGGATAGATAGTCATCCTTGGCACCTCTCCGCGGACAGCGCCAGTGAGCGGATCAAACAGTCGGATAGTGTCGATTTCGCTGTCAAACAGCTCTACCCGCACCGCCTCCTCGTCAGAGTCGGCAGGAAAGATATCGATCACATCGCCGCGCACCCGGTAAGTACCGCGGCGGAAATCCATATCATTACGAGTGTACTGAAGCTCTGCCAAGCGCCGCAGGAAAGCGCGCTGGTCAATCAACTCGCCGCGAGTGAAGTGCAGACGCATCTTTAAGTATTGGTCGGGGTCACCCAAGCCGTAAATCGCTGACACTGATACCACAATCAGCGCATCGCGCCTTTCTAGCAGTGCCTTGGTGGCCGAAAGCCGCATCTGCTCGATATGGTCGTTTATCGAGGCATCTTTCTCGATAAAGGTATCCGAGGAAGGCACATAGGCTTCCGGCTGGTAGTAGTCGTAGTAGGAGACGAAATACTCTACGGCGTTATCCGGGAAAAACGCCTTGAATTCGCCATACAACTGGGCAGCCAGGGTCTTGTTCGGCGCCATCACGATGGTCGGGCGCTGCTGTTGTTCCACCACATTGGCCATGGTGAAGGTTTTGCCCGACCCGGTCACGCCAAGCAGCGTTTGGTGAGCAAGCCCAGATTCCAGGCCACTAATCAGCCCTTTAATAGCAGCAGGCTGGTCGCCAGCGGGCTGAAATTTTGACTGCAATCGAAAGGCTTTGCTCATCGGTGCTCCTATAAAAGATATAATTTAAACTAACCGGGTGGCGATCTCGACCGTAGACTGGGTCATCAGGCGTTGAATCGGGCAGCGGTGGCTAATATCTTCCAGCCGGGCGCGCTGTTCGGGGTCTTCAATACCGTGCAGTGTTAATGCCACGTCTAGCTTGTAGATGCCCTTTTTTTCCTGACTATCGTCCCGCTGCACGGTGACGGTAATACCCTCAAGCGGCCACTCTTTACGCTTGGCGTACATCTGCACGGTAACCGCCTTGCAGGTACCCAGAGCAATATCGAAATAGTCGTGGGGATCAGGGGCACTGCCCTCGCCACCTACTATCGGTGGCACATCGGCATATAGATCTTCCAAGCCATTGACTTCAACTCGCTGCCTAAAGACATGGTTGCGTTCACTGATCACGGTAATGGGAGGGTGCATTAGGATACCTTTACGCCTAGCTTGAGTTTTTCAATGGCATTAATCAGCGTCTCGCGTTTTGCCCGACCGTCCACATCGGCACCATGGCGCCCCACTTCGGCACTATCAACGCCATCAAGCATCATGAGCGCCGTGGTGATTTTGTTCACCTGATCGACCGATTTAACACCCTGGAATGTCAACGACTGCTGTGCCATAGCGTTTCCCTACCTGTTGCCCTGTGCAAAACTGATACAAGAGAAAGAGTCTAGCACGCTAATGGTGCCTTGCAATCAGTGACGACTGCCCACACCTAATAGCATTCAAGGCACTTTTACTTTTACGTACTGAATGCATCACTATCGAACGCTTTCCCACTTTTGCAGGAGTTTTTATGGCGACCGTTACCGCTAGCACCCCCGCCCTTGGCAGCGTCCGCCTTAACCACTTAGCCGCGCTGGATGTGAAGGGGGCGGATGCAGAAAAGTTCCTACAGGGCCAGACCAGCGCCCAAGTCAGCTTGGCCGACGGGCACTTTGCGCCGCTCACCTGTTTCTGCACGCCTAAGGGCCGCATGCTGGCCAACGCCCAGCTAATGCGCTTGGGCGAAGAGCATTATCGGCTACTGCTCAGTAATACCCTATTGGATAGCCTAGAGAGTCATCTTAAAAAATTCGCCGCTTTTTACCGTGCTGAACTAACCAGCCAACGCGACCTAGTATTCATTGGTGCCAGCGATGAGGCCCAATCGCTTGCGAATCAGCTGGGCCTGACGCTAGCTGATCAAGTAGGCACCCATACCAGCAACGATCAGGCCTGCGCAATCCGCTACCCTGGTGAGACACCGCGCTGGCTATTGTGTTTCGCAAACGACAGCAAGGTCGATTTAGCGTCGGCTCAGGATGACCAAGCGGGCCGTAACGCTTGGCAGCTTGAGGATATTCGTAGCGGTTTGGCGTGGCTAACCGATACCCAACAGGATCACTTCCTGCCCCAAATGCTGAACTGGGAAGCGCTGGGCGGCATTAGCTTTAAAAAAGGCTGTTACACCGGCCAGGAAGTCGTCGCCCGAGCACACTTCCGTGGTCAGGTGAAAAAGCGCTTGATGCGTATTAGCTTAGAAGCCGACTCACTGCCCGCAGCAGGTGCTAGCGTGGTTAATAGTGACGATAAAGCGGTAGGTGAAGTGGTGGTCAGTGCGTTTAATCATCAAGGCGGCGTCGAATTACTGGCAGTCATGAGCACCAAAGTCGCCGAAGAAACTATGCAACTTTATTTAGATGGGGTGCCAGCTACCCTTCTCCCATTGCCCTATGCAATTGAGCGCGTTGACCCGGAACAGCTAGCGGTTAGCCTTAACGGCTAGGCTTTCTCTAGGGCTAGGCGTTTCTTGCTAGGTTATTTAGGTTGAAGGCAAGCCAAACAGCGTCGCGGCGGTATTACTGCTCTGAGCTGCGACCTGCTCCTCTGTTTGCCCGCGCAGTGCGGCAACAACGCTGCATACCTCAGCCACTCGACATGGCTCATTACGCATGCCCTGATAGCCGCTAAGCGGCATATCGGGGCTGTCGGTTTCCAGCACAAAGGCACCATCAGGTAGCGCCGCAACGGTTCGACGTAAGCGCTTGGCGCGCTCGTAGGTGACTACGCCACCCAATCCCAGCTTGAAACCCAAGTCGAGAAACTTGTTAGCTTGCTCAATGGAACCTGAGAAGGCGTGAATCAACCCCGCTTTGGGAAGCGCAAGCTGGCGAAGGCGCTTCGCGACCTTGTCATTGGCGTGGACGCAGTGAATCACCACTGGGAGTGCATGCTGTTTGGCCAATCTTAGCTGGACATCAAAGTAGTACCACTGAGCTTCAAGGGTATCGGTAAAACGACCATCAATACCGCACTCACCCACGGCAACCACTTCAGGATGCTCGCCAAGCAGAGAATCAAGCGCGTTAATATCCTCGGTTTGATGCTCATCGACAAAGTAAGGGTGTAACCCCAGGCATACCGCGGTATCCGATCGTGCGCCAAGCGCCAGCACCTGCTGCCAGCGGGTACGGGTAGTGCCCGGCACCACAAAGTGCGCCACACCCACTGCCTTGGCACTCTCAAACACCTCCGCTCGATCCTTATCAAACTGGGTAAAATCGAGATGACAGTGGGCATCAACCAGCATGGGACTACCTATACATGTTAGTGCTCACGGGTCGGCTGGAAGCGAATATCCGGCCAACGCTCCTGAGTCATCTGCAGGTTCACCCGGGTAGGCGCAATGTAGGTGAGATAACCACCACCATCGATCGCCAGGTTGGCACTGGCCTTGCGCTTGAACTCTTCCAGCTTTTTGGCATCTTCACAGTAGACCCAGCGAGCTGTCTGGACATTGACACCTTCATAGAGGCAGTCGACCTTGTACTCCTCCTTGAGACGGTGGGCGACCACATCGAACTGCAGGGTACCTACGGCGCCGAGAATCAGGTCGTTGTTGTCCATGGGCATAAAGACCTGGGTAGCGCCCTCTTCGGAGAGCTGCTGCAAGCCTTTTTGTAGCGCCTTCATTTTCAGCGGGTCTTTCAGCCGCACACGCTTAAAGAGTTCAGGCGCAAAGTGGGGTATGCCGGTAAAGCGCATATCTTCGCCCACGGTAAAGGTATCGCCGATCTGAATCGTGCCGTGATTATGCAGGCCAATAATATCGCCGGGCCAAGCCTCTTCTACCTGGGAGCGGTCGGAGGCCATAAAGGTCAAGGCGTCGGCAATCTTAACGTCCTTGCCGATACGCACATGGCGCATCTTCATGTTCTTTTCGTACTTACCCGAGCAGACGCGCAAAAAAGCGATGCGGTCGCGGTGATTGGGATCCATATTGGCCTGGATTTTAAACACGAAGCCGGTGAAGCGCTCATCATCAGATGTGACTACCCGCGTATCGGTTTCGTGGGCCTGGGGCGGCGGCGCGTACTCGACAAAACCGTCAAGCATTTCACGCACACCAAAGTTACCCATGGCGGTACCGAAATAGACCGGTGAAAGCTCCCCCCTCCGGTAAGCATCCAGATCAAACTCATGGGAGGCACCGCGCACCAGCTCGACTTCCATGCGCAGCTCTTCGGCCTGCTCTTCTCCAAGCACAGCATCCACTTCGGGATTATCCAAACCCTCAATGCGCTTATCCTCGGGAATGCGGCTACCCTGCCCCTGGGTATAAAGATGAATCACGTCGTTATAAAGGTGATAAACGCCCTTAAAGTGGCGACCCATGCCAATCGGCCAGGTCATCGGCGCACACTGGATATTCAGTACCGTTTCAACTTCATCCATCACCTCAATGGGATCACGGATATCGCGATCCATTTTGTTGATGAAAGTGAGGATCGGCGTGGTGCGCAGACGACACACTTCCATCAATTTAATGGTGCGATCCTCAACACCTTTGGCGCCGTCGATCACCATCAAGGCAGAGTCAACCGCCGTAAGCGTACGGTAGGTATCTTCAGAGAAGTCTTCGTGACCCGGTGTATCCAGCAGATTGACGATGCGGCCGCCGTAGGGGAACTGCATCACCGAGGTCGTTACCGAGATCCCCCGCTCCTGCTCCATCTTCATCCAGTCTGACGTTGCATGGCGATCGTTACGCTTGCTCTTCACCGAGCCGGCTAACTGGATGGCATTCCCAAATAGCAGCATTTTTTCGGTAATGGTGGTTTTACCGGCGTCGGGGTGCGAAATAATAGCGAATGTCCTGCGAAGCTCGGCTTCACGGGCTAATTGAGTCTCTTTCATTGTGCCTCTTCAAATATAGGGTCTCATTCGCAGCACTCACTCAGCAGCTTTCGCTAACTGGCCACCGCGCGTTGAGCCATGTCCATTGCGACAATTGTAACGCTTGGAGGCGGCTTTTGTCGCGGGTGGCGTCAAATGTGACGCTCTTGAAAAAGGCCAAAAAAAAACGCTGAACAAGTCAGCGTTTTAATCTTACAAAGTGGCACAAGGCCGATGTTAACCACCACCAAAGCCGGGGGCTAGGCGAAGGTATTTACCTGCGTACCTAGGGTGCCCTCTTTAGCTAAATCTGGCTGCGCGCCAGTATCGGCAGAGGCCATTATTTCAGTTACTTGATCAGCTTGCGTATCCAAAGCTTCTTTGAAAACCTGCATTTGAGCCTGTTCGGCGGTTTGCGCCTGATTCATATACAGCGATGCACTGACTGAACTGCTGATGCCTACATCCATATATCCACCTCATGGTGTGCAAATGTACTTATAAACTAGCAAAGCATTAGATCACGCGCAAAGATACCGTCTCTATTACTGGTGCTAGCGTCTATTACTATCGGCCTAACTCGCCTGATCATTAATAAATAAAGCGCTAGTTAGAACCTATCAGCACGAAATGGTGCCATATCGATGGCCGTGGGCTGCCCCTCCATCATATCCGCCATTAGATGACCAGTGGCGGGCCCCAGAGTGAACCCCTGATGGCCATGGCCAAAGGCAAGCCACAACCCTGGATGCCTTGGCGCAGGCCCAATCACTGGCTTCATATCGGGCAAACAGGGGCGCGCGCCTTTCCAAGGGGCGTCATCGCGTCGCTCGCCCAAGGGGAACACGCTGCGTGCCACTTTCTCGGCGGCGCCCAGTTGATTGACATCAGCAGGCGCATCCAAGCGATCCAGCTCAGCGCCGGTAGTCAAGCGAACCCCTGCGTTCATCGGCGCCAGCAGGTAGCCCACCTCGGCATCCATAACCCAGAAATTTAGCTTGGCTGGCGCTTGAGGCGCGTAGTGCATGTGGTAGCCACGTTTTACAAAGGTAGGAAAGTGGTAGCCCAATTCTTTTAGCCAGCTTCCCGCCCAGGGCCCTAGCGCCACGACGACGTCATCTACTTCTAACGCTTCAGCAGCGGTATTGACCTGCCAGCGATCACCCATTTGCTGAACCGACTTGATATCCGACTGCAAAATACGCCCGCCATCATTACTAAACGCTTGGGCGTAAGCCGCGACTAACCCACCTGGATCAGCAACCGTCCAGGGATCAAGCCAGTGAATTGCGCCGATAATGGTGTCACTCAAAGAGGGCTCTTTCTGCGCAAGAGCCGCCTTATCCAGTTGCTCAAACTGCACGCCATAAAGGCGCCGTGCTTCTTCGGCCTCGGTTATCCGCGCAGCAAGTTTTTCAGGCGTGCGATATAGCTCAAGCCATCCCTGCCTGCGCACCAAGTGCTCAGCGCCTGCGGCTTCAATCATCGGGCCGTGGGTTTTTAGCGAAAGCTGAATCAGTGAGGCGTATTCCGGCACGATTTTCTGGTAAGTCTTCGGCGCTGAGTTCATCCAGTAGCGCAATAGCGGGGAGGCGGCGTTGACCATACCCGTGGGGCGGTAACGAATATCTACCCGACGGTTAGGTAAAACGCTGAGGAGCGTTTTAACGTCGCGGGGAAAAGGGTAAGGCCTTACCGCTTCCCGCTGAATGATACCCGCATTGCCAAACGAGGTTTCGCGGCCAGGCTGAAGGCGATCTACTAGGGTCACCTCATGCCCACGCTGGCGCAGATGCCAGGCAATGCTGACACCGACCATGCCTGCTCCCAAAACTACCGTTTGACGCGCCATCTTGATGCACTCCCTTTTCAGCGTTTATGAACCACAATTGAAGATCTATAACTAATTGAAAAATATCACCAATCAATGCGCATTAACACAGTAGAAAACGCTATTTTATTTCTAAAAATCAGTAATTAATGCTGCCATTAGCGTTAAAAAGGATGACTTCACTATTAGCGGCATAACAATTGCTTAGTTTCTATTAGGAAACCTGAATAGCAGTCAGCTAGCACCGGTGCAACGGTTCCCCCTCCTTCCGCTTAAAACAAACAAAGCACCAAAAAGAAGCGCACTTGCACCAAAAGATACTAAGGAAAACACCATGCCTACCACGCTAAATTTGGACAGCTCGTTGCTCGATATGCTCTGGGTGCTCTGGGCCGCTGCTCTGGTATTTGTGATGCAAGCTGGCTTTCTCTGCCTGGAAGCGGGCACTACGCGCACCAAGAATGCTATCAACGTCGCTATGAAAAACGTAGCGGACTTTGCCATTGCCGTCAGTATTTTTTGGTTAGTCGGTTTTGGTCTCATGTTTGGCGACTCTCACCACGGCTTAATCGGCACAACGCTGTTTGGTTGGCAATTAGAAGCCTCCAGCCACTGGGTGATTACCGTTTTTATTTTCCAAGCAATGTTCTGCGCCACCGCCGCTACCATTGTGTCGGGCGCAGTGGCAGAACGTATGCCCTTTTTAGCCTATACCTGGACGGCCCTCTGGATAGCCTTGGTTATCTATCCGGTTTTTGGGCATTGGGCATGGGGCGGGCTTTTGGATGGCGCGGAAGGCTGGTTAGGGGCGCTAGGGTTTGTCGACTTTGCGGGCTCCACGGTCGTACATAGCGTAGGCGGTTGGGTCGCCCTGGCAGCGGTACTGTGTATTGGGCCACGCAGCGGACGCTTCAGCCACGGTAAACCACCTACTGCCTTCCCTTCAGGCAACTTACCCCTCGCCATGTTAGGCGCACTGTTTATGATCTTAGGCTGGTTTGGCTTTAACGGCGGTAGCACCCTGGCCGTTACCGAGCAAATACCCAGCATAATAGCCAATACTGTTTTGGGCGCCGTCGGCGGCATCCTTTCGGGCATGCTGATGGGGCTACGCACTCGGCGCTACGCCGACGTTATGTATGCGATTAATGGCGCCATTGCGGGCTTGGTCGCCGTCACCGCCAGCGCTCATGTGATCTCCTTATCGGCGGCATTTGGGCTGGGTGCGGTTAGTGGCGTACTGATGGTACTGACCAGCGAATGGCTGATAAGCAAACATATTGATGATGCAGTCAGCGCCATACCCTCGCACCTCGTCGCGGGCGTATGGGGTACGCTAGCACTGCCCTGGGTCGCTGACTTAACACTGATGGATAGTGGCTTGTCTCGATCCGCTCAGTTTGGCGTTCAGTTGATCGGCGTTGTGGTGTGCGGCGTTTGGAGCTTTGGCAGCGCATGGCTACTGTTCCGCATTACCCGGCGCTTCCTGCCCATACGCGTCTCACCTGAAGCAGAAAAGATGGGCCTCAATCTCGCCGAGCATGGCGCCAAAAATGAGTTGAACCAGTTGATTGAGCATATGCGCCAACATGAACAACAAGGTGATATGCGCCAGCGAATTGACGCCGACCCGTTTACCGAAGTGGGCGAAATAGCGGCGAGCTATAATCGCGTAACTGCTGCCCTTGAAAGCGCCGTTGGACATACCCGCGTGATGCTTCGCAATCTCCGCGATGGCGTGATTACCTGGCAGGCAGACGGCACCCTGACCAGCCTTAACCCTGGGGCGGAGCAACTCTTCGAGGTCGACGCCAAACAGATTATTGGCCAACCTGTCTCGCAGCTATTGCCAACCCGCTCCCTTAGCCCCGGAGCACGCCATGAAATTAAACGCCGCTGCGCAGATATGCAGGTACGCTACCTTGAAATACAAGTCAGCGAAGGAGCCAGCGGTTCCGCGTCAGAGCGCTCAGGGATGGTGCGCGATATTACCGAGCGCAAACAGCTGCAGGAGCAGTTAAACCGCGAACGCGACCTTGCCCGCACTACCCTGGCATCGATCGGTGATGGCGTCATTACCTGTGACGCTAGTGGCAACGTAACGTTTATCAATGCGGAAGCTAAGCGCTTGACCGGATGGACACTCGAAGAGGCCATGGATAAACCCATTTACGTGGTGTATCAATTACTCGATGAAGCCAGTGGCCAACCGCTAAACAACCCAGCCCGGCAAGTTCTCACCCAACTAACTCCGGTTCACTCCACCGAGCACTGCCTACTGGTCAATCGTGATCACTCGCATACCCCCATCCAACACAGCGCTTCACCAATACGTTCGCGCAGCGGCATTACCTTAGGTGCAGTGGTCGTTTTTCAAGATGTTAGCCTCACTCGCCAGCTGACCGAACAGCTGAGCTATCAGGTCAGCCATGACAACCTAACCGACCTGCTCAACCGCCGCGCCTTCGAATCAGCACTGACTGCACTACTTAATCGCGACGATGGCCACCATGTGCTGTGTTACCTGGATCTCGATCAGTTCAAAATCGTCAATGACACCTGCGGCCATCTCGCTGGAGATGAGTTGCTGCGTCAATTGGCGTTAAAATTTAAAGACCATGTGCGCAGCAGCGATATCGCCGCCCGTCTGGGTGGCGATGAATTCGCTTTGTTGCTACCTGATTGCGGTATAGAGCGAGCATTGACGATTACGGAAGCGTTACGCTGTGATATCGAGCAGTATCGTTTTTCTTGGCAGGGCCATACCTTTGGTATCGGCGTAAGCATTGGCTTGGTTGAACTCAACGCCGCTCAGCCCATGCAGTTGAGCCAGGCTCTCCACGCCTCTGACGCTGCGTGCTACGCCGCGAAAGAGGCAGGCCGCAATCGCATCCACTGCTATCAGCCTGACGATCATGCTTTACTGGAGAAACACGGCGAACTGCAGTGGGTACAACGCTTGCAAAATGGCTTGGATAACGACACCTTCCGTCTTTTCGCCCAACCCATTGCAGCCATTTGCGCCACTGGCCCTGGCTACCGGGAAATTCTGCTGCGACTTGAAGAGCATGGAGAGATCATCGCGCCAGGTAGCTTTCTACCCGCTGCCGAGCGTTATCACTTTATGGAGCGCATTGACCGCTGGGTGATTCGTAACACCCTAGCCTGGCTAGGGGATCAAAACCGCCATGCGACGCTGCCACCTCACAGCTTATGGGGGATCAATCTTTCAGGTGCGTCGCTTTCCGATGCGGATTTTTGTCACGACCTTATTACTCAGGTCGCCATGGCAGGCCTGCCCCACGGCACGCTCTGCTTTGAAATTACCGAAAGCACCGCCATTGCCCAACTCTCAAGCGTGAGTGAAATAATTGTCACCCTTAAAGAGTACGGCTGTCGCTTTGCACTGGATGACTTTGGTACCGGCCTCTCCTCTTTTAGTTATTTGAAGCAGTTGCCCGTCGATTATTTGAAAATTGACGGTAATTTTATCCGCAATGTGCATCAGGATCCGATTGATCGGGCGATGGTTGAGGCGATTCATGCCGTCGGCAAGGCGTTAGGAATTGAAACCATTGCTGAATTTGTGGAAACCCAGGCAACGCTGGATATTTTGCACCACATGGGAATCAACTACGCGCAGGGGTATTTGCTGGGCAGGCCTGAGCCGCTCACCCATATGGCGGGTAACCGCATTAAGGTGATGCCCCGCTAGCTACAATAAAGGGGGAGTCTAAAAGCCAGAAACACAAAAACCCCAGTTAAGGGCATACTCTCTAAAAGAAGGGGTAAACTAAAAGGAAATTAAAAATAGCAGAAGCGATATATGCTGGGGTAATGGGGTGGATGATGGGACTTGAACCCACGACCACCGGAGTCACAATCCGGGGCTCTACCACTGAGCTACACCCACCACAACCTAAAACTGGAAACGCAAATATTGTCACTGGGGTGGATGATGGGATTTGAACCCACGACCACCGGAGTCACAATCCGGGGCTCTACCCCTGAGCTACACCCACCAAAGACAATCTTACGTAGAACAAATAGCATGCGCTTGAAGATATGATTCTGACAGGTTGTTACCACTGAATTAGGTGGCACGCCCAGCAGGAATCGAACCCGCAACCTACGGCTTAGAAGGCCGTTGCTCTATCCGGTTGAGCTATGGGCGCACATATAGTATTCATATAATACGAATACCGATGAGCACTAGACCACAACTGCAGCTTGGAAAAGCAAACTACTACCTTTCATGCTAAGTGATTGGTCGGGATGGAGGGATTCGAACCCCCGACATCCTGCTCCCAAAGCAGGCGCGCTACCAGACTGCGCTACATCCCGATTTTTATCACCTTAGACGCTACCGTGCTGCCCGTCTCAAGCGAGGCATATATTACTATTTTTAATTTTAAAGTCAACCATTAAAGTGATTGTTCGTGAAGGCGCTTTGCCTGGATGCTCCAGCGTGCGAAAATTACCGCCTTTAAAGCGCTGTGGCTTGAGCGCTTTAATGCCTAGGCTATTTTTAACATTCACAGGGACTCCATTACATGACCGCCCAACTAATCGATGGCAAAGCCATCGCTGCTACTGTCCGCCAACAGGTTGCCGAAAAGATCGCTGCACGCCGTCAAACCGGCGGACGGGCACCGGGACTAGCCGTGGTTGTGGTCGGGGACGATCCCGCCTCTCATGTGTATGTCAGCAATAAGCACCGCGCCTGCGAACAAGCTGGCATTCTCTCCTTTCAGCATGCCCTACCCGCTACAACCTCACAGCATGAACTGGAAGCCCTGGTTGATCAGCTCAACAGCGACCCGACCGTTGATGGCATCTTGGTTCAACTGCCACTGCCCAAGCATCTCGATGCCGAGCCCATTTTAGAGCGTATTCTGCCTGGCAAAGACGTCGATGGGTTTCACCCCTACAACATTGGCCGCTTAGCGCAGCGTATGCCCGCCCTACGCCCCTGCACGCCGAAAGGAATCATGACCCTACTGGCACAGAGCGATATTGCGCTACGCGGCTTAGATGCCACCGTTGTGGGCGCCTCTAACATTGTAGGCCGCCCTATGGCGCTGGAGCTGATGCTGGCAGGCTGTACCACCACCGTATGTCACCGTTTTACCCGCAACCTTGAAGATCACGTAAGCCGAGCCGACATCCTGGTCGTGGCCGTCGGCAAGCCGGGTATCGTGAAAGGCGAATGGATTAAGCCGGGCGCTATCGTGATCGACGTAGGCATCAATCGTCAGGAGGATGGCACGTTAAAAGGCGATCTTGATTTTGCCACCGCCGCCGAACGCGCCAGCTTTATCACCCCCGTACCTGGCGGCGTGGGGCCGATGACCGTAGCTACTCTGCTGGAAAATACCCTTGAAGCCGCCGAGAAGCACGATTTAGCTCCCCTAGAGCACGCCTGAGTTAAACAACACCACTTTTAATGTAGGAGCATGGCGCAGTGAAGCGTATTGGTATTATTGGCGCAATGGCGCAGGAAGTGAGCACCTTGGTGAGTCAGTTGGACAATCCCCAACGCTACGAGCACGCGGGTTTTGTCTTCCATACCGGCACGCGTTACGGCCTTGAGGTCATTGTGCTGCAGTCAGGGATTGGTAAGGTCAATGCCGCAGTAGGCACGGCTATTTTATTAGAGCGCCATCAGCCCGATGCCATTATCAATACCGGTTCCGCCGGTGGCTTTGCCGCCGATTTAGCCATTGGCGATGTAATCATTTCAGACGAAGTACGCCATCACGACGTCGACGCCGTGGTATTTGGCTACGAGATAGGCCAAGTGCCAGGGATGCCCGCCGCCTACTTGGCCGACAAATCGCTGCGAGAAGTGGCGCGTAATGCCATCGTCTCGTTAGGTGAAGTCCAGGTACGCGAAGGCTTGATCGCTACCGGTGACGCCTTTATGGCTGACCCTGCAAGGGTAGACGCTACCCGTGCCCAGTTCCCTAGCATGCTTGCGGTAGAGATGGAGGGCGCAGCCATTGCTCAAACGTGCCACCTCTACCAGTGCCCCTTCGTGGTGATCCGCGCGCTCTCTGACATTCCTGGCAGTGGCGACAACCACCTCTCCTTCGATGAATTTCTGGAAGTGGCCGCCGACCACTCATCGCGCATGGTTGACCAAATGCTTAAGCAACTTGGCAACGTCTAACAGGGCTTACTAAGCGCTTGGAGCCGTCGACTGTTAAAGCGTCGACGGTTCTTGTTAAGACCTGGCTTGTTAAGACCTAACCGCCCAGTTAAGCGTCTCCCCCGCCAGCAATGGAATAATGTTCTCTCCCTGAGCGTAAGGATAACTCTCCGGCAGTGTCCAACCCCGTCGCTCTAGCGTAATGGTGTCTGCGTTAGCCGATAACCCATAAAAACGCGGCCCATTCAGGCTGGCGAAGGCTTCCAACTTATCCAGGGCACCCATTTCATCGAAGGCGGTGGCGTAAAGCTCAATGGCCACGGGGGCAGTATAGGCACCGGCACAGCCGCAGCTTGACTCTTTAGCCCCCTGGGAGTGGGGCGCGCTATCGGTGCCCAAAAAGAACTTATGGCTACCGCTGGTGGCTGCTTTAAGCAGCGCCTGGCGATGCTGCTCACGCTTTAGAATGGGCAGGCAGTAGTAGTGAGGACGAATCCCACCCACCAGCATCTTATTGCGGTTAAACAGCAGGTGATGCGCAGTAATGGTGGCGGCCACATTATCCGGTGCCTGGGCAACAAACTCTGCGGCTTGCTGGGTGGTGATATGCTCACACACTACTCTCAGCGCCGGATGGCGTTCCAGCAGCGGTTTTAGCACTGTTTCAATAAACACCGCTTCGCGATCAAAAATATCGATCTCAGCATGGGTGACTTCACCGTGCACCAAAAGTGGCATGCCAACCTTAGCCATCATTTCGATAGTGGCGTCACAGTGGGCCAAATCGGTCACCCCTGAATCGGAGTTAGTCGTGGCACCCGCCGGGTAAAGCTTCACCGCTTTGACAATGCCACTTTGTGCCGCGCGCTCGATCTCTTCCGGTGGAGTTGTATCGGTGAGATAGAGCACCATTAAGGGCTCGAAGGTACTGCCCGCTGGCAAGGCAGCAAGAATACGCTGACGATACTCAAGCGCCTGGGCCGTAGTGGTAACCGGCGGGGTGAGATTGGGCATAATGATCGCCCGCCCCATCTGCGCTGCGGTATGGCCTACCACCGCGTTGAGCGCCTCATCGTCGCGCAAGTGAAGGTGCCAGTCATCGGGGCGGGTCAGTGTTACAGTGTCCACGGCATGTCCTGTAGTGGTGTTAAGTCGGGTAAAATACGCCATGTACAGTATACGCAATTGCGCGATGGGATAAATCCGCTCCTCAAGTGCCCACACCCCAGCCCAAGTATCGTATTATGGCGGCGCTGTTTTAGAGACACAGCTCTTTCAAGATCCAGATCTAACGGTTAGTTTTTGCAGTCGTTTATAAAAGTTAGTTTTTGACGCTAAGGATTCGGTTGTTTATGCAGAACGTGCGCCGCTATGCGGATATTATTGCCAGCCTGGAAGGATTGATGTGGCTAAGCCTCGCTTGGTCGATTTCGCTCTCCGTTCATATCGGCAGCACAGAACCCACTCTTGCTAGCTTATTGGTGATTGGTGCTCTAGTGGTTTTCTGCTGGGCTCATCGGCCACTGCGTTACCTGTTGCGCCGCTACCATATTCGCAAGCGACGCACCGATATGTGGATCCATACCCTGGCTCTGCCGTTGCTGCTGGCGATGTTCCTCCACATCATGCTTGAAGCGTTATTGGGTAGCGCCTGGTTGCCGCCTAAAATGCTGCTGTTCAATATATTGGCGTCGGCTGGCTGGACAACCTACGTGATGACCCTGTTGATTAAATCTGTCATTCATGGCTTTAAAGCCAAAACCAAGTAAGCCCATCATGCCGACTGCCCTACCCCTCCCGCTTTCTACACCCAACCGTAACTTGGTGCGACTGACTATTGTGCGCGGCATCACCTGGACGGGTTTTTTACTGGCGATTGTGGTGGGCGTTGAACTGCTCGCCTTCGATTTACCGGTGACCGCCGTGGTGAGCGTGGTCATTTCAATGGGCGTACTCAATATTGCCACCTGGTGGCGCCTGGGCCGTCCCCGCGCGGTGACGCACCTTGAGTATTTGCTGCATTTACTTGCCGATATCACCGGCTTAACACTACTGTTCTATTTCTCGGGCGGTTCCACCAACCCTTTTATTACCTACTACCTGGTGCCGGTTACCATCGCCGCCGCCACACTGCCCTGGCGCCATGCCTGGATCATCGCGGCATGCTCCATGGCGGGCTATACCTTTTTAATGTTCTCCTACCACCCCATCCCGCAACTGGGCCATATCAACAGTGATAGCCCCTTGAGCCTGCATATACTAGGCATGTGGCTTAACTTTGGCCTCTCTGCGGGGCTGGTAACCTTTTTTATCTACAAAATGGCTCACGCGCTGCGTAGCCGTGATCAGGCGCTCTCCCGCACTCGGGAAGCGGCCCTGCGCAATGAGCAGGTGTTGGCGGTCGCAACCCAGGCCGCGGGCACTGCCCACGAACTGGGCACACCACTCTCTACCATGGCAGTCCTCCTCAAAGAGATGCAGGCCGATGCCCCCGCCGATTCGACGCTTGATCAGGACATTAACTTATTGCGCCAGCAGGTCGACGTATGCAAATCACGTCTACAAAATTTGGTCTCCAATGCTGACCGGCGGCGTATGGCAGAACCCGAAGTGCTCGATGCAGAAGTGTGGTTAGCGGGGGTTGTTCAGCGCTGGTTGGTGCTCCGTCCTGATGTGAGCCATCAGTTCGATGTGGCAGAGAAACGCGGAAGACCTTGGCTGGCCGTCGATGCCACGCTCGACCAAGCATTGACCAATTTGCTCAATAACGCCGCTGACGCCAATCCTGAGCACATTGCCATACGCTTAGACTGGCAGAGTGAGAGCGTGGTGATCGATATTCGTGACCATGGCCCAGGTGTCGCCATGTCGATCGCCGACCAGTTGGGTGAGACGTTTATTTCGACTAAAAGCAAAGGCATGGGCATCGGCTTGTTTTTAACCCATGCCACCATCAATCGCTTTGGTGGTGGTGTAAGCCTGTATAATCACCCGGAAGGGGGTACGCTAACGGAAGTCACGCTGCCCCGCTGCGCAGCGCCAACTTAATCGCGCCCGCCCCAAGCACCGCCAGTTATGGATTGAGGACAACATGCAAACGCGAGAGCAACGCCTGATAATCATAGATGACGATGAAATGTTTTGTCATGTGCTGAACCGTGCCCTTACGCGCCGCGGTTACGACGTTATAGTTGCCCACGATGCCGAGCAGGCCCTGACCATGGCCGCGCAGCATTCACCCACCATGGCGACCCTTGATTTAAAACTGGAAAACAGCTCAGGTTTAAAACTGCTTCCGGAGCTGCTTGCCACCGTGCCCCAGTGTCGCATTGTGGTGCTGACCGGCTACTCCAGCATTGCCACCGCAGTGGAGGCGATTAAGCTCGGCGCGGTTAACTACCTGTGTAAGCCGGTGGATGCCGACGATGTATTAACCGCATTCGAGCGCCAAAGCGGTGACCCGGATATTGAGCTTGCAGACAATCCGCCATCAATTAACCGCATCACCTGGGAGCATATTCAGAAAGTGCTGCAGGAGCACGACGGCAATATATCCGCCACCGCACGAGCGCTGGGCATGCACCGCCGCACCCTGCAGCGCAAACTACAAAAACGCCCCGTACGTCGTTAAAGCCTGCAACAAAACACCCCGCCAACCACATCAAGGTCACTGGCGGGGCCAAACTGATTAATTAATGCGCCGTCCAGCCTAAATCGATATTAAAGCTTGAGCCAGTCACAGCACCGGCTGCGTCGGATGCCAGATAAGCGACTAATTGCGCCACCTCTTCAGGTTCGATCAAGCGCTTGATGGCCGCCTGTTTGAGCATGACTTTCTCGATGACCTCCTGCTCATCCATACCGTGCAATTTAGCCTGGTCGGCGATTTGGTTGTCCACTAACGGGGTTTTCACATAGGCAGGACATACCGCATTCGCGGTGATGCCTTGTTCACCGCCCTCTAGCGCCGCCGTTTTGGTCAAACCAATCATGCCGTGTTTGGCACTGATGTACGCCGCCTTCCCTGGTGAAGCCACCTGAGCGTGTATCGAGGCCACGTTAACGATGCGTCCCCAACCCTTTTCACGCATATGCGGCCAAGCCGCCTGTGTTAGTAAGAAAGGCGCCGTTAGCATCAAGTCCATAATCTGACGCCACTTTTCCTCGGGGAAGGTCTCAATCGGGGCAACGTGCTGAATCCCAGCGTTATTGACCAATATATCAACACCGCCAAAGCGCTTGACCGCATCCGCCACCGCCGCACGGCAGGCGTCGGGATCGGTTAGATCCGCCTCAAAGAACGCCGCGCCGGATTTTTCAGCGACCGCCTTACCAGCCGGATTAAAATCGACGGCAAGCACTTGATGACCTAATTCGCAAAAGTGCTTAACCACAGCGGCACCGATCCCGCTGCTAGTACCGGTTACCAGCGCAACTCGCGGTGTTGTAACGGCTTGGGAAGTCATGGGTAATTTCCTTTTTCACTGCGTGGATGGAAGATACTGTTTGTAGAAATCCTGACAGTATAGCTGGCTGCACTTAGGCGTTGAGCCCTTCATCGGGTTGCATTAAACGCGCCATCATTTGCTGCGCCAGCCTCGCGGCCTCCTGCATACTCTCCAGCTCGCTTAAATCTCGCAAAATGGCGCGCTTATAGAGTCCGTAGCCGCCTGGCAAGCGCTCAAGAGATAGTGGGTATGTGCCTGAAGGCAGAGAAAGCGTAAGCGTATCCGCCAGAGTCTCGGTCAGCAGGGAGTGGTCAGGCACTGCAACCAGCCACAGCTCGCAGGGCGTAATCAACGCCCCCACCATGTGCTTAGCGCCATGATGCTGGAAGCATAGCGCATCAACCCCTAAACGCGGGTTCCAGTCACTTTTTCGTTTAATGGATGGCAAGTGCCTATCTCGGTACGCTTTCGACAGATCAGTAAGAAAGGTGTATTCGTCAGCGGTGAGCGTTTGCATAGGCTTGTTGGTTTTCCCAGGTGATAACGGACATTAATGGTTCGTGTAGCGAGCTACTATTGGCGAAACGAGCTCTGCTCAGCCACAATGGGCGCGAATTTATCGCTTAGCCAAACGGCTATTTACCCTTCAGTTACTGTCTACCTGATAACTTACTCAGTTTATCGTAAAGGAGCACCACCTATGTTCGTGGTTATTTTTGGTCGGATGTCATGTCCTTTCTGCGTACGCGCAAAACAGCTGGCCGAGCATTTGGAAAAAGTCGGAAAAATTGAAGGCTATCGCTATGTGGATATGCCCTCTGAAGGCGTCACTAAAGAAGATATCGCCAAAACAGCGGGTAAACCCATTCACACTGTCCCGCAGGTATTTGTCGATCAAACCCATGTAGGCGGCTTTACTGAATTTGATCAGTTTGTCCGCGATCAACAGCTACTTGCCGTTTAACCGCTCGTTAATAGCCGTTGAACCCTTGCTTACCCCGCTTGCCTATACTGAGCAGTTATTTAATGGCTCACGCTAGGTGTGCCACTTTAGGCAAGGAGTTCACCATGCAGCGTCAGGAGTTCGTTCAGCAGCTGTGGCTTGACTATGTACATACCCATCCCGACATCGGCGCCCTTAGACTTTGGCCACTATCAACGGCGGCTGAATATTTAACGCTGGTAACGCTCAATTACGGGCCCTTTGCCGCTGCCGCGCTTACCGGCAATTTAGCTCATATGGGCTATCGCGTCATGGGCCATTACGCCATGGCCGATAAAGGCCTATTAGTGCAACTACTCGCGCCAAGCGACGGCAGTAGTTGGCTGGTGCTGGCAGAACTGCAAATAGGCACATTGTCCAAGGCGCCCCGGGAAGCCATTGAAGGGCTGGTGCAACAATCTCACCCTCAGGATTGCAAGGGGCATAATTTGCTCTGCCGCGGTCGCCCCTGGCCGATGCCTAGCTGGGCGCTTTATCAACAGCTACAGCAAGCTCACCCCTTGGCTGCCTGGATAGCGGTGATGGGCCCTCGATTGCATCACGCTGGCTTTGATTGTGGGCAGTTGGGGGAGCCCTTGAAAACGCTGGATCAACGCCTAAGTGAAGTGGGCATGCCAAGCCTTGAGGGCCAGCAAAACGGTGTCTTCACGGTATCATCACTGCTTGATCACCGCTTCTACCCCACCACACCACAGAAAACAGTCTTCGCCAATGGCGATGAACATCGCCTCTGCCTAGGCGGCCTGGCGTTAGCCCAAAAGCACGTTGAAGATAATCACGAGCATATTGCCGATTTACTGCTACCCCACCATACGCGCTGTGAAATGGCCTGAGACGCTAGCAGTAATGGCGCTAGCGTCTCACTGTGCAGTTTATTTAACCCTCTAACCTTCGGCTGTTTATCATTCGGGCTAATGGGAGCGTACTTACTCGGCATCAAACGTCATTTCGGGAACATGGTCAGGCACAATCAGTTTGCCCGCCGTCTTCTCGACGATTTCCTCAACGCTTACGCCCGGAGCGCGCTCCTTGAGAATAAAGGCACCGTCTTTGATTTCAAGATAAGCTAAATCTGTCAACACGCGGTTAATGCAGCCTGCGCCGGTCAGCGGTAGTTCGCATTTTTCCAATAGCTTGGATTCGCCGTGCTTAGAGGCATGGGTCATAGTGCAAATGATATTGTCGGCACCGGCAACGAGATCCATGGCACCGCCCATGCCTTTGATCAACTTCCCTGGAATCATCCAGGACGCGATATTGCCCTGCTGATCCACCTCGAAAGCCCCCAGCACGGTGAGATCCACGTGGCCACCACGAATCATCGCAAATGATTCTGCGGAAGAAAAAATCGCTGCGCCTGGGCGCGCCGTCACCGTCTCTTTACCCGCATTAATCATATCTGGATCAAGTTCGTCTTCGGTGGGGTAGCGGCCCATCCCCAGCAGACCGTTCTCGGATTGCAGCATGACATCGATGCCATCCGGAATATAGTTGGCAACCAGGGTGGGAATACCAATGCCCAGGTTGACGTAAAAACCATCTTGAAGTTCGCGGGCGACACGCTGAGCCATCTGTTCTCGTGTTAAAGCCATGGTGACTTCCTCTTGTTGAATCGTTAAATGAGAAGCTAGTGTTGCGTTTGAAGGCGCGGCGTATTAGCTGCGCACCGTGCGTTTCTCTATCCGCTTTTCAAACGTGCCTTGAATAATCCGATCCACATAAATTCCTGGGGTATGGATCTGGCTAGGCTCAAGCTCACCCGGTTCAACGATCTCTTCAACTTCCACCACGGTAATTTTCCCCGCCGTGGCGGCCATGGGGTTAAAATTCTGCGCCGTATGGCGATACATTACATTGCCATAGCGATCCGCCTTCCAGCCTTTCACTATGGCAAAATCACCTACAATGGCTTCTTCTAAAATACAGTGTCGGCCATTAAACTCGCGAACCTCTTTCCCCTCACCAATCGGCGTGCCGTAACCGGTAGCGGTGTAAAAGGCGGGAATACCAGCGCCGCCTGCGCGCATTTTTTCCGCCAATGTGCCTTGAGGCGTTAACACCACTTCAATCTCATCGTTGAGCATTTGCTTCTCAAACAGGGCATTCTCACCTACGTAAGAGGCCAGAATCTTACTGATTTGGCGGTCTTCAAGCAGTATTCCCAAGCCAAAACCATCGACACCGCAATTATTGGATACCACGGTAAGGTCAGTGACGCCGCGTCGCTTGATCTCGGCAATCAGGTTTTCGGGAATACCGCAGAGCCCGAAGCCACCGGCGATGACGGTCATACCGCTTTCGATGCCTTCCATAGCCTCTTCGTAGGAAGCTACACGCTTATCGAATCCTGCCATTGTTGTGCCTCACATTGTTGTTGATGATCAGTGTTATCGTAGATGAGTGCTGTCAAAAATTCGCGAACTGAAGCTTACGATAGTGCCAGTGTTGTGCGAGATGATATATTTGTTAAGTTTGTTTTTCTTATCAATTTATTTTTTAAACTTATAAAAGGTGCTTTATGACCGTCAAACAGCTGCGCGCCTTTCTGGCGGTCGCCCAAACCCTCAGCTTTACTCAAGCCTGCGAGCGCCTGCATTTATCCCAACCAGCGCTAAGCCTGGCAATTAAAGGCCTGGAAGAGTCCCTGGGTGGCAAACTGCTGATTCGTAGCACCCGCAGCGTCAGATTAACCCCAGAAGGCGAGTCGCTACTACCGCTAGCCAAACATCTGCTGGCCCAGTGGGACAATACCGAGGAGCGTTTGCGCCAGCGCTTCACCCTCCAGCTGGGGCGCCTTAGCGTGGCGGCGATGCCCGCCTTTGCCGGTAACTTACTCCCTGCGGCGCTGGTTAAATTTCGCCAACAGTACCCCAAAATCAACATAACCGTGCACGATGTCATCAACGAGGAGGTTACCGCCATGGTGCGCTCCCGACAGGTAGAGATGGGGATCGCTTTTTCTCCGGAGGGTACCGGCAGCCTGCTCTTTACGCCGCTGTTTGAAGACCATTTTGTGGCGGTCGTGCCGACTGGCTCTCCGTTAACCCAGAACACCCAGCTCGCCTGGTCGACGCTGCTAAGCTACGATTTCATTACTCTTCAGCGCCCCTCCATGGTACGTCGTTTATTGGAACAGGAGCTGAGCAAACAGGATATGGAGCTCACTGTGGCCTTTGAAAGCCACCAGCTCTCCACCGTGGGGCGGATGGTTGCCGACGGTCTGGGCGTCAGCGCTGTGCCTTCCATGTGCATTCGTCAAATGCATGAACTGGGCGCTCGCTGCATACCGCTGACAGCGCCCGCTATCTCCTGCCGGGTCGGCATTTTGACTCACCAAGAGCTCTCCGTAGCCACCCATGCACTGCGCACCGTTCTCTTGAACACCGTCCAAGCCCCTTCACTGCCGCTCGCCTAAAACATCATCAAGCTAATGAATTGCTGTAGGTTTCTGCTGGGCAGCGTGGCTAGGATCATTTAGCATTCAGTATTACGTTATTGGTCTGACGGTAAGGAAACGTGGTATGCCTATTTTAAAGGGGCTGATTAGCGCTCTGCTGCTAACGCTCAACACGCTGTTCTGGGGCGTACCTCTCATTCTGCTGACGCTACTTAAAGTCATTGCCCCAGGGCAGCGGCTTAAACAGTTAGTGTTGCAGGGGCTGAATGGCGTTGCGCTTAACTGGATAGGCGTTAATCTTTGGTGGATGCGGCACTGGCTCAAACCCGTGCTACACGCCAGCGTACCTGATAATTTGAGCCCACAGCAGTGGTGGCTGGTGATATCCAACCACCGCAGTTGGACGGATATCTTTATGCTGTTGATGGCGTTGCATCGGCGTATCCCCATGCCACGTTTTTTCTTAAAACGTCAATTAATCTGGATCCCCATCGTAGGGTTGGCTTTTTGGGCACTAGAATTTCCTTTTATGCGCCGCTTTAGCCGCGAACAAGTCGCTAAAAACCCTAAACTGGCCACCATTGATCGAGCAGCTACCGAACGGATGTGTCAGCAGGCAAGGCACTCGCCCATTGCGATTTTTAATTTTGTCGAGGGCACCCGCTTTTCGGTTACCAAACGCGATGCCCAGCAGAGCCCCTACCGCCACTTATTACGCCCTAAAGCGGGCGGCATTGCCCAAGTACTTAGTCTGCTAGGCAACCAATTGGATGGTATCCTGGATGTGACGATCAGCTACGCTAACCCCTCGCCGACGTTTTGGGGCTTTTTATGCGGCAGGGAAGCGCCCATAACATTACAGGCACGGCAACTCAGCATTCCTGAGTGGATGTACGCATCAGAAAACCACGAAGAAAAGCAGCATAAGGAACGCTTCCACACATGGATCAATGCACTCTGGTTGGAAAAAGATGGCATGCTGGACAGCCGAACCGATCACGCCTAGCCGGCTGGCTCACTGTTTGGCTGTTAGCGGGACTACTGACCGGCTGTTCCAGCGCTCCTCCATCGTCATCCCAGCGAGCAGCCGCTCCTAGCGCCAGCCAGATCAGTGGCAACTGGGTGCAAGTACAGCGTGGCGACACGCTGGGTAAGCTGGCGGCCCGGGCTAACGTGCCACTGGAACGCTTGGAGCGCTTTAACCCAGGTGCCGATACGCGGCGCCTGGAAATTGGGCAACGTCTATTAATTCCTACCCAGCAGGAGCGGGCACCTTCAGGTGGCCCCTACCGCTATCAAATCCGTCCTGGTGATACGTTCTCGAGCATCGCCCGACATTTTGGCACTACCAGTGGCCGCATTCAGAGTGCCAACCCTAGTGCCTCTCCCACTAATTTGAGAATTGGCCAAATAGTCAGCCTCCCCCTTAGCGGTTCAGCGGCGCGAAGTTCATCTAGAAGCTCAGCAAACAGTAGCAGCTCTTCAAGCGCTAACAAGCCTGCCGCTGCACCTACCAGCAGCGCTCCCAGTCAGGCGCTACCCTCATCAGCCAGGCGCTGGCCCTGGCCGCTGGAGGATTATCGAGTGGTTCGCCGCTTCGGGCCAGACAGCCGAGGCACCCTGCAGCCCATGCTGCTGGCTACTCAAGCTGGCGCTCAGGCTAAAGCCGTCGCCCCTGGCGAAGTACGCTTTGCCGACGGTATGCGTCAGTTGGGTGAAGTGGTGATTGTGCACCATGCCAATAACCTCCAAACCGTATACGCCCTTTGCGAGCGCATTTTGGTCGAGGTAGGCAAACAGGTTAGCGCGGGAGACCCACTTTGTGAGGTAGGTCAAAGCAGTGCCACCCAACGCTATGATCTACTCTTTGATCTGCGCCAAGGCGGCAAACCCATCGATCCCAAGCAGGTTCTGCGCTAAAACACTCGCTTGAAACCATCCCTCGTAATACTGTCCTTTATAAAGCAACGGCCCCTAGCTTAAGCAGGGGCCGCGGGTAGATGGACACGCTTCTAGCCGCGATAGTAGCCCGGCTTTACAAACGGCGTGGGAGTTACCACCATAGGTAACTGTTTACCGCGTACCACCGCGAATACAGTGCTTTGCGGTGCTTCCTGCTCGCGAGTGACATAACCCATCGCCACAGGCTTACCGACGCTGGGACCAAAGCTGCCGGAGGTAACGATTCCAATCTCATTGCCTGCCTCATCCACAAGCGGCGCACCCTCACGCACCGGCGCGCGACCTTCAGCTAACAGCCCAACACGCTTGCGGGTGTGATCTTTGGCATCGACCTGATGAAGAATCACATCGGCGCCTGGAAAACCTCCCGGCCGATCACCGCCACGACGACGGGGCTTGCCAATCGCCCAAATTAGACCTGCTTCTATCGGGGTGGTTTGCTCATCCATATCGTGGCCATACAGGCATAAACCCGCTTCCAAACGCAGCGAGTCCCGCGCTCCCAGGCCAATCGCTTCGACTTCAGGCTCAGCTAGCAGTTGCTCAGCGAAGGCTTCGCAAGCATCGGCGGCGACGGAAATTTCAAAACCATCTTCACCGGTATAGCCGCTGCGGCTCACCCAAACCTCCTGCCCAGCAATAGTGAAGCGGCCATGCTGCATAAACACAAGCTCACAGGCTTCAGGGCAAAGCCGCTGCATGACATCCCGCGCCTGAGGCCCTTGGAGCGCTAGTAAGCCACGATCCAAAGGTTCAATTGTATGGGTTGACGCCAAATTGAGGCGCAGGTGAGTCAAGTCCTGATCTTTACAGGCGGCATTCACTACCAGATAGAAGTGATCACCCGCATTGACCACCATCAGGTCGTCAATAATGCCGCCTTCTGTGTTGGTGAACAGCCCGTAACGTTGGGCACCTTTCTCAAGGCTCATCAAATCGGCAGGAATCAAGGTTTCCAGGGCTTCGGCCACGCCGTCACCGGAAACGCTGATTTGCCCCATATGGGAGACATCGAACAGCCCGCACTTTTGACGGGTGTGTTCATGTTCTTTTTTGACCCCCAGCGGATACTGCACCGGCATATCGTAGCCAGCAAAAGGTACCATCTTGGCGCCTAGCTTGAGGTGCAGCGCATGCAGTGGCGTTTGCTTTAATTCAGACATAGGGGCTTTCCTCACTTAAAAGTGTTCGCTCAAAAAAGAGAACGGGAAGCCACTGATTAAGTGCCTTCCCGACTCTCCTGTTATTCACGTTCACCTACAGCGCCGATGAACGCGCTGCGGGTATTATTGGTCGTGATCCAGTGCTTCACCCGGCAATACGTCTTTGCCGTCGAAATAGTCCTTGGTTAGCTTAAAGACTACCGGCGAAAGCAGTGCCAAGGCAATCAGGTTCGGGATCGCCATCATGGCGTTGAAGGTATCCGCCATGAGCCAGATAAAGCCCAGTTGAGCGATGGCGCCCAGCGGGATGGCCAGTACGAACAGCACCCGATAGATCATAATAGAGCGAGTGCCAAACAGGAACTGGCAGCACTTCTCACCGTAAAATGACCAGCCTAGGATGGTGGTAAAGGCAAAAATCGCCAACGCAATGGCGACAATCTGATTGCCAAAGCCAGGCAGTGCAGCGTCAAACGAAAGCGCGGTCAGCGACGCCCCCGCTTCACCCTCTTGCCAAACCGTTGAGGTCAAAATCACCAACGCGGTAATCGTGCACACAAGAATGGTATCGATAAAAGTGCCCAACATCGCGATTAAGCCTTGGCGCACTGGATTTTTGGTTTTGGCCGCCGCGTGCGCGATCGGCGCACTACCCAAACCCGCTTCGTTGGAAAAGATCCCGCGTGCCACACCAAAACGAATCGCCGCCATGACGGCGGCGCCCGCGAAACCACCTGCGGCCGCCATGGGGTTGAAGGCATAGTAGAAGATCAAACCAAAAGCTTCACCGATCTGCCCGGCATTGACGATCAATACCAACAAGCCAGCCACTACGTAGGCAATGCCCATAATCGGCACCAACTTGCCCGCCACTTTAGCAATACGCTTGATACCGCCCAGAATCACCGCGCCAGCCAGCACCATAATGACCACCCCCGTGAGCCAGTGCGGCACGCCGAAGGTGGCGTCCATGGCGTCAGCAACGGAGTTGGACTGAACGGTATTGCCAATCCCGAAGGCTGCGACAGCGCCAAAAAATGAGAACAGGCCGCCCAACCATAGCCACTTTTTACCCAGGCCATTCTTGATGTAAAACATCGGCCCGCCCACGTGGTAGCCAGTGCTATCGGTTTCACGATAGCGCACGGCCAGCACCGCTTCAGCAAATTTAGTGGCCATACCCACCAGTGCGGTAATCCACATCCAAAACACAGCGCCAGGGCCACCTAACGCAATGGCTGTGGCGACACCGGCAATATTACCGGTACCGATGGTCGCAGAGAGTGCGGTCATCAAGGCATTAAAAGGAGATATTTCCCCTTCGTCTCCCTCTTTGGCAGCTGCCGCTTTACCCACCCCAGGTTTCGCATCACGCCCCGCCCACATTAGCTTGAAGCCCATGCCGAGCTTTCTAATCGGCATTAGTTTCAAGCCAAGCTGCAGGTAGATCCCCACACCGAGTAGCAGAATCAACATGACGGGCCCCCAGACCACGCCGTTGATCGCCCCTAAGAGGCTAGTTAATGCTTCCATGTTCATCTCCTCGCTTTGTTGGTATGCAATATTGGTGTGTATTATTGGCTTGTTGCGATTACGGGCTAGTCCTAACGACGCTATTGTTGGTTAGCGCACGATTTGAATGTTTTACACCATAAACTTAGCTAGCATCTAGGGTGATGTCGCTTGTGCATAGAGGATACCGCTTTTTTCATAACCCGATCTTCTGCACAAACCCGGCGAAAAGTAGCTGAACCGATAACGCTACCAAGCAAGCTTTGAAGCAACGAAGAAATTTGTTTCCGATTGGAAACACGTTAACATGCTTGCTTATTCGCTCGATCTACCCCAGTCACTAGTCGCCAAGGCGAACGACAACCGCTAGTATGCTCGGGCCCAGAAAACTGTTTCATATAGGAAAACACCATGAGCAATCTTCCTACCAATCTTCGTTACGCAGAAAGCCACGAGTGGGTGCTGGATAATAAGGACGGCACCGTGACCGTGGGTATAACTGATCACGCCCAGCAGGCGCTCGGCGATGTCGTGTTTGTTGAACTGCCTGAAGTGGGAACAGCGCTGAACAAAGGGCAAGAGTTTGGCGTTATCGAATCGGTAAAAGCTGCTTCTGATCTCTACTCACCGGTTGTTGGCGAAGTCATTGAGGTCAATGACGCTCTTGAAGACGCCCCAGAAACAGTCAATGAAGCGCCTTACGAAGGCGGCTGGATTATGAAAGTGCGTTTAGACAGCGACTCACTTGATGGCCTGCTCGACGCAGATGCCTATCAAGCAACGCTAAGCGCCGACGACTAAAGGCGGTAGCTGAATCATATATTAGGGCCTGCCTTTATCCTTTATGGCAGGCTCTTCGCTTAACGCCCTGCACGGTTCTCTCTTAACGTCCGGAATCTTCTTCATGTCTCTTGAAACACGCCGTCTGGCCGAGCTGGCCGATCACGATGCTTTTATCAAACGTCATAATGGTCCAAGTCAAGATGACGTGGCCACCATGTTAAAAGCGCTCAACATGCAGCACATGGAAGATCTGATTGAACAGACCGTGCCGAGCGATATCCGTCTTGGCCGTGAGCTAGCGCTTGATGAACCGCGCAGCGAATCAGAGGCGCTAGAGTACCTAGCGCAGCTCGCGCGGCAGAACCGCGTGGCTAAGAGCTATATTGGCCAGGGCTATTACGGCACCCATATGCCCGCGGTGATTCAGCGCAACGTATTGGAAAACCCAGGCTGGTACACGGCCTACACCCCCTACCAGCCGGAGATTTCTCAAGGACGCCTGGAAGGCTTGCTTAACTTCCAGCAGGTGGTCATGGATTTAACCGGCATGGAGCTGGCTAATGCGTCGCTGCTCGACGAAGCCACCGCTGCCGCCGAAGCCATGGCGCTGTGTAAGCGTGGTAATAAGAAAAGCAAATCCAACGCTTTTTTCGTCGCCGACGATGTTTTCCCGCAAACGCTGGATGTCGTTAAAACCCGTGCCGAGTTCTTTGGCTTTGAGCTGATCACCGGCCCTGCAGAAGAATTGGCCAGCCACGATGTATTTGGAGCCCTGGTTCAGTACCCCTCTGCCAGTGGTGAAGTGCGCGATCTGGCACCGCTATTAAGCGCCGCGGCTGAGCGCAATATAATGACCTGCGTGGCCAGCGATCTTTTGAGTCTGGTGCTGCTTAAAGAACCCGGCCAGCTGGGCGCGGATATTGTGGTGGGCAACTCCCAACGCTTTGGCGTACCCATGGGCTTTGGTGGCCCTCACGCGGCGTTCTTTGCTACATCCGACAAGCTCAAGCGCTCGATTCCTGGGCGTATCATCGGCGTATCAAAAGATAGCCGTGGTAACACCGCCCTGCGCATGGCAATGCAGACCCGCGAGCAGCATATCCGCCGCGAGAAAGCGACGTCCAATATCTGTACCGCCCAGGCGCTTCTGGCCAACATCGCAGGCTTTTATGCCACCTATCACGGTGCAGAAGGGTTGCGCAAAATTGCCGGCCGCGTTCATCGCCTAGCCACCCTGCTTGCCGAAGGCCTTAAGCAGGCAGGCGTATCGCTCGCTCATGACAGCTGGTTTGATACGCTACGTCTGACAGGTGTTGATGCAGGTAAGATCCATGGCCGAGCCATGACCCATGATATTAATCTGCACTACTTCGGCAATGGCGATGTCGGTATTAGCCTGGATGAAACCACCACCGCCCACGATGTAGCCACATTGTTTGATGTGCTGCTGGGCGATGAGCACGGCCTTGCCGTTGCAGTATTGGACGAGCAAGTGGTAGCTAGCGGCGCTTCCGGCATTCCCACGGCATGCCAGCGCGAAAGCGACTTCTTGAGCCATCCCACATTTAACCGCTACCGCAGCGAGACCGAAATGCTGCGCTACTTGAAGCGTCTTGAGAACAAGGATCTGTCGCTTGCCCATGCAATGATCCCGCTCGGCTCCTGCACCATGAAGCTCAACGCCACCAGCGAAATGATCCCCGTCTCCTGGCCCTCGTTTGCGCACCTTCACCCCTTTGCACCTCGCGACCAGGTGGCTGGCTATCATCAAATGATCGACGAGCTCTCGGCCTTCCTGGTCGAAGTCACCGGTTACGATCACCTCTCGATGCAGCCTAACTCCGGCGCTCAGGGTGAATATGCTGGCCTTGTGGCAATTCGTCGTTACCAAGCGGCCCAAGGCGAAGGTCATCGCGATGTCTGCTTGATTCCAAGCTCTGCCCACGGCACCAACCCTGCCTCGGCAGCCATGGTGCAAATGAAGGTGGTGGTGGTCGAGTGCGATCAAAACGGCAATATCGACATAGCGGATTTACGCGCTAAAGCTGAACAGCATAGCGATAAGCTCTCCGCCATTATGCTGACCTACCCATCCACACACGGGGTGTTTGAAACCAGCGTACGCGAAGCGTGCAAGATCGTTCACGACAACGGTGGTCAGGTGTATATCGATGGCGCCAATATGAACGCCCAGGTAGGGTTAACCCGTCCTGGCGATTTTGGCGGCGATGTGTCTCACCTTAACCTGCACAAAACGTTCTGTATTCCCCACGGTGGCGGCGGCCCGGGCATGGGCCCTATCGGCGTGAAAGCCCACTTGGTGCCCTACGTTTCAAACCATGTGGTAACACCTATCAACGGCGTCAACACTGATAGCGGTGCAGTCTCCGCGGCTGCCTTCGGCAGTGCTTCCATTCTGCCCATTTCCTGGGCCTACATTAAGATGATGGGTGCCCGCGGGCTGCGGGAAGCTACCGAGCTTGCCATCCTAAACGCCAATTACATTGCCAAACGATTGGAAGCGGCATTCCCGATTCTATACCGCGGTCAGAACGGTACCGTTGCCCACGAATGCATAATCGATATTCGTCCGCTCAAAGCGGCCTCTGGGATTAGCGAGGAGGATATCGCCAAGCGTTTGATGGATTACGGTTTTCACGCACCAACCATGTCGTTCCCAGTGCCGGGCACGCTGATGATCGAGCCGACTGAGTCTGAGTCGCTGTATGAAATCGACCGTTTCTGCGATGCGATGATTGCCATTCGTGACGAGATCGCCCGAGTGGAGAGCGGCGAATGGCCGTTGGATAATAATCCGCTGGTCAATGCGCCACATACCCAGGCGGATCTAATGGATAGCGACTGGCAGCGGCCTTATGACCGCCAGTTGGCCGCCTTCCCGACCGCGGCTGTTCAAGCCGCTAAATACTGGCCCGCCGTTAACCGCGTCGATAACGTTTTCGGTGACCGTCAGTTAATCTGCTCCTGCCCTAGCATCGACGAATATCGCAACTAGCGGCAAAGCTGGCAAGATGTGAAGCGATAGCGCTCTAAGTAACGAAAACGCCCTTGGTGCCTAATCAATTAGACGGCATCAAGGGCGTTTTTTCTTGCAGACGCTGAGCGTGAAAACCGTCTAACAGCTTCGCGTAGCGCTTAGGCAGCACCGAGTCGCGGCGGCGCAGCAAATAGAGCACTTCATTGACCGCATTGGGCAGGTTCAACGCTTTTACCTGGCGCTGCCAAGGCGAAGTTTCCAATACCAATCGCGATACCACGCTAAAGCCCAATCCCCTGGCCACTGCATCCAGCACCATGCTGACTTCATTGGTAAAACCTTGATGGCGGAAATGGGTCATTGAGCGAAACTCGTCGGGGTAATTGGCTCGCAGCAGTGCATTGGCATGGTTAATGCCGTCGTAATAATTGAGAAAGCCGATGCCCATTAAATCTGATAACGTGCTGCCCGCAAAATCTGCAGGCACCACCAAGCAGAGCGGTTCTTCATGCCAAATGCTGCAGCTAAGCTCAGGGTGCCGCATTGCCTCGGTGACTATCCCGATGTCATAACGCCCTTCAAGCAGGTCATTGACGATTTCGTGGTTGAACGCAAAGCTATAGTTGACCGTTAAATTGGGGTGCATTTGCTGCTGCCCCAATATATACGGATAGAACATCAGGCCAACGCTACCCGGCGAGGCAATGCGGCAGTCACCGCTATCCAAAGAGTCATCGTCTAGCCCGTGACGGAACTGTTCATGCTCAGCAAATAACTTTAAAGCGTAATCGTAAGCACGCCGCCCCGATTCGGTTAATGTAAAGCTACGCCCCTTGCGCTCTAGCAGCTCTTTATTTAAATAGTCTTCTAACTTGCGTACATGCTGGCTTACGCCCGGCTGGGTCATTTCTAAACGTTGCGCCGTACGGGTAAAACTGCCTGTTTCAACAAGCGTAATAAAGGTACGAAAATAGTGGGCATTGAACATAGTGAAGCGCCATGGTCTTTGATAACGGTCTTTAGCAGCTCTCTTTGAGAACCCGCTTTAGGCAACAGTTTAGTAACTAACAAAAAACGCTATTGCCGCCGCCCTATAAAATAGACCTCATAATAGCACACCCCGGCGAGCCAGCCGCTGCGCTGTACCCACCGCTTGGGCGTGGTAATATGCCAAGAGACATCAAACGATTAGGGACAGCCCCGCTAATGACCGAAAACGTTCAACCTCGCGCCACTCTTTCCAGCATCATTTCCCCCGAGGGGAGCCTCGAAGTACTCTCTCAGCATGAAGTTAATCGACTGCATAAAACTTCTCAAAGCGGTCTGCACGACCTTCTTCGGCGCTGTGCGTTGGCAGTACTCAATTGCGGTAATCCCAGCGACGATAGCCTGGCGATTTTAGAAGCCTATAAAGATTTCGATATTGAAGTGCTGCAGCAAGACCGCGGCATTCGCCTAAAGCTCACTAACGCCCCCGCCGAAGCCTTTGTAGATGGCCGCATGATTCGCGGTATCCGCGAGCATCTATCCTCGATCATTCGCGACATCGTTTACGTCTACAATGAGATTCAGCACCACAATCGTTTTGACCTGAGTACGGGAGAAGGCACCACCAATGCGGTCTTCCATATTCTGCGCAAAGCGGGCACGCTCAAACCCGGCCGCGACCCTAGCCTGGTGGTGTGCTGGGGCGGTCACTCTATCTCCCGGGAAGAGTACGAATATACCAAAGATGTGGGCTATCACTTGGGTCTGCGCGATTTAGATATTTGTACCGGCTGTGGCCCTGGCGCAATGAAAGGCCCCATGAAAGGCGCGAACGTTGCCCATGCCAAGCAGCGGCGTAAAGAAGGCCGCTATTTGGGTGTTTCAGAGCCCGGCATTATCGCTGCCGAAGCGCCTAACCCCATCGTCAATGAACTGGTTGTCATGCCAGACATTGAAAAACGCTTGGAAGCCTTTGTGCGCCTGGGCCATGGCATTATTGTGTTTCCTGGCGGGGTGGGCACCGCAGAAGAGATTCTCTATCTGCTGGGCATTCTGCTGCACCCCAGCAACCAGGATATTCCTTTTCCGTTAATTTTCACTGGCCCTGCTGATTCTGCGGCCTACTTTCAGAAAATTGATGAATTTCTGGTCTATACCCTCGGTGAGGATATCCGCCGTTACTACACCATCATTACCGGCGATCCGGTCTCGGTTGCACGCACCATGCGCCACGGCATCGATGAGATCGCTGAATTCCGGCGCACCCATCAGGATGCTTTCTACTACAACTGGCGATTGACCATTGCGCGCGACTTCCAGGCAACCTTTGAACCGACACACGACGCCATGCGTGGCTTAGCGCTGCACCGCCAGCAGCCTACCCATGAGCTTGCTGCTAATCTGCGCCGCGCTTTCTCGGGGATCGTCGCAGGCAACGTCAAAGAGGCTGGCATTCGAGCCATTGAAGCTCATGGCCCCTTTGTACTGACCGCAGAGCCCGAACTAATGCAACGCCTTGACGAGCTACTCACCTCGTTTGTAGCCCAAGGGCGCATGAAACTCGACGGCCAGCACTATGTGCCCTGCTATGTGCTGAAATAACAGCGTTTAGGCTCTGCCTGAAAACTGGCTGCGCTCGACCATACGGCGTTAAAAATCGGCTCAAAGTACTCATTTACACAACGTAAACTCCGTCTTTTCGCCGATTTTTGCCTTGTCTGGCCTTCGCTCGCCGACTTTTCAGACTAAACCTAATCCTGAAGGAAATCAATACGCACAGCTGCCGGTTGCGTGGCGGCTGTGCGCTAAAAAGGGCCGGTAACCTTATGCTGTTAATTGCGTTTATAGCGCTACTCGTTGCAGGTATCGTCAAAGGCGCCATCGGTTCAGGTGTCCCGGTTATTGTCGTACCCATTCTCACCATGCTGTACGACGTTCAACTCGCTATCGCTCTATTAGTCGCGCCTAACCTATTTAGTAATGCTTTACAGGTATGGCAATATCGACGCCACCTACTACCCTTGCGCTTCTTGGCAGCTTTCTCCATTGCTGGCGGGCTAGGCATCGTTCTGGGCACTTGGGGATTAGTCGTTTTATCTCCCGAAATACTGTCACTGGGTGTGGCGGGTGTGATCGTGCTTTACCTGATCATCAAAGTGATGAAACGACGCATCGCCCTGCCTTTTAATATCGCTGCGCGACTAGTGATCCCTATTGGCCTACTCGCTGGCGTGCTTCAAGGCGCTGCAGGCATGTCGGCGCCAGCCTCGGTTACGTTTCTCAATGCGATGCAGTTGAAACGAAGCGTATTTATTGGCTCCATCTCGGTCTTCTTCGTCGCTATTACCAGTGTTCAAATACCGGCGCTTTTAAACGCGGGCATTTTAACTCTGGAACGCTTTCTGTTTAGTATCCTTGCCCTTGTGGTGATACTCGCCGCCATGCCGCTAGGCGCCCGACTGGGCAAACGGCTGCCCCACCGCTGGTTTGATAATTTGGTTATGCTGCTGCTGGCAAGTATCGCCGGTAAGATTTTTATCGATACGCTGATGGCTGGCTAGCTTTACGAAAAGCGCACCCTGCTCTTTTTTCACGTCAGCTAAACGGAACTGGGGAACCAAGTCAGGTAAAAGTGGCCAGAATAGCTACACTGAGGGAGCATTACCTCAATTGACCTTGAAAGGAACTCAATATGTCGATGATTAACCAGCTAAAAGATGTAAAAACCAAAGATTTCGCCAAGCACTGCTATGAAAGCAGCAGCGTCGATAAACTGCGCGAGGCGTCGGAAGGCAGCCCCGATCAGTCAGAGATGGAACATTGGGGTTTAACCGAAGGGCAGTGGGAAGAGGCAATTGTTGCCGCCCTCGCCGACCATGAAGCCAAAGAGTAAGTAACCCCGTTTGGCGAAAAGATAATTGGTAGAAATGTTTGCGCCCTATCGGATAACCGCTAGGGCGCTGTGGTTTTTGCATCGCTTACCTCACAAAGAGCTTAGTCCACACGAGACTCACTCCAAACGGGAGAAAGCAATGCCACCATACTCCTTCTGCAGTTGCTCAAGTCTGGCCAGTTCGTGTTCCGTTAGCTCAGGGGAGTCCCATAATGGCTGCTCATCAAGCCCTTTCAACCCTTGCAAGGTGACCGTCAGCTCTGCATCGCTGGGTATTTGAGCATTCCCCCATGGGCCAAAGCGGTTAGGCGCAAGGCTCCACTCAAGTGTTTCACCAGGCTCAATGCCACCAGGAACAACGTAGTAAAACGTTTCGTCTACCCAAGCTGCTGAGTGATCAGAGCTCGTCACCACGCCCCTCAACAGAAGCTCAGAAATGGCCTGATCCGTGTCATTGGTCACTGTAAGATCAATCACAGGTTCCGGAGCGCCATAAGGGCTTGAGCCAATGTAATAGCGAGCACTGTCAATGGTAAACCGCGCTAACTGCTGCTGATCACTGGTGGCTTTTGCACGCTTCTCTTCCAGCCGCTTTAAGGTGCGAATAGCCTGTTCGCGTTCGCGTGCCCGACGCTCGCGCAGAATTTGATCGGCACGCTGAATCACCTGATCCCCCGTTAACCCATGCATTTGCACATTGGCAGTTTCGGCAATCTCGGCGGCATTCATGCGGTGGGGGTTGAGAATATCGATACCACTAAACGACGTCGACGTGGCGATAATGATCAAGCCTTGATCAAACTCATCGCGTTTGTAGGTGGGCAAGGAGTTACGCACTTTCTCAACCGAGACAACCGACGCAGGCATGGAGCTAGTATCAATTTTGGGATCTGAGCAACCAGCTATCATGAGTACTGATAGTGATATTGCAGACAGCCTTAGCAGGCTCCACATACAATCACCTCAACGCAACCAAAAATAAAAAATTGTCGAGGAGCTTAACGGAAAGCGCTATTCACCACTAGCCCCTGTTAGCTTTGAACGCTGACCGAATCGTATTACCCGCCTGTTGCATTCATAAACCTCACTATTTGAACTTCACCATCCGTCGTGAAGTGATGACGCTCAGGTTTTTTCTTCATTGCCGCCACAATGCTCGATTTAAGCCGCTGGGTATCACCCGGATAACGTCGCATTACGGCGCGTAAATCTACCGAGTGCTCATTGCCCAAGCAAAGGAGTAGTCGCCCTTCAGCCGTCACCCGAACACGATTACAGGCAGCGCAGAAATTGTGGCTATGGGGAGAAATAAAGCCAATCCGCGACTGGCTGTCTACCATGCGGTAATAACGGGATGGCCCTAGGGTGGTTTCGGTGGTGGGTAAGAGTTGATAGTGGTTTTCTATGGTCTCGCGTACCGCATCGGTGGAAAGAAAGGTTTCACCACGGTTATGCTCGCTGATAGCGCCCAGCGGCATCTCCTCAATAAAGCTTATATCGACTTGTTCATCCCGGGCAAAGTTTACCAAGTCGATAATTTCGTCGTCATTGCGCCCCTTGAGCAGTACGGCGTTGAGCTTAATCGACTGAAAGCCAGCGCGGCGCGCTGCACGGATACCCGCGATCACCTGATCAAGATCCCCCGTCCGGGTTAATGCTTTAAAGCGTTCGGGCTTGAGCGAGTCGAGGCTAATATTGAGCCGATGTAGCCCGCCTTGCCGCAAAGCATTGGCATGCTTGACCAACCCTGAGCCGTTGGTGGTCATCGCCAGCTCGCGCAGGCCTTCCAATGCACCGAGTTTTTGCACTAGCGTGAGTACGCCCTGGCGTACCAGCGGCTCACCGCCAGTTAGACGGATTTTCTCCACGCCCAGCTCGACAAATGCCTGTGAAAGCGCGGCTATCTCCTCAAGGGTAAGCAGTTGGGCGCGTGGCAGAAAGGTCATTTCCTCAGCCATGCAGTACACACAGCGAAAATCACAACGATCAGTTACCGATATACGCAGGTAACGCACCGTACGGCCATACCCATCGACTAGCGCACTCATTCCATGGGTTCCTCTTGGGTATTGGCATTAACGGGCAGCCGTGCAATAAGTTCTTTTACTTCTGCGGTGACGTCGATGATTGTTTGCTCATCATAAAACTGGCCCCGCCGCTTGCGCAGGCCGTTTTCATATAGCTTTACGTGCTCTGTGGGTATCACATCCGCTTTGGCGAGACAGTGGCTGGCGCAGTGCATCTGGCACCCGTCAATGGCTACAATAGGGCGCCCGGAGCGGGCAATGCGCACCAGACCGGGCACACCACCGCCCACACCAGCAATGCAGGACATTTCTGCCTCTCCTGCATGGTCAAGACGCAGGGCAACGCTATTGGCAAGTTGCGCCACATCAGAGCAGCCGGAGCAGGCATAAATCAGTGTGCGGGGTTTGTGTTGTGAAGACATACCCTCTCCTATGAAAAAAAACGAGGTCAGTGGCCACGATAGGAAAAGCTGTTCAAGCGGCGAACTGATTGATGGGGTAATAGTGATAGGTGGCCCCTTCAGTTACCTCCGTGGCGGGGTTAATCATTAAATAACCATGGGCCTGGCTAGCCGCGCTGAGCATATGTGAGCCCTGCCCGCCCGCTAGCTGCGCCACGGGAGCCCCCTGTGACCAATTCATCACCACCCGTAGTAGCTCGCAGCGCCCCTGGGGGCCACGCTGAGAAAAGCCCGCTTTTACCGGATAACGCTGTAGAGCCGCTACGGCTCTACCTTGCATGGCATGGATAAACGGCAGCGCCAGCAGCTGCCAGCCCACCAGGGAGGCCACAGGATTACCCGGCAGCGCCATTAACGGTGTGGAAGAGGCAGGCTCCGCGCCCAGATAACCGAACGCAAAGGGCTTCCCTGGCTTCATGGCGACACCATGAAAATGTAAGCCACCGCGCTGCTCGATCACTGGGCGTACATGATCCTCCTCGCCTACCGAAACGCCTCCGGTGCACATCACCACATCCGCAACGGTTTGTGCGTGCTCAAAGGCCTGATGCAATGACTGCGGTGAATCAGCGATGATGCCCAAATCCAGCACGTCGCACTGAGCTTGCGCTAGCAGTGCGTTAAGCATGGCGCGGTTGCTGTCGTATACCTGTCCCGGTGATCGCACTGTACCTGGGGCAATCAGCTCATCGCCGGTGGAAAGCAGCGCCACCCTCAGACGCCGTTTGACAGTCACGGCATTGATTCCATGGCTTGCCAGCAGCGCAATCGACGCGGCATCAAGAAGCTTACCCGCAGCGAGCAGCGGGGTGCCTATGCGAGTCTCCTCGCCTTGGCGACGAATGTTAGCGCCTAGCACCAAGCTACCCTCGAGGTGTATATGCCCGCGCGGATCAAGAGTCACCCGCTCTTGAGGCACCACAATATTTGCCCCCATGGGCACCGGCGCGCCGGTAAAAATACGCGCGCAGCCTCCTTCCGGTAGCAGCATGACGCCTGCGCCAGCTGGTACGCGTTGGAGAATGGGTAAGCCTGCGCCGCGAGGTGCCGCTTGGTAATCAGCCAGACACAGCGCGTAACCATCCATAGCGCTATTGTCCACGCCCGGCATATCGAGAGGAGCGACCAGCGTTTCTGCCAGCACTCGCCCTGTCGATTGTTCTAGGGTGATGGTTTCTACTGCATTAATGGGCGTGGCTGCGTCGATAAGCCGTTGGCGCGCATCAAACAGATCTAACAAGCCGGGCGTGACTATTTCTGCGCAGTGACAGTTCATAAGCGCTCCACCTCATTGGAAGAAGTCGCTGTGTGACGTCCACTACACGGGGTCGCTGAAGGCAGCACCATGGCGGCGAAGTTGCAGGGCCGAGTGCGGGAGTCCAGCTGCAAAGCAATAATCCTGTCCCACGCCAAGGCACACGCTTTGGGCGAACCGGGCATCGCAAATATCATCGTTCGGTTGGCCACCCCCGCTACGGCGCGAGACTGGATCGTCGCTGTGCCGATTGTTTTCAGGGAGTAGTGGCGGAACAGCTCGCCATACCCCTCAATCGCTTTGTCGAACAGCGGTATCAACGCCTCGGGAGTGGTATCCCGGGAGGTAAAGCCAGTGCCGCCATTAACCAGAATCGCGTGGACATCCGTTCGGGCAATCCACTCCGAGACCACGGCACGAACCTGGTAGATATCATCAGAAACGATGCGCCTCTCGACCAGGATATGGCCGCTTTCGCTCAGATGTTCAACCAGCAGGTCACCGCTACCATCCTCGTCGAAACCACGGGTATCGGAAACCGTTAGCACCGCGATGCCGAGCGGAGTGAAAAGAGCATCTACAGGAACATGGGACATCAAGCCTCTCCTATTAGCTTTGCTATTGCTTCAAGCTATTGCATCAAGCTGCCGCCAGCATCGTCATCCAGAACAATCCCTTCGACGCCTATTTCGCTCTCTAACGCCAGCAAATAGTGACGCAGCGCACGTCGAGTTGCCTGTTCCCGTAGGCTATGGCGCACCCGGTCAATCACTTGATCGAAAGGTAACGCCCTACCGTCTCGCCGCTCGTCAATACTCACCACATGCCAGCCATAGCGAGACGCCAAGGGGCGCTCGTGTAGACCTTCGGGTAAGTGCTGCAAAGCGCGATCCAACTCCGGAACAGTCTGCCCTGACACCAGCCAGCCCAAATCACCATCCAGCTCTTTTGAAGGGCACGCGGAGTGGTGTTGAGCAAATTCGGCAAACCGTTCGGGTATCTGCTTAAGCTGTTCGAGTAGCTTTTCACCAAGCTGGTAAGCGTCGTCGCGACCCTGGGAGTCATCGGGTGCGGCCGCGAGCAGGATATGCCGAACGCGTAACTGCACTGGTTCGCTGAAGCGCTCGCGGTGGGTGTCAAAAAAGCGCTGGCAATCTGTTTCCCCCGGTTCCGGCACCTCAAGCTCCTGTTCGAGCAAGGCAGCAATCGCCGCATCTTCCTGTGCTTCGTTAGTTTCCTGCCTCGACAGTAGGCCCAGGACGTTGGCTCGCTGGCGCAGCAGTTCCCTGACCACCAGGGCGCGGGCCGCCTGAAGCTGGGCCTCCCCCGACGTTTCGGCGGGGTGGTACTGCATCTCCAACGCAATCGTTGCTTCATCGATAGGGGTGTCACCGACACGTACCGGAGGCGCAGCGACGCCCCCAGGTAGCTGTTCGATATCAATCATCTGCATGTTATTTCTCCTCTAGGCCTGGCCGAGCACAAGCCAGTTTTTAGCCACGACGGCGGACAAGCTGATAGCGCCGGGTTACATAGCCGAACGGCGCGCTCCACACATGCACCAGCCGCGAAAACGGGAACAGCAGGATGATGGTTAAGCCGATAAAGATATGCAGTTTGTAGATCCATGACACTTCCTGCATGTAGTCCGCCGCACCGCCGCTGAAGAAGACAATCGACTGCGCCCAGCTGGAGAGTGTCAGCATCATCTCGCCGTCCATATGGCCCAACGAGAAGATGATGGTCACCATACCCAGGCACGCCTGTAAGACGATCAAGCCCAGGATCAAGGTATCCATCATGCTCGACGACGCCTTTACGCGTGGGTTGGCCAGGCGACGATAGAGCAACATGGCGCCGCCCACCACGCACATGGCACCGGCAATACCGCCCACCACGATAGCCACTAGCTGTTTAGTACCGGCGTGCAGGAACGGTTCATAGACCCAGTGCGGTGTGAGCATGCCCACCAGATGGCCGAAGAAAATCACGATAATACCGATATGAAACAGGTTGCTGCCCAGGCGCATATTCTTTGAAGAGAGCATCTGGCTAGAACCGGTCTTCCAGGTGTACTGACCATGATCAAAACGGAGCAGGCTGCCAAGCAGAAACACCGTGCCCGCGAGATAGGGGTAGTAACCGTAGATCAGATGGGTTAAGTAATGCGCAATCGCGTCATACATGGTGATTCTCCTATTAACGATCGGCGGAAGGAGCGGAAGAGGCATTTAAAGACGGAGCAGGCATAATGCGTACCGGCTGGCTCTGAACGGTGTGTTTGCGCTCGGCCAAGCGGCGGCCTTCGGCAGACTGCAGCGCGCAGTCTTCGTCAGAGGTTGCCGAGAAACGCACCGCTTCTTCTTCCCATACGGCGTCCAAGGCTTCGGGGGTGTTATCAGGCGCTTCTTTTTTGACCTGGGGCCGATGCTCTTCGACATCGCCCTCGGCCCCAATTAACGCCAAGAGTGATAGCGGCACCAGGGCGTGATCCGCTCCGCGCTCCTCCAGCCGCGCGGTGAGCAGCGCCAGGATATGACGTATTTCGCCCAACCAACGGCCGATCTCGGCGTCGTCGCACATCGAAAGGTATTCAAGAAATACCGGTATATGGTCCGGCAGCTCCCGGGCATCCAGTTCGAAACCGGCCGCGCTATATTCGGCCATAAGATCGACCATGGCCTGACCACGATCGCGGGATTCACCGTGAACGTGCTCGAATAGCAGCAGCGACGTAGCCCGCCCCTTATCGAACATGGCGACGTACTCGGCCTGCAGCTCAAGCAGGTCGCCCTCTTGGAGACGCTGACACCACTCCATTAGCGACGATTTGAGAGCCGCCCCCAGGCGGCGTTCGGCATTGAGAATTTCGATGAGCTCACCGCTGGCATCCTGCAGTTCCTGGGTCGGGTAATCGAGCAGGCGGGCCAGTACGCGTAGGCTACGCATACCCTGTAGCGGTTCGAACGACGGCTCTACCGGGGTCGGCGATTGGGTAGCGGCTTCAGTCATGACGAGACTCCTCAAGTTGTGGCTGTGGGTCGAAGACCTCTACCGGTTTTACCAAAACGCTGGTCTGCTTACGGCCGTTAAATAGGTTGGGCTGGCTCTCACCGTGGCAACCATCACCAAAGGTAAAGCCACATCCACCCCGCTCGGGGAAGGCTTCGGTTGCCATCTCACGATGGCTGGTGGGGATCACGAAACGATCCTCGTAGTTGGCAATGGCCAGGTAGCGGTACATTTCTTCCACCTGGGCTACGCTCAGACCTACGGCGTCGAGCACCTCGGCATTAGGGGCGCTATCCACGTGCTTGCCGCGCATGTAGACACGCATCGCCATCAAGCGCTTGAGTGCCAATACCACGGGCTCCTCTTCACCGGCTGTCAACAGGTTAGCCAGGTACTTCACCGGGATACGCAGTGATTCGATCTTGGGCAGGATGCCATCGAACTCTACATGCCCCGCCTCAGCGGCGGACTGAATCGGCGACAGCGGCGGCACGTACCACACCATCGGCAGCGTGCGGTATTCCGGGTGCAGCGGCAGCGCCAATCCCCAGTCGATAGCCATCTTGTAAACCGGTGAGGCCTGGGCGGCTTTGATGACGTTATCCTGGATGCCATCCCGCTTGGCCTGGGCAATCACTTCCGGATCGTTGGGATCTAGGAAAATCTCGCACTGGCGGTGGTAGAGATCACGCTCGTCAGGGGAGCTTGCCACTTCCTCGATCCGATCAGCGTCATACAGCAGCACGCCGAGATAGCGAATGCGGCCCACACAGGTCTCGGAGCAGATGGTCGGCTGACCGGCCTCGATACGCGGGTAGCAGAAAATACACTTCTCGGACTTACCGCTTTTCCAGTTGTAGTAGATCTTCTTGTAGGGGCAGCCGGAGATACACATACGCCAGCCACGGCACTTGTCCTGGTCGATTAGAACGATGCCGTCCTCTTCCCGCTTGTAGATCGCACCACTTGGGCAAGCCGCTACACAGGTTGGGTTCAAGCAGTGCTCGCACAGACGCGGCAGATACATCATGAAGGTGTTTTCGAACTGGCCGTAAATATCTGCCTGCACCTTGTCGAAGTTGGCGTCTTTGCGCCGCTTGGCGAACTCGGTGCCAAGAATCTCTTCCCAGTTCGGGCCCCATTCGATCTTTTTCATACGCTGACCGGAAATCAGCGAGCGCGGACGCGCCACCGGCTGGTGCTCGCCGATCTTGGCGGTATGCAGGTGTTGGTAGTCGAAAGTGAACGGCTCATAGTAGTCATCCATCTCGGGCAAGTCGGGGTTGGCGAAAATGTTCGCCAGCACCCGCCATTTGCCACCAATACGCGGTTCAATCCGACCGTCGTTACGGCGCATCCAGCCGCCCTTCCACTTGGCCTGGTTCTCCCACTCTTTGGGATAGCCGATACCGGGCTTGGTCTCGACATTGTTGAACCAGGCGTACTCCATACCTTCGCGACTGGTCCAGACATTTTTGCAGGTCACCGAACAGGTGTGGCAACCAATACACTTATCAAGATTGAGAACCATGCCTACCTGGGAACGAATTTTCATTTCACGGCCTCCTGAGCACTGTTCTTCTGAACACTGTCATTGCCTTCACCATCCAGCCAGTCAACGTGTTTCATCTTGCGCACTAACACGAACTCATCGCGATTTGAGCCGACGGTGCCGTAATAATTAAAACTGTAAGAGAGCTGCGCGTAGCCGCCGATCATATGGGTTGGCTTGGGGCAGACACGGGTGACCGAGTTGTGAATACCGCCCCGCGTGCCGGTGACCTCAGAGCCAGGGACGTTCACGTTGCGCTCCTGGGCGTGGTACATCATCACCATGCCCGCTTTGACCCGCTGGCTGACCACTGCCCGCGCGGCAATCGAGCCGTTGGCGTTGTAGACCTCGATCCAGTCGTTGTCCTCGATATCGATCTCAGCCGCGTCCGCCTCGGAGAGCCACACCACCGGGCCGCCTCGGTTAAGCGTCAACATCAGCAGGTTGTCCGAGTAAGTAGAGTGGATGCCCCACTTCTGGTGCGGCGTGAGAAAGTTCAGCGCCTTGCTCTTAAAGCCGTTGTCGGCGGGAAGCTGGAAGCCTTTGGCCGCCTTGGTATCGATGGGCGGACGATAGACCAGCAGGCTTTCGCCGAAAGCGCGCATCCAGGCGTGATCCTGATAGAACTGCTGACGGCCACTCACGGTGCGCCAGGGAATCAGCTCGTGAACGTTGGTGTAACCGGCGTTATAGGAGACATGCTCATCCTCGAGGCCGGACCAGGTCGGGCTGGAGATAATCTTGCGCGGCTGGGCGACGACATCGCGAAAGCGAATTTTCTCATCAAACTTAGGCCTCGCAAGGTGAGTATGATCACGCCCGGTAATTTTGGAGAGTGCATCCCACGCTTTAACTGCCACGGCGCCGTTGGTTTCCGGTGCCAGGGTCAGAATCATCTCGGCAGCATCGATAGCGCTGTCGATCAACGGACGCCCTTTATGCGGGCCATCCAGTTTGCGATGGTTGAGTTTGCCCAGCAGCTCGACTTCAGCATCGGTATTCCAGGCGATGCCCTTGCCGCCGTTACCGATGCTTTCCATCAGCGGCCCAACAGAAGTGAAGCGCTCATAGGTTTCGGGATAGTTGCGCTTAACCTCAATCAGCGATGGCATGGTCTTACCGGGAATCGGCGCGCATTCGCCCTTCTTCCAATCCATCACCGCCGGTTGGGCCAACTCTCCTGGCGAGTCGTGCTGCATCGGCAGCGTGACCAGGTCGGTCTCTTCGCCCAGGTGGCCTACACACACCTTGGAGAAAGCCTTGGCAATGCCCTTGTAAATATCCCAGTCGCTACGCGATTCCCAAGCCGGGTCGGTGGCGGCAGTCAAGGGGTGAATAAAGGGGTGCATGTCAGAAGTGTTAAGGTCGTCCTTCTCATACCAGGTCGCCGTAGGCAGCACGATATCCGAGTAGAGGCAGGTGGTGGACATGCGGAAATCCAGCGTCACCAGTAGGTCGAGCTTGCCTTCCGGCGCCTCGGCTCGCCATACCACTTCTTCGGGCTTCTGGCCGCCGAAGTCACCCAGGTCTTTACCCTGAATACCGTGGCGAGTACCCAGCAGGTACTTGAGCATGTACTCATGGCCCTTACCGGAGCTACCCAGCAGGTTGGAGCGCCAGATGAACATATTACGCGGGAAGTTCTCTGGCGCATCCGGGTCTTCCGCTGCAAAGCGCAGTTCACCGCTCTTGAGCTGCGCAACGGCATAGTCGGCTGTCGACATGCCTGCAGCCTCGGCTTTTTTCGCTAGGCGTAGCGGGTTAGTGTCCAGTTGTGGTGCTGACGGCAGCCAGCCCATGCGCTCAGCGCGCACGTTAAAGTCAATCAGGCTACCGGGGTAATCCTCGGCCTTGGCCAACGGCGAAAGAATTTCTTTAATCTCGAGCTTCTCGTAGCGCCACTGGGAGGAGTGACTATAGAAGAAGGAAGTAGAGTTCATGTGGCGCGGCGGGCGCTGCCAGTCGAGGCCAAAGGCCAAAGGCGTCCAGCCAGTCTGCGGACGCAGTTTTTCCTGACCAACGTAGTGGGCCCAGCCGCCACCGCTCTGACCGATACAACCACACATGACCAACATATTAATCAGGCCGCGGTAGTTCATGTCCATGTGGTACCAGTGGTTCATACCGGCACCAACGATGATCATGCTACGGCCGTTGGTTTTATTGGCGTTATCGGCAAATTCACGGGCAATCCGGGTGCACTGCTCTGCAGGGACGCCGGTGATTTTCTCCTGCCACGCGGGGGTATAGGGGCGAATCTGATCAAACGAGGTCGCGCCATCATCTTCGCCGTCGCCGACAAAGCCACGGTCGATACCGTAGTTGGCACACATCAGATCAAAAACGGTGACCGCCAGCATTTCGCTGCCATCGGCTCTCTTTAACCGCTTGGCGGGCAAATTGTGGAACAGCAGGTCGTCAGCAGCGCCGACACCGGCCCCTTTGACGTGTTCAAAGTGTTCGTGCTCAATGCCACCGAAATAAGGAAACGCCACGCGAGCGACGCTATCGTGGTGATTGGCCAAACTCAGTAACGGCTTGATCTCGGTGCCTGCGGCGTCCAGCGATTCCAGGTTCCACTTGCCCACTTCGTCGCCGGTTTCGCCCCAGCGGAAACCGATGGAACCGCGTGGTACCACCAGTTGGTCACGGGTTTCGTCCCAGGCAACGGTTTTCCACTCGGGATTGTTTTCCTGGCCCAGGGCAGCATCAAAATCACTGGCACGCAGTTGGCGGCCCGGTGCGAAGCTGCCATCTTCACGCACTTCCAGTTCCACCAGGAACGGCATGTCGGTATAGCGCCGCACATAGTCAGTGAAGTAAGCACTCGGGTTATCGAGGTGGAACTCTTTGAGGATGACATGGCCCATGGCCATCGCCAGGGCGGCATCGGTGCCCTGTTTGGCGGACAGCCATTCGTCGGTGAGTTTGGAAACCTCGGCATAATCTGGGGTGATCGAAACCGTCTTGGTGCCCTTGTAACGTACTTCGGTAAAGAAGTGGGCATCCGGGGTACGCGTCTGGGGCACGTTGGAGCCCCAAGCGATAATGTAGCCGGAGTTGTACCAGTCAGCGGACTCGGGAACGTCGGTCTGCTCGCCCCAGGTCATCGGTGACGCCGGCGGCAAATCGCAGTACCAGTCGTAGAAGCTCATGCAGACGCCACCAATCAGCGAGAGGTAGCGACTACCTGCGGCGTAACTGACCATGGACATGGCAGGAATCGGCGAGAAGCCGAGAATACGGTCGGGGCCGTACTGCTTGGCGGTGTAAACGTTAGAAGCAGCGACCAGCTCGTTGAGCTCGTCCCAGTTACCGCGAACGAAGCCGCCCATGCCGCGAGCACGTTTGTACTGTTTGGTCTTGGCGGGGTCTTCGACAATAGACGCCCAGGCGTCGACCGGATCTGGGTTAGCCTTGAGCGCTTCGCGCCATAGCGCCAGCAACGGCTTGCGAATCAACGGGTACTTGAGGCGGTTGGCGCTGTACAGATACCAGGAGTAGCTGGCGCCGCGCGGGCAGCCACGCGGCTCATGGTTAGGCAGGTCGGGACGGGTACGGGGGTAGTCAGTCTGCTGGGTTTCCCAGGTAACTAAACCGTTCTTAACGTAGATCTTCCAGCTACAGGAGCCGGTGCAGTTCACCCCGTGGGTACTGCGTACTACTTTGTCGTGCTGCCAGCGGGCACGATAACTATCTTCCCACTGGCGGGATTCGCTGCGTAGCTCACCGTGTTCGTTGGCAAAAGGCTCGCGGGACTTGCGGAAGAAATTCAGCCGATCTATGAAGTGACTCATGGTCGATCTCCAGGCTCCTCGGAAATTTGCATACCCGACAGTGCGGGTTCCATGGAGTGGATTCTGCGTGATCGACAAGCGAATTACTGCGTGATTACCTCCATATACACCCTGTCTACCCCCAAGGTGATAGAGCGGCCAACGTAAAGGAATAGACAGTTGGCACTGTTGAAATTACACCGTGCGCGAATAACGGTTTTCCGTTGGTTTCAGGTAGGCGTCGAACGCCATGGCCAGGTTGCGGATCATCAACCTCCCTGAAGGCAGCACCTCGATGTCATGGTCGCGCAAAGCAATTAACCCGTCGTCCGCCATCTCTTCGAGGCTCGCCAAGGCACTCGCGAAGTAGCTGCGAAAATCGATATTGTGCCGGGCCTCGATAGCGGCAAATTCAAGGCGGCCGTGACACATCAGAGTATTAATGACATCGCGGCGCAGGCGGTCGTCATCGCTAAGGCGATAGCCACGGAAGACCGGTAAACGCCCTTCATCCAAGCGATGCTGATACTGGGCAGTTTCCTTGACGTTTTGGCTATAGGTATCGCCCACCTTGCCAATCGAGGTAATGCCCAGCCCAATCATGTCGCAGTCGGCGTGGGTAGAGTAGCCCTGAAAATTGCGCTGCAGAGTGCCATTTTCACGGGCCAAGCTCAGCTCGTCATTCGGAAGGGCGAAGTGATCCATGCCGATGTAGACATACCCTGCGGCCGTCAGGCGGTTAATCGTAAGCTCCAGCAGCTCCAGCTTGCGCTCGGGTGGCGGCATGTCTTCGGGGCGAATTAGCCGCTGAGCTTTAAACAGTTCGGGCAGATGGGCGTAGCTATAAGCGGCAATGCGATCCGGTTGCAGGTCAATAATCTTGGTTAGCGTCGTATCGAAACTCGCCACTGTCTGCAGCGGTAAACCGTAGATCAGGTCAACGCTGACCGATTCAAACCCCGCCTCGCGGGCAGCCTTGACCAGGGATACCACCTGCTCTTCGCTCTGGACGCGATTGACCGCTTGCTGCACGTCGTGATCGAAATCCTGCACACCGAAGCTCAACCGATTGAAGCCCAGCGCGTAGAGCTCGTACACCTGTTCGGGTGTCACGGTGCGAGGGTCTACCTCCAGCGAGAATTCACGCTCTTCAGGTGCGGCGAAGTGAAAGGCTTCGTCCAGCGCCGCCATCAGTTCGCTTAGCTGGGCGTTGCTTAAATAGGTTGGGGTGCCGCCGCCCAGGTGCAGTTGGGTCATTTGGCGGGTGGTATCGAACAGCGCTCCCTGAGCACGTATCTCCTGTTTTAACCACTGGAGGTATTCGGCGGCTCGCTCGGTATTATGAGTAATGATTTTGTTGCAGGCGCAGTAGTAGCACAGGCTTTTGCAGAACGGGATATGCACATAGACCGAAAGCGGCTTGGGTACTGCGACCCGATTACTGCGCTCGGCGGCGCTACGGTAATCATCCTCGGCAAACGCGGCATGAAACTGGGGCGCAGTGGGATAAGAAGTGTACCGCGGGCCTGGGCGGTCATATTTCTCTACCAGGGGGCGATTGAAGAGCAGTTCATCTTGCATGATTGGAATAGGTCTCTGAGGAATAGGTCTCTGAGGAATAGGTCTCTGAAAAGGGGCTCTAGAAGAGTTCTCTGAAAAAGGTCTCTGAGAAATAAATCTGGAAGTGGGTGCAGCAAGCATTGGTTAATATTCATACAATATACGTTTTAAAAACTGCCTGCATCCAGCTTGCCTACTCTGCAGCGTTATCCTCTTTTGAAAGCCACCCCAATATGACCTGTGTCAAAAGCCGACAAAAAATAGGTGACTAAAATGCTCGGACTTTTCCCGCAAGGAGTCTCGCTATGGAGCTTGTATGTCCCGCTGGCAACCTGCCCGCCCTCAAGCGCGCCGTAGATGAAGGTGCCGACGCTGTCTATTTCGGTTTCCAGAACATCACCAACGCACGGCAATTCGCCGGGCTAAACTTTACCGACAAACGTGCCCGCGAGGGGATCGATTACGCCCACCGACATGGCAAACGCGTTTTTTGCGCCATTAATACCTATCCCCAGCCCGATGGCTGGCAACACTGGACTCGGGCCGTAGACCAGGCCGCCGAACTGGGCGTGGATGCGCTGATTCTCGCCGATATGGGACTGCTCGACTACGCTACTCGCCATCACCCCGAGATCTCGCGGCACCTTTCAGTGCAGGGTTCGGCAACCAGCCATGAAGCGCTTCGCTTTTACCACCAGCATTTCGGCATCAAGCGCGCCGTACTGCCAAGGGTGCTGTCAATCACTCAGGTACGCGACCTGGCCAAGCAAACACCGGTAGAACTGGAGGTGTTCGCTTTCGGCAGCCTGTGCATCATGGCCGAAGGACGCTGCTATCTCTCCTCCTACCTGACCGGCGAATCGCCCAATACCCGGGGCGTCTGCTCACCAGCGGCCCATGTCCGCTGGGAAGAAACGCCTGAGGGCTTAGAGTCGCGCCTTAACAATGTTCTTATCGACCGCTACGCCGAAGGCGAGAGCGCGGGCTACCCCACCCTATGCAAGGGTCGCTTCGAGGTTACGGGCGAGACCTATCACGCCATTGAGGAACCCACCAGCCTCAATACCCTGGAGCTATTGCCGGAGCTACGCGACCTGGGTATTAGCGCCGTCAAAATTGAAGGTCGTCAGCGCAGCCCCGCCTATGTCTCTAAAGTGGCCGGGATCTGGCGTCAGGCGCTCAACCGCCTAGAGGCTCAGCCTGAGCGCTTTGATCCAGAACCCGCCTGGATGGCAGGCCTTGCCGAGCTTTCCGAAGGTGCCATCACTACCCTAGGCGCCTACGAACGCCGCTGGAAATAGGAGCTAAAGATGTCGAGCACCACACTCCCCCCACAACTGAGCCCGTCCACTGCCCCTCTGCAACTCTCCCTCGGGCCAGTGCTTTTTTACTGGACTCGGCAACGCTACGCCGACTTCTACCGCGAGGCGGCCGACTGGCCGGTAGAGATTATTACCCTGGGCGAAACCGTCTGCTCGCGGCGTCGCGATATGAAACTGGACGACTGGCTAGGCATTGGGCGCGAGCTCACCCAGGCGGGCAAGCAGGTAGTACTCGCCAGCCAGACCTTGATCGAGTCCGAAGCCGACCTGCGTGACTTGCGCAAGCTGTGTGACAACGGTGATTTTATCGTCGAGGCCAATGACCAAAGCGCCCTGCAACGACTCTCCAGTGCCGGACTGCCGTTCATCGCCGGTGCTGCGCTCAACCTCTACAACCCGGCGACACTGGGCGTTATGGCCCGTGCCGGCATGCGGCGTTGGCAAGCGCCGGTGGAAATGTCACAGCAAGACTTAGCCAAACTTATTAACGATTGCCACCGGGCAGGCGTTCCCCACCCATGCGAAGTATTCGCCTACGGGCATCTCCCCTTGTCCTGGTCGTCACGCTGTTTTACCGCCCGGCGTCACCAAACACCCAAAGACCGCTGCAAGTTCGTCTGCCAAAAGTACCCCGAAGGCTTGGTGCTACGTTCACAAGAGTCCCGGGATGTTTTTACCCTGAACGGTATTCAAACCCTTTCCAGCGCCTGCCAGGATCTGCGCCATGAACTTATGGTCATGGCGGATATGGGGGTATCAGTGGCACGTCTCAGCCCACGGGCGGAAGGCATGGCCGAGGTGGTCAAGGCTTTCGACCAGGCCCGCCACGGCAGGCTACCTACGCCCGATCCTTTAACGCTGGTGGATGCTGAAATCTGCGACGGTTACTGGTTCGGCCGACCGGGTATGGATAACACCCGCACGATGACCAGCTAAAACATAGCCTAGGCACCACCACGCCTTACTATTTTTCCTCACCATTTTTGACCTGGATCATTTATTGCAAAATCCTGAACGCTTACCCTCTAACACCACATATAGTATTTATTTTTATTAAATCTAGCATATATAGGTGAATTAGGTGAAAAGCTCCACAAGCGTTCAGGTAGCGAAGCATCATATTGACGTCGCCTCGACGGTCAATGAGTACCTCCAACGCGCCGACTGGCGTGTTCACGCCAATGCCAACCAGGGCTATTCATTGGGCGGTTTAATCCTCAACGTCTCGGGCAAGTTGATAGCCAACTACTGGCTCGATGAGATTTACCCCCACGCCGTAGGAGAAGCTCATCGGGAAGGTGATTTGCATATTCACGACCTGGATATGCTGTGCGGCTATTGCGCCGGCTGGTCGCTGCGTACTTTGCTGCTAGAGGGATTTAATGGGGTACCGGGACGAGCCGAAAGCAACCCGCCCCGCCACCTCTCAAGTGCCCTCGGGCAAATGGTTAATTTTCTTGGCACCTTGCAGAACGAGTGGGCCGGGGCACAAGCCTTCAGCTCTTTCGATACCTATCTGGCACCCTACGTGCGCAAAGACAGCCTCACCTATGCACAAGTCAAGCAGGCACTTCAGGAATTCATCTACAACCTCAATGTGCCTTCGCGCTGGGGTAGCCAGACGCCCTTCACCAACCTAACCTTCGACTGGATCTGCCCCGACGACTTGCGCCAACAGGTACCGGTTATCGGTGGAGAGGAGCAGCCGTTCAGCTACGGCGAACTACAGGTTGAAATGGACTTAATCAACCGGGCCTATTTGGAAGTGATGGAGGCCGGTGACCGCCACGGACGTGTGTTCACCTTCCCCATACCCACTTATAACATCACCCATGATTTCGACTGGGAAAGCGACAACGCCGAGCGGCTCTTCGCACTGACCGCCAAGTACGGCTTGCCCTACTTTCAAAACTTTCTAAATTCGGATCTGGAACCCCACATGGTGCGTTCCATGTGCTGCCGCCTGCAGCTTGATTTGAGTGAACTGCTCAAACGCGGCAACGGCCTGTTCGGCAGCGCGGAGCAAACCGGATCGTTGGGAGTAGTGACGATCAACTGTGCCCGGTTGGGTTACCGCTTTGCCGGCGACCGAGCCGGGCTGTTCAGTGAGCTGGAGCGCCTACTGTCACTCGGGCGCGATAGCCTCAAACTCAAGCGCGAGCGCATTCAGCAACTAATGGATCAGGGGCTCTACCCCTTTACCCAGCGCTACCTGGGCACGTTACGCAATCATTTCTCTACTCTGGGTGTGAATGGGCTCAACGAAATGGTGCGCAACTTTACTGGGGATCGCTGCGATATCGCCGACGCCCAAGGGCTACAGCTGGCACTGGATCTTCTTGACCACGTTCGGGAGCGGATGCGCGAATTTCAAGAACAGACCGGCCATATGTATAACCTTGAAGCCACCCCGGCAGAGGGCACCACTCACCGCTTTGCCCGGGAGGATCTGACTCGCTTTCCTGACATTCTTCAAGCCGGTACACCCGAGGCGCCCTACTACACCAATTCCAGTCAATTGCCGGTGGGTCATACCGATGATCCCTTTGAGGCACTGAGCCATCAAGACCCCTTACAGACTCGCTATACCGGTGGCACGGTATTGCATCTCTATATGCGCGAACGGATTACCTCGGCCTCCGCCTGTCGTAAGCTGGTTAAAACGGCGCTCTCTCACTTTCGCTTACCCTACCTCACAGTCACACCCACCTTTTCGATCTGCCCGGTGCATGGCTACCTGGCGGGTGAACATGAGTTCTGCCCCAAGTGCGACGAAGCACTTTGGGCAAAAACGGCGAGCGCAATCGACGCCGCCACGGCTTGAGGCATTTGCCTCACTTTTTCTCAACTCGTTTAAGGAACACGCTAATGCAAACCTCTCAATATGCTAGCTTGCCCACTGAGCAGCGCCAGCGCTGCGAAGTCTGGACCCGCGTCATGGGCTACCACCGCCCGGTAAGTCAGTTCAATATCGGCAAACGTGCCGAACACCAGGAGCGACGCCATTTTACTGAAGCCGCCGCCTCTCGGTAGCTAGCCCTCACTTTTCTCTAACGACAGCTGGGGGGTTTGGCGACAGGCGCCCCAGCAGGGGGATATCACTATGGCTATGCAGACGACACTTGACGACATCACAACTAAATTATCTTCGGTTCGGCTGCCGATTGCCGGCCTTGTGCCCATGACCACACTGGATTATCCCGATCATCTGGCGTGTGTTGTCTTTCTCCAAGGCTGCCCGCTACGCTGCGGCTACTGCCACAATCCCAACATGATCCCGTCGCGCCGAGGTGAACCCCAAGAGTGGCAAGCGATACGGGAATTCCTGAGCACCCGACAAGGCCTGCTGGAAGCGGTGGTTTTCAGCGGTGGTGAACCCACCCTGAATACCGGTTTGTCCGATGCAGTAAAGGAAGTGAAAGCATTGGGCTTTAAGGTGGGACTACATACCGCCGGCCCTTATCCTGACCGCCTCACCCAGCTATTACCGCACCTCGACTGGGTGGGGCTGGATGTAAAAGGACGCGGAAAAGCGTTTGACCGCATCTGCGGCCGTCCCGGCATCTGGCAGTTGCATGCCCGCAGCTTGGAGGCTTTGCTCGACAGCGGACTCAATTTCGAGTGCCGTACCACCATTCACTGGAAAGATTTTCAGCTTGCCGATGTGGAACGCCTGGCACTGAGTCTTGCCGACTGTGGGGTACGCCACTATGCGCTGCAGGTGGCCCGCAGCGAGCAATGCTTCGATCCCACCTATTCTCAGCCAGTTGCCAATACGCCATCTACAGCTCAGATGAATGCGCTGGTAAGCCGTTTGAAACCGTACTTTGACCAGCTTGAGCTAAGGCAATAACGCTTTCCTTCTTGACTCAGGTCAGCATTAGTACCCCCATGTTCTGATTGCAACTTACTGAACGTTCATACAACATGTTTCTTTTACAGTTGGATTACTCTCGGAGCAAAGCGCACTCCATGCATCTCACTCGATTCACCGATTATTCAATACGCGTGCTGATCTTCCTCGCCGTGAAAGGCGAAGAGCGTTCTACTATCAATGAGATCGCAGAGACCTTTGATATTTCTCGCAATCACCTGATGAAAGTCGTTCAGGAGCTTAGCCAGAAGAACTACGTTACCGCTATTCGGGGCAAGAACGGTGGCCTATTGCTCACGCGAGACCCCGCTACTATCGTGCTAGGTAAACTCGTGCGCGAAATGGAACATGGCATGGAGCTAGTCGAGTGCTTTCATAGCGATAACAACTGCATCATTACTCCCTCGTGTCGGCTCCAGCCCATTCTAAACGAAGCCTTGTCAGCGTTTCTGGAGGTGCTTGACCGCTATACTTTGGCAGATGTGTTGTCCAATCGTTACCCGCAGTTGGCAGGACTAATGCGTATCCCCACCGTCAATGTCTAACGATCACTAAAAACAACCCTATTAATTTCAGCTAAGGAAATTCTGCATAGTTGCTCTACAATAAATGCATTAAAAATGCATTTTAACGCGCTATTAATGATTCCCACTTTGCCGAATGAGGTTTTCTATGGCTATCTCCCCATCATCCATGCCCTCCGCATCTCACTCCGCGGCCACTTCAACGTCGACTTCCTCTAATACGTTTAAGAAAAGCCGTGGGCGTGGCGCGGCTATCGTTGTCTATATGCTCTTTCTGGGTAGCGTATTAGCGGTGGTCACCGCCCCCATAGGGGTACTCATTGCCCACATGAAAAGAAACGATGCCGAGGAGTGGGTCGCTTCCCATTTGCAGTTTCAGATTAGAACGTTTTGGTTAGGGCTATTAGGCGGGGTGTTGTTCACTGCCATTTGGCATCTACTGGGCTGGATCGGGCTACCCGCCGTAGCCCCCTGGGCTCTAGGCTACCTCTATTTTACAGCCTGCCTGATCTGGATGGTGGGCCGTTGCGGGGTAGGCATTACCCGCCTCACCAACAACCGTCCAGTGGCTAACCCACGCAGTCTTGCCTTTGGCGGTGCCCGGGTCACCCTGGCTGATCGCTAATGAGCGTTTGAATACCTCAATGGTTTTAATACGCCTGCATCTGGACGGATGCAGGCGCCATCTATTATTCGTTCAGCCATCCTGATCATCGACTCGCGCCTGCATCAACGGCCAAGTGTAGTGCACGACGAATATTGCGTAGGCAACGCACCAGAAGATGATGCTCAGCGTATAGGTCCAGTGGGTGATCTGGGGAAATAACGCCAAGACGGGTGAGCGCACCAAGGCGGCTATTAGCATTAAGCCCAGCGCCACACCAATACCGGGCAAAGTGCGTATGGGGCGGCCCGTATGACCTAGCGAAACTCTGGCCATCATGGCCAGCATCATGGTGCCCATGCCACCAATGGTCAGGGCGTGCACGGCAAGTTCAACGCGCATCAGCCCCATGAGTGCCAAGACCCACATGACAAGCCCTAGCGGAATGCAGGCGTAGCTGCCGTGCAGCCCCCAAAGTAAAGGTTCACGCCAGCTATGCAACCCACCCCAACGCGCCATGCGAACAGTGTTGGCCAACGCCGCTAAGAGCATCACTCCCCCCATTAATAAAGCAGGAATGGCAACCCCCAACATGATGACCAGCTGCAGCACGACTACGCCAGCCGTACTCACCAGCGTCACTCCTTCGAGCAAAGCAATAGGTTCAGGTTTGGTGCGGCCCAAACGATTGGCAGTGAACATGGCAATCACACGTCCGCCCACTACGGTCATCATCAGTGTGATTAACAGTACGGCCAAGTAGGCGGCTTGGCGGATCAGCTCGGCGTCACCCTGCATCACCCCTAAGTGCATCGCCAGGTTAGCCGTGGCAAACAGCAACAGCGCGGGAATAAAGATCAGGTTGCGCCAACGCTTTGCGGTAATGACCAGACGCGCCATAGTAATGGCGACCACTGGAAGAAATGCAAGGTCAACCGCCAGCAGCAGCCATACTGGCAAATCCATGGGAAAAGCCATCAGCACCCTACCTAATAGCCATAACGCCACCAGACCCAGTAGCGGCCCGCCGTTTAAACTTGGCAATCCGGTCCAGTTTTGTACAGCGGTAAGCAAAAACCCCCCAACCACCGCCGCTGCAAAGCCAAACAGCATTTCATGCTGATGCCAGAACACCAGGCCGCCATAAGGGCGCAGCAAAATATTGCCATGCCAAAAGCCAAGCCATACCAGTAGAGATAAAATACTGAACAGCGCGGCCAACAGGAAAAAGGGCCGAAAAGCCAGCCGTAACAACGGCAGTTGCTTGAGTTTGGAGGCAGGTTGGGAGGAGGTGATAGTCGACATAGCATAATACCCCACTGAATTACTTGGATTTGCATTGTGCGCCAGGCCAATAGCAAAAACCATGACAAGTATCAAAAATGCATCTTATAGACACAGATAAGCTTCATCGTCACTCCATACCAAGCGCTTTTGCATTGTGTTCAGGCCTTGTTGTTCAAATGGCTGGCAGCCCCTCTCCTCAACAGAGCCCCTGCATGGTTGGTATTTATCGCTTTTGGCGTTAAGATGCATTTGTAATGAATCTTAACGCTTGAGGTATTATCCGTGCTAACACATGAGCAAGAAAAGCTGATCAACGCGACCGCTCCCGTCGTGGCCGAACACCTGAATGCGATTACGCAGCGCTTCTATCCGCTGATGTTTACCCGTTACCCAGAGGTTAAGCCGCTCTTTAATGAGGTTCATCAGCAAAGCGGTGGTCAGCCCCGTGCCCTGGCCAACGCCGTGTTGGCCTATGTGCAACTACGCAGTAATCCAGCTCAGGCGCGTGCTACTCTGGATGTTGTGGTCAGTAAACACGTCTCGCTAGGCATTCTTCCCGAGCAGTACCCTATTGTCGGTGAATGCCTGCTGGCAGCGATTGACGAAGTGCTGGGTGAAGCTGTCACCCCGGAAATCGCCGACGCATGGGGCGCTCTATATAACGAGCTTGCCGCCCTGTTAATTGACCTCGAAGACCAGCGCTATCGTGAGTTTGAGCAACGCCCGGGGGGATGGCGCGGCACACGCCGTTTCAAGATTGCCAGTACCCAGCAGGAAAGTGCTTTAATTCGCTCTTTTATCCTTGAGCCCGAGGATGGAGGTCGTGTGGCTGAGCATGAGCCAGGTCAGTATATCGGTGTACGTCTAACCATTAATGGCGAGCTGGTTTATCGGCATTACAGCCTCTCAGACACGCCAAATGGTCAAAGCTATCGAATCTCGATCAAACGCGAAGAACAGGGCCAAGTCAGCCGCCACTTCCACGATGTCTTACAACCTGGCGACACCTTGGAACTGTTACCGCCAGCAGGTGACCTCACGCTGATTGAAGGTGACGAGCCTCTGCTGCTTGCCAGCGGCGGCGTAGGGCAAACGCCCCTGCTTCCCATGGCAAGACATGCCTTGTCCCTTGGGCGGCAAGTCACCTATCTACACGCTGCCCTGGATGCCGACCACCAGGCTTTTAAAGGCGAATTAGAAGCGCTTAAGAGCGAGTACCCTCAACGTCTTAAGGCTGTCCGTATTCATGAGCGCGGCAACGAAGCCGAACATATTGGTCGTATCGACCACAGCTTATTAGCTCACTACCTGCCTGATCTTAAGGCGCGCTGCTATTTCGTCGGCCCCCAAGGATTCATGACAGCGATTAACAGCGCTTTGTCCGAACTGGGTGTCGACGAGGATCGCCGACACTTTGAGCACTTTGGCCCCTCGCGCCCCCTCGACGCAGCTTAATAATGGGCGGCCTCGGGATATCCCAAGGCCGCTTGTGAACATTTCAGAAGCCTGGGTCACTCTTTACGTACCAAACGCTCCAGCCCCAACAACAGTTCCCCCACACGCCCTTGTGCAAGGCCTTCCTCGCAACCGTCAAGTAGATTCTTGAGCGTCAACCCCAGCTCTGTATCCCCTTCAATGATTAAGCGACGCTGGAAAAACAGGCTGTCGGGATCCTCGCGGCGCGTGGCAAGGCACAAGAATTCCCGCCAACCTCCCCGAATGGTTGCCTCGCCTTTCTCGCGACATAATATCAAGCGCTGGGATTCAAGCGTCAGACTTAGCGTCACACCTAAATCGGCGATGGTGAGACTAATGCGCCGACCTTCCAAAGCATCGAATTCCCCCTCAGCAAGCGGCATAGCAAAAGTACGGTTGAGTAAAGGCTCGACTATACGTTGCTTAATTGTAAACGGTACCCGTGGATCAAGGAGACGTATCAAATGGCTAGGCGTTATAGGAGGGGAAATTGAAAAAGAGGGCATGGAAAAAGGTAAAGACAGCAATGACATAACAGTCACTCCGAAGTAAAGGCATCATCGGCAAACACTAGGCCACTGATGCTAAGCGTTGCCGTGGCGCTGGGTAGTGACGCGTGTCAAATAAAAGAAATATTGCACCAAAATTAACATGTATTTAAAATGCACTTAATATATTGACGAAAACTAATGAGCCCTGATACCTCGGCACAACGCTTACCGAGTGGAGTATTAATGAGGCACGACCTGCCCAATCCCGGCTGGGGGCCGCTTTCAGCGCTACCTGGCAATCCACTGATGTGGGTATTGATACTGAGCGAAATGCTGGTTTTCACCGCCTTCTTTGCGCTCTATGCCGGTCAACGCGCCCTTGACCCTGCACTATTCAATGAATCCCAACATCAGCTTGACCCGGTGCTGGGCGGCCTCAATACCCTGGTGCTCTTGACCAGTGGGCTTTTTGTAGCCTTTGCCGTTGAGGCCATAAGCGCTCAGCGCATACAGCGCAGCCGACAGTGGTTAGGCGCCGCTATACTGTTGGGCCTACTGTTCTGCCTCATTAAGGTTTTTGAGTATACAAGTAAGTTTGCCGCTGGAATAACGCCAGAAACGAACGCTTTTTTTGGTTTTTACTATGGTTTAACCGCCTTCCATTTTGCTCACGTTGTGTTCGGCTTAGCGCTACTAGGCTTAGTGAGCTGGCGCACCTCCACCGAGAACGTAGAAACGGCGGCAGCCTTCTGGCATATGGTGGACTTGATTTGGATCCTGCTTTATCCACTGATTTATCTGCTGAGATAATTTTGTGAGGAAACAATGAGGGCACTGCCCGGTACGCGACGTTTACTGATTACTTGGGGCGTATTAATGGCGCTGACCCTGGTTTCCATGGTTTCCGCTCGGCTAGATCAGACCACCGACTGGCAGGCGCTTCCCCTATGGTCAGCCGCCATGATAATGATGGCGACCGGTTTCAAAGCCCACTGTGTGCTCATGGTCTATTTAAACTTGCGCGCCGCGACCCCAGCCTGGAAGGGAGTTTTCATTGCCCTGACACTATTAACGTTAACGCTGATTGCCGCGGGCTACCTGGCCGGTCGCTTTCATTTAGTGGGGTAGCCTCACAGGATTGGATTTAGCGCAGTGCGGAATCAGTACCTCAAGGCCGCTGCGCGGCGTTTGCCCAGGCTTCCAGCGACCGACCCAACCGCATCAAACCATAAACGATAAAGGGAACCAGCAACATCAGCGCCACGCCCCAATCTCGGTTATTGATAAGCCATACCAGCGGCACGACTATCCCTAAAGCGACCAAAGACCACAGACTAATCGCCGCTACAAAGCGCAAGCGCACCATAGATAACCTCCTTAGGAAGCAACAATCTGGCGGTAGATACTCGGCAGCGCCAAGGCGAGATGCTCCGGACGCTGGACAATGGCATAACCCCCTCGCCCAAACAGATGAGGAATATAGCGCCCCGCCTCCCGGTCAATCGTTACCCCGAACACGCGCACTTCTTCCCGTCGCGCTTCAAGTACCGCTTTGTGCGTATCCTCTATACCATAGCGCCCTTCATAATAGTCGGTATCGTTAGGCTTACCGTCGGTCAGAAGTAGCAGCAACCGGTGCCGATTGGGCCGTTTGGCAAGCGCTTGGGAAAGGTGCCGAATAGCGGGCCCCATACGCGTGTAGTGGCCTGGTTTGAGCGCTGCGATCCGCCGTGACACCCGCTCGCCCATTGGCTCATCGAAACTTTTCAGCGTATTGACCCAAACACGGTGACGACGGTGGGAGGTAAAGCTGTGAATGGCATAGTCATCGCCGCACCCCGCAAGGCCGTGCCCCAATACCAGCAGCGCTTCTTTAGCCACATCCAGCACTCGCCGGTCTTCCAGCCAGGCCTCAGTGGAAAGGGATACATCGACCAGGATCGAAACCGCCAAATCCCTCGCCTGGGTACGGCTAGCTTGATAGAGACGGTCGCTGGCTTCGCCGGTCGCCGCCAGATCACAGCGGGAGCGAATGACGGCGTCCATATCCAGCTCGCTGCCATCCAGCTGGCCACGTAGCGTCTCACGACGCGGCCTAAGTGCTTCAAACTCGCGTCGGACTCGGCGAATGCGCCGTTTTGTCGTTTCATCCGGCTGCCAGTTCTCCCCCTCCTCGCTCTGCACATCGCTGAGTACCACACAGTGGTCAGGCATATAGATTTGCTTACGATGGTTCCATTCCGGATAGGTATGGCGCCCCCGCAGCCTTCCCCCACTCACCTCACCGGGCGCCAGATCAAGATCAAGCTTTAACTTGGAAGCTGCCTTCTTACGGTTAGCACTGAGCACAATTTCGTCAATCTGATCGGCCGCCTGTTTTGCCTCATCGTCGTCTTCATCCTCTACATGGCGATTGAGATTGACCATTTCGGCCCAGGAAAGCATCTTTTCGGATGCATTGAGCATTAAAGAGTCATCGCGGTCGGCCTGATCCTGCTCGCGCCGGTCAGCCTTACGTTTACCGTGATCATCTTGTGGCGAATTCTTCCCTGGAACCGGCGCCTCATCATCTTCCTGCTCGGTTCGTGCTTGTTTATGAGTACCCAGGGCAACGGCTTGCCCCCATAGCGGCACCGGCAGTGGCGGCCGGTATCCATGCGGCGCATGAAAATTGTCCAAAGACAGGGTCTCGTCGAGGATGGCGATATGCATCACTTCGGCCCAGCCAGCCTCGGGCGGCGTTTCTCCCAGCTGGGCACAGAGAACGGATTCAAGCGCTGCTTCCATCGGCGGCAAGCGCTTGCGCTGAGGGCGAATGGCCAGCAATGCCTGACATAACCTGGCGTGACGCTGAGCGAGCCCAGGGAAGTGGGCCAACACTGCCCGAGTCGCCCGGTTTACTTCACGCAGCTGGAGAAGGTCTTGCTGTAGCGGATCTTCGACGACGTGCACATGCCGGGTCACCGCCAGGTACGCTACCAGCCAAAGGTAGAGATCCCGGTTCAGGGAAGCCTCGGCGAACAGGGCAATGCGTGGCGGTAACAACAGTCTTTCTTCGTCACGGCGTGCTTGATCGAGCACCTCCTCATCAAGCCCAAGCCTTTGACGTAAGGATAAGCGATGCGACGAACTACGCCCCGCAATAGCAGCAACATCGATACCCGCCTCGCCGCCTCCGGCGCGGAAAAAGACGCCGAGCATGGGCCGCAGCGTTTCAAGGCGCACTGCGGCTTCGGGATGGTCTGGGTAGCTTGCCGCACTGGAAGCCCATCGGTGCCAATGGCGGCCTACAAACTCTTCGACTTCAAGAAAATCAAGCATGCCCTGCCCTCACCCAAAGGTTGCGTGAATGGCTTCCATCAGCCCTTCCTGAACATCTGCGTCATCACTCAGCGGCTCCACTAAAGTAGCCCGGGCAGCTTCCAAAATGGGCACCCCGGCAGCAATCAGGGTAGCGCAGTAAACTAACAGGCGAGTAGAAACACCCTCTTCTAAATCCTGCCCCTTCATGGCCCGCAGGCTGGCGGCAAGATTGACCAGCGCGGCGCACTGCTCTCCGGGCAAACCACTCTCCCGCGCGACAATATCGCGCTCAACTTTGGGTGGTGGAAAATCAAATGACATGGCCAGGAAGCGCTGGCGGGTACTCGGTTTAAGCGATTTGAGAATATGCTGATAACCAGGGTTGTAAGACACTACCAGCATGAAGTCATCCGGCGCTTCGAGCAGTTCCCCGGTACGTTCCAACGGCAGTAGTCGGCGGTCATCGGTGAGCGGGTGAAGCACCACGGTGACATCTTTACGCGCTTCTACCACCTCATCGAGATAGCAGATACCCCCTTCGCGCACTGCGCGAGTAAGCGGGCCATCGACCCAGCGGGTCTCGCCGCCCTGCAACAGATAGCGGCCTGTAAGGTCGGCTGAAGTCAGGTCGTCGTGACATGAAACAGTGAATAGTGGGCGGCCCAGCTTAGCGGCCATATGGCTAACAAAACGTGTTTTACCACACCCGGTGGGGCCTTTAAGTAACAGCGGCAAACGTTGGCGAAAGGCGTGCTCAAACATAGCGCATTCGTTGCCGACATTCTCGTAGAAAGGTATTTCACGCTCATCGATAGGATTAGCGACAGAAGAAAGAGGCATGGGAAGACTCCATTGCCGGAAAATAAATAAAGAAAGTAAAAACGGCCCCGCAGGGCCGTTAAGTTCAGGCCGAGCCTGCCCCAGCTGTAATTTGTGTGCCGCCGGCTGGCACCTGCTCTCGAGCGGGGCCGAAGAAAGAGTAAAGCAACATGATCGACCCCACGGCCACGGCCACGCCAGCGCCCAGACGCATAAGATAGAACAGGCCTAATTGATCCTGTACTTCCATGTAATTCATACCCAAGACGCGCTGCAAGTGAGTCTGCACGACCCCGGCGAAGGTCAGGGTAAAGGTCATAAAGCACATGGCACTGGTGACGATCCAGAAGCCCCACATGTTCAGCACTTGGTTATAAGGCTGCACACGGCGGATCTGCGGCATGGCGTAGGTAATCACGCCAAGAATCAGCATCACATAGGCACCATAGAAAGCTAGATGGCCATGAGCGGCGGTTACCTGAGTACCATGGCTGTAGTAATTCACGAACGAGAGGGTATGCATAAAGCCCCACACACCAGCGCCGAAAAAGGCAATGGTTGGGCAGCCTAGGGCCCATAGCATGGCCGCTTTATTAGGGTGGTTACGACTGCCCTTCCAGAACATGGTAAAGGCGAATACCACCATGGCGAAGAAAGGCGCCACTTCAAGCGTCGAGAAGATACTGCCGATGGGCTGCCAGTAGCCAGGTGCACCAATCCAGTAGTAGTGGTGCCCGGTGCCCAGCAGGCCGGAGAACAGTGCCAACCCAACAATGATATAGAGCCATTTTTCGATCACTTCGCGATCCACGCCGGTCATTTTGATCAGCAGGTAACCCAGCAAGGAAGCCATGATCAATTCCCATACGCCTTCCACCCACAGATGCACCACCCACCACCAGTAGAGTTTATCTACCGCTAGATTGGTCGGATTGTAGAAAGCGAATAACCAAAACACTGCCGCTAGCCAAAGCCCCAGCATTAACACCAGATTGATAGCGGTCTTGCGGCCCTTGAGCAGCGTCATGCTGGTATTGAAAAGAAACATTAGAAAAGAAATGGTGATGAGTATTTTCACCCAGAACGGTTGCTCAAGAAACTCGCGCCCTTCATGGATACCGAACTGGTAGCCGACCAGAGCAGCGACGCCAGCAAAAGCAAAGATCGCCAGCTGGATATACGCCAGATTGGGACTATGAATTTCCCGCTCGGCTTCCTCTGGCATCAGATAGTAGGTGCAGCCCATAAAACCGATCAGCAGCCACACAATCAACAGATTGGTATGGCTGACACGCATGATATGAAAGGGCATCACTTCGGCCATAAAGTTGGGCCAAGCATAGACGATGGCGGCCAGTAGTCCGAAGACTATTTGTAGCGTAAATAGCGCCATGGCCACCATAAAAAAGGGTAAAGCAACCTTCTGGGTTTCATATTTCATTGTACGGTTCTCCTTGATTCATCCTTCGGCTGGTAGCTTTAGCCAGCGGGATGTGGGGGCCAGTCCTGATCGTCGATGCCATCGGTCCATTCGAGGAAGTCGATTAGCGAGTTCATATCCTCTTCGCTAAAGTCATACGCTGGCATTTGACGACGACCCTCGATCCCCAATGGCTGGGCGCGGATCCAGGCATTAATACCCGATCTGGCAGCCTCAGGATTTTCATGACCTCCATAGCGTTCCCAGACGTTACCCAGTTCAGGAGCGAAATAAGCACCCTCTCCCATAATGCTATGGCAGTTGATACACATGTTTTTTTCCCACACTTCTTTGCCATGCTTAACAGAATCCGTGAGACCTTCGCTGTCCGTGGAGACATTGACCATGTACCAATGACTATGAGCCGTTAGCGCGGCAAAGAGCAGGAAGAAGAACAGCGAACCACCGTAGAAAATATTGCGGGCCGCTGATTTAGTGAGACCATCAGCCATAAGCCATACTCCCTTGCTAGTCAGATCCGACCTTCGGCTGGGAAGCCAAAAGGCATACGTTTATTAAGATGTATATTATTTACATTTTTAAGATTAGCAGAAGAATCCCTCTAGCAACATTGCCACAGGTCAATTTTTGGCAAGAGCGATACCCTTGGTAAATTTAAGATTACGAATTAATTCGAGCCAGAACGCGGCTGGGGTTCTTAATAGTACCTAACCACTCTGTGCGATTTTCACCAGGACATAGCCGTTCTAGAGGTAGGCTGATGCTATGACTTCTCAGATTTCACACGGGCATGTACCACTGATGCTGATATGGGTTGCACACTCTTAAAACAGAGGGAATCAAGCTTCACACTTGACAAAATACAAACTAGCCTTAATTCTGAATATAATATCACGACATGATATTTTGAGCTCACAACGATCACAACTGACTGCGAGGCTAGACAATGAACCCTCTAACCATTATTCAACTGCCCTTTACCCATTTAGCGGGATGGAAAGACCTCCAGCAACGCCATACTTCAATCGCCACTCTGGCCTGGTGCATCGTGCTGCCAATGTCGTTGTTACCTCCCGTGATGCTCTATTATGCCGGTACACACTACGGAGATATCTTCGCTCCAGGCTTCGCCGATCGGCAGTGGCGCTTCATCACGACCATTCTATTCCTGGCCGAGCTGCTCACCTTCTTTGTAATGGGCTGGCTAATTCACGCGGTGGTCAATAGCGATCGTGATCTCTCAATTAGCTACCACGACGCTTATCTGTTGGCAGCCCTAGCACCTTTGCCACTTTGGTCCGCAGCGATCGCTTTGCTGATCCCCAGCCTGTTGTTCAATGCGCTGGTAGTACTGGTGGCACTGGGCATCTCTTGCAGTTTGGTCTACCACGGGCTGCAGGCTCTGTGTAAACGCTCAGCGAATGACGTAACAACGATGTCTGCTACTTACACCGTTATGGCCGCCGGGGTGCTGGCATGGGGTTTACTGATGGCTATTGTCTGGGCTTACTAGGATTCAAGTAGAGTGGAACCGACTCACTAGCTAGGCTTAAAAGGAAACTCATTTACTTGCGAGATAGCGATGGATATTGAATTAAAGCGAGCCTATGACTCACCTCAAAGCAAAGATGGTTATCGTGTCCTCGTCGACGGTATCTGGCCGCGCGGGGTGTCCAAGGAGGAAGCCAAAATCGATGAATGGCGCAAGGAGGTCGCCCCAAGCAGCGAACTTCGTAAAGCGTTTCATAATGGCTCTCTCGGCTGGAGTGGCTTCCGCCGTCGCTATCTCAAAGAGTTAACCTCTTATCGCGAGTCTCTTCGTGATCTTGCACAACGTGCCAGGAAAGAGCGAGTTACTCTGGTATTTGCCTCTAAGGAAGAGCGCCGTAACAATGCCGAAGTGCTGCGCCAGTACTTGAACATGTTGAAATAATCCACGCTGTAAAAAACATTTCTACATCGCCACACCCCTAGCGCCGTGGTGCATAGCCAAGCGTCTGAATTTCGAGTTTAAATCACAATAACGACTGACGTCATCGCCTACCCACTAAGGGGTAATAAGCTAATGCTCTGTAGGGGTACGCGAGACTAAAAATGATCCAGATCAACATTAGTCCCCCTTATTTCTTTAAAGTGAACTTCATACCTTTTCTCGTACTGAGAAATCAGTACCCAGCAACTCGTATACCTCTATAAACCACCTTGCCACGTTGCCGAATTGGTACTTTCAACTCAAAAGATGCATAAGGAATACTTCAATGAAAACCCTCGCGTCCATACTGTTGCTAGGCGTTGTTGCTTCTATTTCGGTTACCGCTCATGCAGATGGCGAAGCCACCTATAACCAAGCCTGCATGGCTTGCCACATGACGGGCGCCGCAGGTGCTCCCATTCGCGGCAATGCCGAACACTGGGAGCCACGCTTAGAAAAAGACATGGACACCCTGTACGACCACGCGATTAACGGTTTTCAGGCAATGCCGCCGAAAGGAGGCCAATTGGGCTTGAGCGATGACGAAGTGAAAGCTGCCGTCGACCACTTGCTAGAACCGGTTCTATAACGCTCTTGACCCGAAAGGAAACCACGATGTCCCCTGTGGCTTGCCCGCGCCGTCTAACCGGCATCTGGATTAGCTTACTGTTACTCCTAGCGATAACACTGCCCGCCCAAGCTATCGAACTGGAGCAGGTACGCGAGGGGTTTCCCACGGCAGAGCGTCTTGAAGCCGCGGATTCACAGTGGCCGGTAAGCCGTGTACTCGCCAGCGACGATGAGTTGCTCGGCTACGCTTTTGAGAGTGTGGATGTCGCTCCGATCCCCGCCTACTCGGGCAAACCGGTCAATGTACTGGTGGGGATCGGTCTGGATGGGCAAATTGTACAGGCCGACGTCCTCAGTCATTCAGAGCCGATCATGCTGGTGGGCATTCCCGAATCGAAGCTAAATAGCTTCGCCGATGAGCATGAATCGGCCCACGTCAATGACAGGCTCAGGGTCGGCGACAATCTTGACGCGATCTCTGGCGCGACGGTGACCGTCATCGTCGTCAGCGACACCATCATGCGCAGCGCCAGGCAAGTGGCCGCTGAACAGCAGCTCATTGCCGACCCCTCCCAGACACCACCGGCACGCGTTCGAGAAGACGTTTTCGCCCCTGCCAACTGGGATGAACTGACCGGCGACGGCACCATTCGCCGTTTGCAACTGACCCATGGCGAGGTCGATGCGAGCTTTGTAGGTACGCCCGCCGAAGATTACCTGCGCTCGCCACAGCCCGCCGATAAAACCTTTATCGAGCTGTTTTACACCTACCTCAACCCACCAACCGCTGGCCGCAACCTGCTCGGCGATACTGGCTATGACCAACTAATGGTCGAGCTGAAGGATGGCGAGCACGCTATTGCCGTCATGGGGCGTGGTGACTACTCATTCAAGGGCTCAGGGTATGTGCGCGGCGGCATCTTCGATCGCATCGAGCTTTCACAGGGCAGCACTCGGGTCAGCTTTCATGATCGCGATCACATCCGCCTGGGTGATCTGGCCCTCGAAGGCGCGCCCTCACTGGCCGAGCGAGACATCTTCATCGTCCTCGAAGAGGCGGGCTTCGACCCCGGACAACCCTGGCAACTGGAATTACTGGTTCGCCGCGCCTCTGGCCCCTTGGATACCGAGTTCAGCCGCTTTAGCGCTGATTACAGTGTTCCCGAGGCCTATATAGAGCGGCCTGAGCCACCGGAGGAAGAGCCTATCTGGGTACAAGTATGGCGCGACAAGGCTTTCCAGATCGCTGTGCTATCCGCCGGATTATTGGTGCTCACTGGCATCATGCTGTTCCAGGATATGCTGGCGCGCCACCCGCGTGTACTGAACCCACTGCGTCTGGGTTTCAAGATATACACCTTAGTATTTATCGGCTGGTACTCGCTGGCCCAGCTATCAGTCGTCAATATCCTTACCTTTACCAACTCGCTGATAAGCGGTTTTAGCTGGTCCTCATTTTTGATCGACCCAATGCTATTTATTCTCTGGTCGTTCGTGGCGGTGAGCCTGCTGCTGTGGGGCCGCGGAGTTTTCTGCGGCTGGCTATGCCCATTCGGCGCTTTACAAGACCTGGTCAACCAGGTCGCTCGCAAACTAAACGTTAAGCAGATAGAGGTGCCCTTCGGGCTCCATGAGCGCCTTTGGGCGATTAAATACATCATTCTGCTGGCCTTGTTCGCAGTCTCGCTACATTCGCTCGGCACCGCGGAACGCTACGCCGAAGTGGAGCCGTTCAAGACCGCAATCACCCTGCGTTTCCAACGTGACTGGGCCTTCGTTATTTATGCTCTGGGACTGGTGGCGATTTCTGCCTTCAACCACAAATTCTACTGCCGCTATCTATGTCCGTTGGGTGCCGGGTTGGCTATTCCTTCGCGTTTACGCCTGTTCGATTGGCTCAAGCGCCACCGCGGTAGCTGCGGTACCCCGTGCCAAATCTGTGCCAATGAATGCGAAGTGGCCGCTATACACCCGGACGGCCGCATCAATGCCAATGAGTGCCACTACTGTCTCGACTGCCAAGTGACCTACCACGACGACCAGCGTTGCCCGCCCATGGTCAAGCGCCGCAAGCGCTATGAAAAGGCGGCCAATATGTCATCGCGCGGTAATAGCGTTGAGACCCAACGGGATACCGACGCCAGCGGCAAACAGGCCGCATGGCAACGCATCCCTCTTCACCAGCAAGACTGATCTCAGGGGAATCAAGCATGAGCGATAAAAAAGACCATATTCAGGATATCGGCCGTCGCCATTTCTTGCGCAATACCGCCGTCACCGGCGTTGCCGGAGCGGGCCTGGCCGGTGGTTTCGGCGCAGGCGCACTGCTCAATAGCCGACAGGTACAGGCGGCTGGCGGCAACGGTGTTGAAGTTGCACCGGGCGAGCTCGACGATTACTACGGTTTCTGGAGCGGCGGCCACTCGGGCGAGGTTCGGGTGCTCGGTGTACCTTCAATGCGCGAACTGATGCGGATTCCAGTGTTCAACGTGGATAGCGCCTCTGGCTGGGGGATCAGCAACGAGTCGAAGCGGATACTCGGCGAGTCGAGCCATTTTCTCAACGGTGACTGCCACCACCCCCATATTTCCATGACCGACGGCAGCTACGACGGCAAGTACCTATTTATCAACGACAAGGCTAACACCCGCGTTGCGCGCATTCGTCTCGATATCATGAAGACGGACAAGGTCACCACCATCCCCAACGTCCAGGCGATTCACGGTTTGCGCCTGCAGAAGGTGCCTTACACCAAGTACGTCTTCGCCAATGCCGAACTGCCGATCCCCCAGATCAATGACGGCCGCGACCTGGAGAACCCCGACAACTACTTCACTATGTTCAACGCTCTCGATGCCGAAAGCATGGACGTGGCCTGGCAGGTGATCGTCGATGGCAACCTCGATAACACCGATGCCGACTACACCGGTCGTTTCGTCGCCTCTACCTGCTACAACTCGGAAAAAGGCATGACCCTGACCGAGACCATGCGCAACGAGCGCGACTGGGTCGTGGTATTCGACGTTGAAGCGATTGAAGCCGCCGTGGCGGCCGGGAACTACAAGACACTGGGTGAATCAAGCGTGCCGGTACTGGATGGGCGCAAGGGCTCGCAACTGACACGTTACATACCTATCCCCAAGAACCCCCACGGTGTGAATACCTCACCGGATGGCAAATATTTCATCGCCAACGGCAAGCTATCCCCAACTTGCTCAATCATCGCCATCGACAAGTTGCCTGAGCTGTTCGACGACAGTATCGAACCGCGCGATACCATCGTGGGTGAACCTGAACTGGGCTTGGGCCCGCTTCACACCACCTACGATGGCCGGGGCAACGCCTATACCACGCTGTTCATCGATAGCCAGGTAGCCAAGTGGAATATTGAGGATGCCATTCGCCACTACAATGGCGAAGACGTCAACTACCTGCGTCAGAAGCTCGATGTCCACTACCAGCCTGGGCATAACCACGCCAGTCTCACCGAATCCCGCGATGCCGACGGCAAGTGGCTGGTAGTGCTGTCGAAGTTTTCCAAAGACCGTTTCCTGCCGGTAGGCCCTCTGCATCCCGAGAACGATCAGTTGATCGACATCTCCGGGGAAGAAATGAAACTGGTGCATGACGGCCCCACTTATGCCGAGCCCCACGACTGTATTCTGGTACGCGCCGACCAGATCAACCCAAGCCGAGTATGGACACGAGACGACCCCTTCTTCGCCGAGACCGTGGCCATGGCCGAGGCAGACGGCGTCAACCTAGAAGGCGAAAGCAAGGTAATCCGCGAGGGCAATAAAGTACGCGTGTACATGACTTCCATCGCACCGCAATTTGGCCTGACCGAATTCAAGGTCAAACAGGGCGATGAGGTGACCGTGGTCATCACCAACCTTGACCAGGTCGAGGATCTGACCCACGGCTTCTGCATGGTCAACCACGGTGTGCAGATGGAGATCAGCCCCCAGCAGACCGCTAGTGTCACCTTCACCGCCGACAAAGCCGGGGTGCACTGGTACTACTGCAACTGGTTCTGCCACGCGATGCATATGGAAATGACTGGTCGCATGCTAGTCGAACCCGCCTGACGACAACACGCGGGCCGATTCCTTCGGCCCGCTGCGGGAGAACACCATGAAACGACACCCTGGCTATTTAGGTTGCCTACTGGCGCTGCTATGGCTTTTTTGGCTGCCTAGCGGGGTTTATGCCGCCGACTGGCTCGCCACGCCTGGTGAGCCGTTACAGCCGTTGATCGAACAGGCGACCGACGGCGATCAATTGCTGCTGCCTGCAGGACGCTACCCCGGGCGTGTGGTTATTGACCGCACGCTGCATATTAGGGGCGAGTTGCAAGCCATCCTCGATGCAGGAGGCCACGGCCATGCGGTGGTGCTGGCAGCTCCCGACATTATATTTGAAGGTGTCCGCATTGAAGACTGGGGAGATAACCTGACAGCACTGGAGGCCGCTATTTTTGTCGAGCCCGCCGCTCACGGCAGCAGCATCCGCAATAACCAGCTAAGCGGGCCTGGCTTCGGCATCTGGCTCGATGCTGTCAATAACGTCAGTGTGATAGGCAATACCATTCGTGGCGATACCCGACTGCGCTCTCAGGATCGCGGCAACGGCATTCACCTCTATAACGTTAGTGACTCAATTATTGAATCCAACGATGTTGCGCAGACTCGCGACGGCATCTATCTCGACAGCAGCCGCCACAACGTGCTGCGCGACAACACCCTGCATGACCTGCGCTATGGCGTGCACTACATGTACTCCTTCGACAATCGTCTTGAAGGCAACCTGACCCAACGAACCCGAACCGGCTACGCCCTGATGCAATCCAAACGCCTGGAAGTCGTTGATAACCGTTCGGAAGCAGACGACAACTACGGCATTTTGATGAACAACATCACCGACTCCCTATTGAGCGGCAACCGTGTCGAAGGCGTCACCCAGCCCCTGGGGGCAGATGGCGAGGGGCGTCTAGCGGGCGGCGACGGCAAGGCACTGTTCGTTTACAACTCGCAGTTCAATCGTATCGAGAATAATCGTTTCGCAGCCAGCGACATTGGCATCCATCTCACCGCCGGTTCAGAGGATAACCAAATGGCGGGCAACGCCTTCATCGCTAATAAGCAGCAAGTCATGTATGTCGCCACCCGTGAGCAGGATTGGTCGGGCAATTACTGGAGCGACTACCTGGGTTGGGATCTTGACGATAACGGTGTCGGCGACACCGCTCATGAGCCCAATGACGCCATGGATCATCTTCTCTGGCGCCACCCCTCCGCGCGCCTGTTGATGCAAAGCCCTGCGGTGTTGGCACTGCGCTGGGTGCAACGTCAGTTCCCGGTGTTTCGTCCCCCGGGGGTCAGAGACAGCGCGCCCTTGATGAGCGAGCCCGGCCGAGAAGGAAATGCTCCATGAACCCAGTAATAGAACTACAGCGAGTTACCAAGCGTCACGGGGCGCTGGTGCGACTAGCTGAAATGGATCTCACCATCAAAGAAGGCGAGATGCTCGCCCTGCTGGGACATAATGGCGCGGGCAAGACGACCATCATGAAACTCATACTGGGCTTAATTGCGCCCAGCTCGGGCCACGTTGACGTCCTCGGTGGCGCTCCTGACGGGCCACATGCCGAACGCCTACGGCGTCAGTTGGGCTATCTACCTGAAAACGTCACCTTCTACGAACAGCTCACCGGGCGTGAAGTGCTCACCTATTTCGCTCGTTTAAAGCGCGCTGACCGCCATCAGGTAACGGTTCTGCTTGAGCGTGTGGGCCTGGTCGAAGCCGCCGACCGTCGCGTTAAAACTTACTCCAAGGGCATGCGCCAGCGCCTTGGCCTGGCCCAGGCTTTACTAGGGTCTCCCCGGCTATTGTTGCTGGATGAACCCACCACCGGCCTTGACCCCGCGGCCACCCGCGATTTTTATCAGGCCGTAAAAGCCCTACGCGACAACGGCTGTACCGTGCTGCTCTCTTCCCATGTACTGCCGGGCATCGAACCCTATATCGACCGCGCCTTGATCCTGGGCAAAGGGCGACGCCTGGCCCTGGGCAGCCTTGAACAACTGCGCGAAGAAGCACAGCTACCGCTGACGTTTCGTATCCACGGCACATTGCTGGCCATGCAGTCTCAGCTCTGGAAAGCCATGTCCCTTGAGCCTATCCCAATCAATGAGCGCTGTGTGGAGGTCAACGTGCCCGCGGAAAATAAAATGCAGGTACTACGTCAATTAACCACCATGCCGAATATCGACGACATCGAGTTATCACCACCCACCCTTGAGCATCTCTACACGCATTTTTCTACTCGCCCCGCCTCACTGACGCTAGGAGCCAGCGCATGAAGGCCATGTTCATCGTCGCCGCCAAAGAGTTCCAGGATGGCCTGCGTAATCGCTGGGTACTGGCGATCACCGTGATCCTTGCCGTTCTGGCAATGGGTATTGCCTACTTTGGTGCCGCTGCGAGCGGCGGTCTTGGTTTTACTTCACTGGCCACCACCCTGGTCAGTTTATCAACTCTGGCCGTTTTTCTGATCCCCTTAATCGCGCTGATGCTAGCCTACGACGCCGTTGTCGGTGAGCAGGAGGCCGGCACGCTACTACTGCTACTCACCTACCCTATAAGTCGTTCGGCGTTGCTGTTTGGTAAGTTCTTCGGCCATGGGATGATTCTGGCTGTCGCCACGCTACTCGGTTTTGGTATCGCGGGTATGGTTATTGCGTTGGGCGCTGAAGGCGTACCGCTTATCCAACTAACCGTCGGCCTAGCACGATTGATCGCCAGCAGTGTGCTCTTGGGCTGGGTGTTTTTGGCCTTTGCCTACCTGATCAGCGTAACGGTCACCGAAAAGGCACGGGCCGCCGGGTTGGCACTGGGAGTGTGGTTTCTGTTCGTGCTGGTATTCGATCTAGTACTGCTGGCCCTACTGGTTGGCGTCAAGCAGGGGGGCGACTGGCTCCCCTACCTGATGCTGCTCAATCCCACCGACAGTTTTCGCTTGATCAATCTGTCGGGGTTCGACACCACACAGCTAGAAAGCGGTATCGCGGCTATCGCGCAGCAAGGCGCGCTCCACTCTGCCTGGCCGCCCTTGGCAATGCTGGTTTGGGTCGTGGTGCCCCTGCTATTGGCCGCCCGTCGCTTCCACCGTCATACCGCTTAACATCATCTCTTAACATCATTTTATTAACGAGGATTGACCATGCCCGCCCTGCTGCCCATTCTGGCCCTTATTATTTTGCTCATGGCCGGTTGCAACAATGCCACTGACAGCGCCGAAAGGATGCCGCCTCAGCCTATTAGCGGCGATGACATCTGCCATGTATGCGGTATGTTTATCACCGAATTCGAAGGCCCCAAAGGTCAGGCATTTATGCAAAGCCACAGTGACGCGCGTAAGTTCTGCTCTACGCTGGAGATGTTCGTTTTCCTCCAGCAGCCCGAAAATCAGACCCAGCTGCGCCATGCCTATGTACATGATGTCGGCGTAACACCCTGGGAAGCACCTAAAGACGATGCCTTTATCCCTGCAGCAGACGCTTGGTATGTGGTCGGCCATGATCGGCGCGGCAGCATGGGCCACACCCTTGCACCGTTCTCCAGCCATGAGCGTGCCGCGCAGTTCGCAGCAGTTCATGGTGGCGAGATAATCACCTATGACGATATCGACCTGGAATTGCTCGCCCGGCTCGGGCGCCACGGAGGGAGCGGCCATGCCGCCCACTCAATGGCGCAATAAAAGTGAGGAGTGAGGCAGAAAGTAGCCGCAATTCAGGCTAGCCAGGAAAGCGGGCTGTGATGTATGGCAGCCCCCACCATGTAGGCGAATATGGCAACCGCCACTAACGCAGCAACAGCACGTGCCCTTGGCGTTGCACCGCGCTTAATCGCAATGGTGCCAATACCGATATAGGCCAGCAGCGCCAGTAGCTTGGCGCCAAGCCAAGGAAGCTGCCAGGGCCATACGGAAAGCAATACCATCAAAGTCACCCCCAGCCCCAACAGAGCCGTATCAATAAGATGAGGCAATACCTTGACCCAACGGGCGTTGAGCCGCGGGCTTTCCTGCACCGACCACCAGGCGCGCACTACGAAGAGCGTGATGCTCAGCGCAGCGGCCGTCATGTGCAGGTGCTTGATGAGGAAATAGTGCTCCATGGTAACCGTCCCTAGCCGACGTTAACCGCATTGCCGTGATGGTCGAAGGCAAGATAGGCGGTGATATTACCCATTTGCAGCGACTCCATCATACGCTGGAGCTGCCGTTCAACCTCAGCGTCATCTTTTGGGTCGTCCATGGCAGCTGTGAAAACTAGATCCCATTCGATCTCGGTACGGCGAGACTCCTCGACCAACGCCGCCATGCTGGTCAATTCCTCCGTCGACTTATCTACGCATACCACAGGCACCAACACACCCCCTTCACCCTGTTCGAAGCGACGACGCTGGTCAGCATCAGGGAAGTCGGGCAGCTCTGCGCGAACGAACACAAACAGCAGGCGCTGAGGCTTAGGTTGTTTACGCGCTTCCTGCAGTAAATCGGCAAACGTGGCTATGGTCATCAAAACTGTGGTCATAAAATAGGCCTTATCGCTAGTGGTTTAGAATCAGAAGGTGAGAGAGTAGGTAAGAATGAACAGGTGAGACTCATAGGCGGCGTTACTCGGGTGACTCTACGAAAAGCCACAGCAGCAGCATTACCATAAACAGAGGGATCAACAGGCTAAGTGGCGCCGCGCGCCAACCATAGGCTTGGACTACCAGAGGTGCCATCCGCAAGGAAAACCCTACCCCCGCCGCTAAAGCCAGAAAAAGGGCGACACAAAGACTCACCCAACGACCAGGCATCCAGCCTTTAGCGTGGACGATGCCCGTCGTAATCACCGCACCTCCCAGTCCAAGCCCAGCCCCCACTAACAAAAACTCCCACGGTCGGCTAGCCATCCCAAACCCGCCCAGCGCCAACGCTAGCCCCAGTAATAGCCATTGCATCAAGCGGCAGGTGTCTCCCCGCCTGGCGATATACCAAGCCGGCCAAGCCAACAGCACACCGCTACTCAACGGTACCAGCACATAGAGGGGTTGTTTTGCGAGCAGGGCATAAAGTGTCCAGCCAGCCACCGCTAAAGCGCTTGCCAGCGGCATCAGCAGCATGGCTACCAGCAACTGATAACCATTTACTGGCTGTTTTGATGTCTCCAACGTGGGAGGCGGCACAGATGATGGCATGGCGTTTCCCAGCGAGGGTATAAAGACATCGGAAGACATGTAAGAATTGTCTGTAAATACTGGGCGTAGGTCAAAAGGCATCGGAGGTAGACCGGCTAACCCCAAAGGAATAGCCCTCGTATCGAAATGCAGACAGTGCCACACTCCCTTACCTCTTCCGCGCTATCGGAAATGCCATGAAATTACTTCAGCGCTCCCTGGTTGCTCGCATCATTGCGTCCTTACTTGCCATTAGCGGGATGGCACTCATCAGCATCACCCTGACCATGGCAATGTCTAACAGCAGCCGTGGCGATGCTGCCGCGATTAATGTCGCTGGCTCACTACGCATGAATGCCTATCAAATCATGGGAGCATTGCAACGCCTGGAGTATGCTCCAGAGGAGACAAGCGCAGAACAGCTCGAAGGACTGATTTCGAGCTTCGATCAACGTTTGTATGGCAGAACGCTTCAACAAACGATCCCCATCGATGATCGTCACGAGCGCCGCCGTCAACTGGAAAAACTTCAGATCTACTGGCAGCACACGCTTCGTCCGGCACTAGAGGCACCGTCCCCAGCCACTGCGCTTGACCTCGATACGCTAGAAATGATGATCGTGGCGATGGTCAATGACATTGAAGTGCTGGTGACCTATTTGGAAGAGAGCACTGAGGCCAAGGTGCGGCTGCTGGGGATGATGCAAGTGCTCTTTCTGGTACTGATCGCTATAGTGGTCTCGATCGCCCTCTACGATGTTCGCTTCAATCTGGTAGTTCCTTTGCGTCAACTGATGGTTCTGGCCCGCGAGGCGGCACAGCGTAACTTCAAGCCACGCTCCGAACTCCGCGGCAGCGACGAGTTGGCTTTGTTGGGCCATACCTTTAACAAGATGTCTGCCGAACTGGCAACAAGCTACGCCGCATTGGAAGACAAGGTGTCGCGCAAGAAGCAGGAGCTTGAGCGCAGCAATCAGGCGCTGCAGGTAATGCACGATGCCAGCCGCTCGCTGTATGGAGGCGGTAACGACCTCTGTTCTAGCGCAGCGCCCATGTTACGCGAACTGGAAAAGCTGCTGGATATCGGGCCAATACGGCTTTCCCTAAACGACCCTTTCGACCAACGGGAAATGCCGGTTTTAGAAACCCACTCGCGTACCCGACCAGAGTATTGCCGTGACCAGGATTGCCACGCCTGCCTGATCGATCCTCGCCCCTTGGAGATGGTGGCCAATAACCAGTCACAGTGCTTGCTACTGCCTATTAGCGTAGGCGATACGCTGCTAGGCACCCTGGAGGTGTGGTATCCCCAGGAGCGGCTCAACGATAGCACCCGTCGGCTGCTCACCATGTTAGCCGACCAGCTCGCCACGGCGGTGTATCTGCAGCGGCGTATCGAGGAGCAGCAACACGTTACGCTGATCAACGAGCGAACCATCATTGCGCGGGAACTTCACGACTCTCTAGCGCAATCGCTCTCTTATCTCAAGATGCAGGTCGCCCGACTCGAACGCATGCAGCAGAAAGAAGCTACCCGAGAAGTACAGTCTGCGGTATTCGACGAGCTGCGTACCGGCTTAAACAGCGCCTATCGTCAACTGCGTGAGCTACTCACCACCTTCCGACTCAAACTAGAGGGGCCAGGGCTGCAATTTGCCTTACGCCAGACCGTCGATGAGTTTAGCCAGCGCATGGGGGTAACGGTCGAGCTTGACTACGATGTGCCGCCTTACCTACTTAACCCCAATGAAGAAATTCACGTGCTGCAGATCATTCGCGAGGCGTTGGCCAATACCCACAAGCATGCCAAAGCCCACTGGGCTGGGGTCACTGTGCGTTTCGCCGATGCTCGCCTGCTAGTGCGTATTGAGGATGACGGCATAGGCCTGGAAGACGATAGCTCGCCACCTATGCACTACGGTTTGGTGATCATTCGCGACCGTGCCACTACCCTGAACGGGGAGCTGAGCATCGCCAATCGTCCCGCAGGAGGTACTGGTATTGAGATACTCTTCACTCCGTTGACCGCTCGCTTAATTCAGCAGCAACCTGTTACGGCTGCCTCCGACTCTCACTTAGGTACAGGGACTTCTTAATGACGCTGACCACTGCCAACGATACACCCGCCAGTCTGATGATTATTGACGACCACCCGCTACTACGGCGTGGCGTGATACAGCTGCTTGAATTAGAAGACGACCTTGAATTGGTTGGCGAGACGGGCAACCCGGAAGAAGGTATTGCACTGGCCCTCAAACTTGAGCCTGACCTGGTTTTACTTGATTTAAACATGCCGGGCGTCAATGGCTTAGAAGCCTTGCGCCGCCTACGGGAAGCCAACTATAGCGGCCGTGTGGTGATGTTCACTGTTTCCGACCATGAGGATGATGTTGTCGCCGCACTGCGCAACGGTGCTGACGGTTACCTGTTAAAGGATATGGAGCCTGAAGACATGGTTCGCCAACTGCGTCAGGCTGCTTTGGGGCGCATGGTCATCAGCGAAAGCCTGACCGCCCTACTCGCTGAAGCCCTGCGTAATCAGCGCAATGCCCCCACCACCCCGGATATTCATAGCCTAACGCAGCGTGAACGCGAAATTCTGCAACAGCTTGCTGGCGGACTCTCCAACAAGCTTATCGCACGCAAGCTGGATATTACCGAAGGCACGGTCAAGGTTCACGTCAAGCATCTGCTCAAAAAGCTCAACTTACGCTCACGTGTCGAAGCTGCCGTCTGGGCAGTCCAGGAAGGTATCGATCACTAATCGATTCTGTGTGGTTACCTCTAAAGACTCCCAGAATACTTTTGCTCTGATCCGCCTTTACCTCCTCTCGATTTTTTCTGTTAAAAATCAATGAATCCAGGCTTTTCAGCGACTACCTCTCAAGAGGTATGTCGCTGTTTTTCATGCTATTTCCACCTATTCCCCAATTTCTTCCTCCAGCGTATCTTGCTTTCTAACTGCTAGATGCAGATAGGTTTGATGCCAAGGGGAAATCGCCATGAGCAAGAGAAATGCCGACATTGAGAAATGGAATGTCGAAGACGCCCAATTCTGGGAACAGGAAGGCAAGCACATTGCCAACCGCAATCTATGGATATCCATTCCCAGTCTGCTGATGGGATTCGCTGTCTGGATGATGTGGGGAATGATTACCACCCAGATGCAGAACCTGGGTTTTTCGTTCACGGTTAACCAGCTATTTTCACTGACGGCGCTTGCCGGTCTAGCAGGTGCCACCCTGCGCATCCCAGCATCGTTCATGATCCGCATCGCTGGCGGGAGGAACAGCATCTTCCTGACCACCGCGCTATTGATGATCCCCGCAGCCGGCACTGGTATCGCCTTGATGAACCCAGGCACGCCGTTCTGGGTATTCCAGGCTTTGGCGCTACTTTCCGGTATCGGAGGGGGTAACTTCGCTTGTTCAATGAGCAACATTTCCACTTTTTATCCCAGCAAGCAGCAAGGTTACGCCCTGGGAATGAATGCAGGCCTTGGTAATTTCGGCGTCACGACCATGCAAATTGTCATCCCGCTGGTAATGACCGTCGGCATTTTCGGCGCTATAGCCGGTTCGCCGATGGAATTGCAAAGCGCTAGCGGTACGTTGATCGGCAGGATCGAAGCAGGTACCGATACCTGGATCCAGAATGCTGGCTTTATCTGGCTTGTATTCCTGGTTCCATTAGCGTTCGCCGGTTGGTTCGGTATGAACAATCTTCGCACTATTACGCCCAACCCTGGTTCGCCGCTGGCGGCTTTCAGCAAAATATTGGGCCTCTACGGCGTCGGCATGGTAACTGCCATCGTCGGCATGCTGGCTCTCAGCTGGCTTAATATGTGGGTTGCCCTACCGCTAACCATTGTTCTGACTCTGTTGTTCTTGCGCCTGATTCCTGGCGACATCAAGCCCAATATCCAGAAGCAGTTCGCAATATTTTCCAATAAGCACACTTGGTCAATGACCATCCTCTACATTCTGACCTTCGGTTCTTTTATCGGCTTCTCTGCAGCCCTGCCGCTCTCCATCAACGTCATCTTCGGCAACATGATGGAAGCCACTGCCGATGGCACGCTGATTCGCGTGGCCAACCCAGAGGCGCCCAGCGCTCTAACCTGGGCCTGGATAGGCCCCTTCGTGGGCGCCCTGATCCGTCCGCTGGGCGGATGGATCTCCGACAAAGTGGGTGGCTCCATCGTCACCCAAATAATCTCTGCAATCATGGTGGTCGCCTCTATCGCCACCGGCTACGTGATGATGCAGGCCTATAACGCCACCGACCCTAATCAATTCTTCTGGCTATTCCTGCTGCTATTCATTGTGTTATTCGCCGCCAGTGGTATCGGCAACGGCTCTACCTTCCGCAGCATCGGGGTTATTTTCGACCAGCAGCAGAAAGGCCCGGTACTTGGCTGGACCTCAGCCGTCGCTGCCTATGGCGCCTTCATCGCCCCGCGGGTAATGGGCGAGCAAATCCAGGCCGGCACACCGGAACTTGCCATGTACGGCTTTGCGGTCTTCTACGCCATCTGCCTGGTCATCAACTGGTGGTTCTACCTACGCAAAGGTGCCTACGTTAAGAACCCCTAAACAGGGCTTGCTTGTTTACGCCCGGAGCCAAGCTCCGGGTCTTCACCCCCTACCCCAATGCGGGAGGACACCATGAAAATCATGATCGCCTATGACGGTTCGCGAAACGCCAAGTTGGCTCTCGCTCAGGTCGTCAACATGTTCCGCTGCAACCAACCTCTGCTGGTACTGGTCGGCGTGGTGGAGAATCCACTCGACGCTACCGATAACAACGAGGCGCTTTTTCAGCAGGAGCACGATGAGGTTAAACGGCACCTTCAAGAGGGTGTGGCATTCGCCATCGGCGAGGGCTTCCAAGCCGAGCAGCTTCTAGCCGAAGGGGATGCGCGCAAGATGTTGCTGCAGGCCACTCGCAAACTCTCGCCAGACCTACTGGTCATTGCCCGCCATAGCCATCAGCCGGACGGCGGCATCATCGCCAAATCGTTGACTTATTTTGTTGATGAACTCGACTACATGACTTTCGGCAGCGTCAGCTCGTTCCTGGCCCGGCGCGCCGAGTGTCCCTTGTTGATCCTACCCAGCCCTTGAGCAGCCCTTACCCCTCCTTTTGGTACAAACCACCTTTGGGACACAGGACGATACGACCATGAAAGTTTCCGCTGTATTCAAGTTTCGCAGCCCCGAAATTCGGGCCTTGCACCTGACCTGGATTGCCTTCTTTATTACCTTTTACGTGTGGTTCAACATGGCGCCGCTCGCGTCGAGCATGCTCAAGAGCGTCGACTGGCTGACCACGGATGATCTCAAACTATTCGCCATCTGCAACGTCGCCTTGACCATTCCCGCCCGCATCATAGTCGGCATGGCGCTGGATCGATTCGGCCCGCGACGGGTGTTCTCGGTGCTCATGGTCACTATGGCGCTACCGGCGTTGGCGTTTGCTTTCGGTAACAGCATGACGCAGCTGCTGGTGGCGCGCCTGGTACTGAGCTCGATTGGCGCCAGCTTCGTGGTCGGTATCCACATGACGGCGCTGTGGTTCAAGCCTAAGGACATCGGCTTCGCCGAAGGCTTCTACGCTGGTTGGGGTAACTTCGGCTCCGCCGTAGCCGCCATGTCGCTGCCAACCATCGCCCTGAGCATGTACGGCGGCCCCGATGGCTGGCGCTGGGCAATCGCCCAAAGCGCTATTGTTATGGCCGCTTACGGTGTTTACTACTGGTTCGCGATTACCGATGGCCCGGATGCCCAGGCTCACCGTAAGCCACGCAAATCCGCTGCCATGGAAGTGAGCTCCTGGGGCGATATGATCAAGCTGATCATCTGGACCATCCCACTGGTCGGCGTACTCGCCATTCTGGTCTGGCGTATCCAGTATATGGGCTATTTATCAGTTACTGGTGCGACCATCGCTTATCTAGCCATTATCACGATCGTCATCTATCAAATTGTCCAGATCCTGCGAGTCAATCTACCGATCCTGCGTAAGGGTGTACCGGAGGATGATAAGTACTCGTTCAACAGCGTGGCGGCGCTTAACAGCACCTATTTTGCCAACTTCGGCGCTGAACTAGCAGTGGTATCGATGCTGCCCATGTTCTTTGAGGAGACCTGGGGCCTGAATGCCGCTACGGCCGGCCTGATCGCTGCATCATTCGCGTTCGTCAATCTGGTGGCGCGCCCCATGGGCGGCATGGTTTCCGACCGCATGGGTAACCGGCGCTTTGTGATGCTGTGCTACATGTTTGGCATTAGCGTTGGGTTCTTGCTGATGGCCATGCTCAATTCGAGTTGGCCACTGATCCTGGCCATTGCGGTGACCATCGGCACCTCGATTTTCGTACAAGGGGCCGAGGGGGCAACCTTCGGTATCATTCCCTCCATCAAGCGCCGCATCACTGGGCAAATCTCGGGCATGGCCGGCGCCTACGGTAATGTTGGCGCGGTGGTTTACCTAACCATCTTTACGTTTGTCACACCGTCGCAGTTCTTCTACATCATCGCGACCGGCGCCTTCATCAGTTGGGTTATCTGCCTAGTGTGGCTCAAAGAGCCAGAAGGCGCTTTTGATGACGAGTACTACGTCTCTTCAGTCGATAGAGACATCGAAGAACAGGCACTGCAGAGTGCTAAGCGCTAAACGGTCGGAACATCTGTAGCATCACGGCACTGTTCGCGTCGATTGGACGGACAGTGCCTCTAGAGTAAAAAGAGCGCCCCCAGATCGCTCTTAATCAGGATCCGTGATGTCCTCAATCCAGGTTAAGGCCGCCACAGCAGTCGGAAATCCGGTGGTAGGAATCGCTAACATGGCTACTTGTTTCAGTTCCTCGGCACTCACGCCTTCCTCCAAGGCACGACGCACATGGGAGTGAACGGCCCCTTCGGAGCGTGCCCCTATGGCCAGCGAGAGTTTTATCAAGCGTCGGCTACGTTCATCAAGCGGCCCAGCTTCAGCACAGGCTTTGCCCAAAGCGGCATAAGCTTCCCATATCTCAGGATACTGGTTTGCGACATCTCCGGCTCCAGAAGGCAAATCATGCTTTGTCATAGTGCAATACCTTAACGATAAATTGAAGTTCACAGTATAGAAGTACAGCAACTAAATGCCACACACCACACTTAAGAGCTAAACACAGCAATCGAACCAAGCATTATTAATGAGGACATTCGATGTATATTGGCTATATCCAACTTCTTAAGCTCTGCATTAAGTGGACTTATGCCAACCCGGAAATGGCGTCTCTTCCTGCAAATGACGCAACTCAGGTTGATGAGCTTCAGCGATTTGCGTTACCCGATTCACGCCCTCTTCCAATAAATGCACTTCTATTTGGCGGCGATCCTCGCGCCCTTGCCGCCGCACAACCAATGATAGCTGCTCACAGCGATCAACTAGCGCCACCACCCCATGATGTTTTGATTGAAGCCGTTCCGCTAGCTCCCCCACCGTCGCCCAGTCTCTTCCATGGAAACCACGAAGATGTAGCAATAGTTGATACTGCAAGGGCGTCAGCCCATAGCGGCGACAGATATCTTCACTATGGCGAAGAAAGCAACGCAACCGGTAACGAAATTGCGACAGCCGCTCAAAGTCGCTTTTATCAAGTGTCTGAGGGTTATTCATTTTTCCAATTCTCTTTACCACATACTCGGCTATTGCTGACTCGCCAATTTAGAGCGCTTTAAAAAAATACAATATCACACCATGATACAAATAACCATTGAGATTACACCTGCAGGGGGGATCTGAAATGAGAGCACTCACTTTTCTCAAATTACCATTCAACCATCGTGAAGGCTGGAAAGAGTTACAGGCATCTTCCCCCTCCATTCCTTTACTAGCGTGGCTGGTGGTGTTACCCATGTCGCTCTTGCCGCCAGTAATGCTCTATTATGCGGGCACCCATTACGGCGATGCATTTATGGCGGGCTTTGCTGACCGAGAGTGGCGTTTTATCACGACAATTATTTTCCTTGCAGAGATATTGAGTTTTTTCGTTATCGGCTGGGTAATCTACGCTGTAGTCAATGGAACTGATGAGCTATCTATCAGCTATCAAGATGCCTATTTACTTGCCACACTTGCACCACTACCATTATTCGTCGCTTCATTGGCACTATTGGTACCCAGCTTACTTTTCAACGTAGTGGTTATACTTAGCGGGCTGGGCATCTCTTGCAGCTTGATTTACCACGGCTTACAAGCACTCTGCACCCATCAAAAGTTTGATGTTGCTACTATTTCAGCCACTTACACCATTATGGCTGCCAGTGCTCTGGGGTGGGGTATTTTGTTTGCTGTTATCTGGGCTTATTAAGCCATGAACGTTAGGCGCACTGGCCTACCGGGGCACCAATCCAGTCATCGTCAGCCAAATGATGACGCGTTAAGCAAACGGTCTAACGTTGAGAAGTGGGTAATGTGTGCGCCAGGCAGGGCGATGAGCAAAATTCACGATCACTGGCGTCTTCCTCTTCGAGCGCTGATAGCACCAGCTCTTTGATTACTGGAAGGTGGGAATCTTCAATTTCACGAGCGGCGGTTAGTAGGGTAACTCGCCCCGCTCGTGCGAATCTCATTAAAGGCAGTAGCTTATCAGGACATGCCTTCAGCTCACGCCTGTATCGCTCAAGAAAGAGTGATTGACTGATTTTTTGCTGTCGATACTGACGGCATAATTGAGACGCAGGCGCTATCTCCGGGTACCACTCATTCAGTGCCAGGAAACTGGGAGACAGCCCGCTAGGACATAATCGATCAACCAACACCCGAGTGCCGTCGTGATCCTCTATCGGCGCATATATACGCTTTAGCATGATTTCATACGACATCGTTTATATACCTCCGCCAGCGCGCACATGGCTTCAGCGAGTAAATCTATGGCTCTTCGTCATTCGGTATGGAATTATTTTTGACAGTCTGACAGTTAACCTGTGGGAGGTAGCTTTAGCTCGCGACCGTTTAGGCTGCCAGCCTGACAACACCGGGGTACCTTCGGTACCCTTCGCCGAAGTGTCGGATCACCGCTGGAAGCGGCCTCACCGTGCAACGGCGGCATCAGTTTACCGCTACATTCATCCGCCGCAATCTTTTCAACTAAACATGGAATGATGAGATACCTTGTCGTTCTTTTTCAACCTATCGCAAATTCAACCTATCGCAAAAGTTGCATTGCGGTGATTTGCCGCAATAAGCTTAAAGGTGCCAGCACCGACAATGTGATTCATTACGCTGACATCTCTTTTAGTGGAGGTATCTTCCTCCAGCGCCCGATGGTAAAAAGCACTAAATGCCACTAAGCCTTCCCCCCAGGTAATTTCTCTTGTGGGGGCCACAATCGCATTACAGAACGACTTATGAAAGTCAAAAACGGCTTCAACCCCCTTCCCGATATCGCAGCTTGAAAAACAGAGGCACTTCCCTTTGAGCTTAGGCCAAGCCATCTCATCGAAATCTTGCCAAGTCACAAAGCCATCATCTTCGTCGCCAAAATCATACGATGTAAGCGTGAAACCATCGTCTGAACCGTGCCCACTAAAATGAACATAAGTGACGCTATCCCTAGCAGCATAGTCCAGTGCTTTCTGTAGCTGCTTTCGATTGCATACATTGAAGAGCTTAGCGCGGACGTTTTCTAGCTTTAACACATGCTGCAAAGACTCCCCTTCGCTACGTCCATCAAAAATGTCGCTGGCACTTCTCGATTCAATGATAACCACTTCCACCATGTTCGCTTCCATATTTTAGCTAGTTATAAGTAGTAATCTAGCATCCACTATCTCGCTTGCCACTTCCAGCTTTATCACACTGACTTGATCAGCCTCCCCACTATGCGACACAGAACGACGCACTAGGGCGTTATAATGAGACGAGTGAGCAACTAAGGAGTCGGCCATGCAGTGGGAACACATCCTAGACGTGAATGCAGCATCCGCAGCCGATGCGATAAACGACCCCCAGGAGCGCCTCCTAGCGCAATTAATTACAGTGCGAACGGTGATGTTTCAGGGCAAGGATTGTGGGTTGGATGACATTGACTGGCAGAGCCTCTTTAGCTGGCTAGGCATCAAAGTACCCAAAGACGCTGAAGGAAGCCATCACTATGGCGATTACTCTCCTACCCTTAAACGCTGGTGGAAACGCACTTCGGCTGCGCTGGATACAACGACCCCTATACACAACACGCTTTCCATCCTATGCGAACATATCGCTAATCTACTGCAGCTCAGTGTGCTAGAAACACGCCTGCTAATGCTCACCTGGCTGAGACTGCGCTACCCGCAGATGAACCCGGTGCTAGCGTGTGTAGAAGACACGCGAACAAAAAAACTGTTGGCACAACTGACTGGTCACAACAGTGACGAGGTGCATCTCTGCTTACAGGAACACGGTCGCCTATTAATGTTGGGGCTACTTTCCTACCAGCATAACTTACGCACGCTGGATCTCGATGACAGCCTAACAGCAGGCCACATGCTGCTTAGCCTGGCGCCGCTGGTCAACCACGATGTCAAGGCTCTCTCATCCAGTGCGCTGCGAGGCTTTATCACTGAGCGCCTGATGAGCCTGTGCCCCACACAGCCACCGGGGGCATTTTCACTGGCAAGCTTTGACGCCGTTCCCCTTCGCCAATTGACCGTTGATTATTTACGCCAGGCGCTCGACACCCAGCAAGCGGGCGCTAACGTGTTGATCTATGGCGAACCCGGCGTGGGTAAGACCGAGCTGGTGAAAGCATTAGCGTCGCTGTTGAGTGTGCCACTTTACGGCGTGCCAGTGGTCGACAATAACGACGAGATGCTCACACCAAGTAAGCGTTTAAGTCGCTACCAAGTGGTGCAAAAGCTTATCGATCAGCGACCTGGACTGATCATGTTCGACGAGATTGAGGATGTCATCAACGATGAGGAGGCGCTACCCAAGGGCTGGATGAACCAGCTGCTGGAGAACAACTCCACACCTGCCCTGTGGGTGAGTAACAGCGTGCACTGGCTTGATCCCGCTTATCTACGCCGTTTTGACATGATTATTGAGGTAAAAGCCCAGCGCGGCGAGCAGGCCAAAGCCCACTATTGCCAGTTGCTCAACGAGCTACCGGTGACACCTCAAGGGCGCCAGCAGCTGGCACTACAACCCTGGATGACGCCCGCTACCGCTCATCAGCTATGCCGTTTAGGGCGCTTGTTCAACCCACGCACCCCAATACGTAATGAACAGCATATCGACACGCTTATGACCCATCGCCTCCGTGCACTAGGAAAATCGCTTCCCCGCCACCAGCCCGATAAGACACTTGCCACAGGGCCCACCATGCCCGTCTACCGTATGGAGTGGCTGAATACGCGCCCAGGGCTTGAGAACATTGTGCAGCGGCTAACCCGTCGTCAGAACGGCCGCTTGTGCTTGCATGGGCTACCCGGCAGTGGAAAGACCGCGCTGGCGCAACATTTAGCCAAGATTTTGGGCCGCGAGCTGATCACTGCCCATGCCAGCAGCCTGCTGGACAAATACGTCGGCGGCACAGAAGAGAAGCTTGCTGCGCTATTTGCGCAGGCGCGGGAAAAAGGCGCCGTACTGCTGCTGGATGAAGTCGATACCCTGCTCATGCAACGCGAAAACAGTATGCAAAGCTGGGAAATTTCTCACACCAATGAGCTATTGGTACAGATTGAGAATTTTGACGGCATTTTGCTGGCCACCACCAACCGCGGGGATAGCCTGGATCGCGCCGTCATGCGCCGCTTTGATCTCAAGGTGGAGTTTTTGCCACTTGCACCCGAGCCGTTACGTGATTTGCTCAAGGAAGTGCTACCCGAGCGTGACCACCAACGACTGGCGACTGTTCCGACAAGTCACTTAGCTCAACGCTCCCTTACCCCAGGGAATGTGCGCACCGCACTAGACCAACTCGATTTACGCGGGCTGCCTATTCGCTTGAATACGCTGATGGACGCCCTGACCCTGGAAGAGCGTGAACAGCACGGCAAGCGTCAGCCAATAGGGTTTGTGTAACGAAGCCACTGATAAGGGAAGGAAATAACACCATGGATCACTTGCAACGCGATATACAACGCTGCCCTCGCGTCGCGGTGTATGGCACGCTCAAGCAAGGTTGCCACAATCATTTTTGGCTTGAAGGCGCGACCCTGCTAGGCCGTGGCCGTCTAACTACCCTCACCCTCTATGACCTTGGTCCTTACCCAGGGGCCAAAGCAGAGGTGTCCACTGGCACGGTGGTCGAGGTCTACGCCATCAACACCGAACAACTCGCCTTGCTGGATCAGTTGGAAGGCTACTTCGCGCATGCTCCACTTCAAGGACTATATAACCGTGCTATTTTTCCTACCCTGCACGGTGAAGCGTGGTGTTACCTCTACAACGCCGAGACTAAGAATGACACACGTATCGAGGACGGGGAATGGTAAGGATGCGTTTACAGCCCTTGCTCGGACGCTTGACCATTTGGCTACGCCGAAAGGGGTGGATTCGCCAGCGTGGCGACCGCTATAGCAGCTTTGCGGCGCTGGAAAGCGGGCAACCTAACGGGGCATTTTCGATTGAGACTGTGGATCGTGGCTCACCGATCACCATCATGGCCATTCATGGTGGCAAAATAGAGCCGGGTACAACGTCACTCGCTAAGCGAATCGCAGGCGATACGTTTAACTATTACAGTTTCAGCGGCCACAAGTGGCGCCACAACTGGGATTTACACATCACCAGCACGGCGTTTGACGAGCCTATCGCCCTGGCACTCGCAAGCCGCTCGGCTGTAGTGGTCACGCTTCACGGTTGCATGGGACGCGGCGCTATTGCCTATACCGGCGGCGATAACGTTGAACTCCAGCAACAGCTTGAAGCTGAGCTGAACCGCGCTGGTATAAAAAGCCGCCCGCATCCTATTTTTCACGGCCGTGGAAGCCACAATATCTGCAACCGGGGCCAGCAAGGTGGCCTTCAACTGGAGCTAAACCCGCGGCTACGCCTCTGCCCTTTTACATGGCGAAAACGGCGCGTCTTCATTGATCGTGTGCGGAAAGTGCTGGGCAACGGTGATAACCCTGACGACTAGGCTCAAGCCCACCGCTTAACTCATAAATCAAAGAACTTCCGCCCCAGCCACGCACACTTTATCGCCGCTGGAGCGGAAAACCGCCGCCAGTTTCTTTGTTACTGAGACAACAAACCACTTAAACTGCTGACTTCCTTGAAGGTAACATCATCGGCCAGCTTAAAGTGCCTGTGCCCGCATTCAATCTTCAGGTGTTCGTTCCGGCGTAGATCGGCTTTGACCGTGCTGGATTTGGTTTCAGCGACAAAGTAGACGCGTTCTTCGTTTTCAAACACTACCGCCCAATCAGGGTTGTAGGAACCCAGAGGGGTGGCAATTTTGAACTTGCTCGGCAACTTGAAGAAAAACCTGACCCGTGGGTCAATCGAACACTCATGGGCAAATCTATTTTCTACATCGCTGTCGCTCATCACACAGTTGAAAGCGTCGCCCTTTGGGCCTTGAGTATCGCCATCCAGCGGCTGGGCTTCCAGCAGGGTTTTGTCTACAGGGGTTATCATGTCATCGCTAGTTTGCGGGTAGACGCTGCTCAGGTAGGTTTCTACGGGCTCATCAAACAGCGCCATCTCGTAGCGCTTGCCATTAATTTCATGGTACTGAATGCCTTCCACCAGCAATTCTTGCAGTACGGTTTTAATCGCAGCAATCACGGTATCCAGAAACGCCTGGGGGTTGATCAGCAGTTCATCCAGGCGATTGGACTGGTCGAGAACCGCAAATAAAGTGGAGCGTGTCAGGTGCACTCGGTTTTGAAGATAGGCGTAAACATCCGGCACCGGCACGTTCTGGTAACTGGCGTTACTTTCGTCAATGCCGGTTTCAACACCCTGAATACCTTCTTCACTCATGCGCAGCTTGGCTTTGCGAGAGCGCACTTTGGGCGTCTGCACTCTTGGGTACTGGTTCACATCCACCAGGGATTTCACGCATTTTTTAATCAACTCAGGCGTATCCAGCGTGACGCTGTAGCGGGTCTGGTAATTAATGCGCTGCCAGATCGCTTTGAACAGTGCCTCGTCTTCAGCACTCAACACCTTACGTTGCACTCGCGCCTTGGCGCGGGCGTTTTTCACACGGCCTTTGAAGCTGACATCGGTTTCTTCTTCAATTTCCTGCTGCAAGGTACGGGCAAATACTTCGTAACTTTCGTTGGGGATCACCGTGAGCACATTGATGCTTTTGTCGTGTACCCGCTCACCCTGCTGGTTCACCGCCAGGCGCAAGCCACGGCCAATCTCCTGGCGCTTTTTCATCTGGCTCTGGGTTTCGTTCAGGGTGCAGATCTGGAACACGTTGGGGTTATCCCAACCTTCCCGCAGGGCTGAATGGCTGAAGATAAACTGCAGCGGCTCTGACATATTCAGCAGCCGCTCCTTGTCCTGCATGATCAAGGTATAGGTATCGTCATCCTTTTTAGAACCGTGCTCTGTGCTATCCACCCATATTTTTTTTGCAGCGGCCCCTTTGCCTTTTTTATCTCCAGAGAAGTAGCCGTTATGCACCTCATTAGCGGTATAAGGAATCAAGCCTTGGTAGTGCGCCTTGGTGGCATATTTTTCAAAAGCCTCTTCAAACCACTGGGCAAATTTACCGGCTACATCGTTGCCTTCATCATCATAAGCGCGGTAATTGGCCACTTTGTCGATAAAAAACAGGCTCAGTACTTTAACGCCGAGTCCCTTGACCTTTTTCAGTTTGGCAAAGTGCGCGGCCACAGTGCGCTCGATCTGAAAACGCATTACATCGTCGCTTAGGCCGCCCTGCTGCTCGTTGAGTTTGAGTACACGCCCACCAGAAAACTCGATTTCCCCTTCATCCGCGCGTATCTCATTAAGAATAAACCCATCAGCATAAATCTCTCGCTGCTTGGACTTAGCGTATAAATCTTCCCCCAGCTTTAGCGTGGGTGATTTACGCTTAACGTCATTTTTTTCGTTAACGTCAATCGTTACCTTGGCGGTGACGCCTTTTGGCTTGGCATCAATACGCTCAAGCTGCACAAAGGCTTGGTTGTAGCTGACATCCGGCTCGACACCATCCACTTCGATCTGTTTGACCAAACCCAGGTCATAGGCTTGCACCGGGTCGAGTTTATACAGCAGGTTATAGGGATTTTTATGGGTGGCCGAATAGCGCAGAGTGCATAACGGATTGAGGTCACGTATGGCCTTACGGCGGATATCGGTTTCAAAGTTCTGCGGTTCATCGACAATAACAATCGGTTTCACCGTTTTGATATATTCAATCGGCGCGAAGGCTCTTTCGCCCTGCTGATTGATCTTATTGTTGTCTTTGGTGAAGCTGTCGATGTTGATCACCAGCACGCTCAGGGCATCGCTTTGGGCGAAGTGGCGCAGGTCGTTCAAGCGACTACTATCGTAGAGCATCGGCAGGCAGGGCACGTTGTTATAATCAGCGGCAAAGTGGCTGCGGGTTACCTCCAGGTTTTTCATGGTGCCTTCACGAATCGCTACACTGGGCACTACCACGACAAATTTTTTGAAGCCGTACACCTTGTTCAATTCGTACATAGTACGAATAAAGGTGTAGGTTTTGCCGGTACCGGTTTCCATCTCAATGGTTAAGTGTGGGCAAAACTCGTCGCTTACATGCCCCTCATCGCTCTTTACGGTCCAGCGGTCGGCCTGCAGCGCGGCAACTGCTTCAATAATGTTGTTTGCCTGCACCTTGTGTACGTTTTCCAGCACCTGTTTTTCCGTCAGCACCAGGGAATTGCCAATGGAGCCGTCACCGGCGTAGTTAACGCTGGCGGCGGAACTGACCAGTTCAAATTCACCTGTGGCCAGCGGCTGACCATCAAACACTTGCACGACCGACTGCACCGCGCGTTCCTGGTAGTCTTGATGGGTAAACTGCAGCGTCATCTTGTGTTGCATGCCAAGCTCCTTAAATTACCAGCAGGCTGATATCCTGCGCGGCCAGTTCAAGCTGCAGGTTACTGAGCTGCTCATCGCCTTGTGCCCCCACAAAACAGGCGTTGAGCATAATCAACTGGGCGGGGTTGGCCTTGAGAATCTCGTCGCGCAAGGCATCCACATAGGGTTCGAAACACAACCACAGGTAGCGGTCATCTTCCCGTAACACGCGGTGCACGGTAACGCCGCTGGCCAGTTTGCGCGGCTTACTGACGGCATGAACACCCAAGGCACCCAGGCCATTTTTAAGCAATAGCTCGGTGAGCATGGCGGTTTGCTCATCCGCGTGCTTTTCGGTGTTCTGCAGGGCATCTAGCTGCTGGCGAATGGCGCCGGGGTCGTTGAGTTCGCTGTTCCATACCTTGAAGTTGCTGGGGGCCAGGGTGAAGTGGGCACAGGCCAGACCTTCCGTTTTTTCCAGGTGTTCGGCTTTTAGTTTAGCGATGACTTTTTCGATGCGGCCACGGGTAATATCGGCAATAGTTCGGTAACCGGCCTTATAGGCTTCACTATTGTCTTCAAGTTTTTCCGGTAGCTGGACGCTAATGGACTGGCGGTTGCCGCCGTCTTCGGCGTTAAGTTCCATAATGGCATGCGCGGTAGTGCCTGAACCAGCAAAGAAATCTAGGGATAGAAAATCTTTGCCAACAATCATACTTGAAAGATATTTCATAAGCTCCACAGGCTTAGGGTAATCAGAAAAAGGAACTTCCATTTCAACTAACTTTGCTGTGGACTTTTGCGGACCGCCAAAGCCAGAAAGAAATGAAATAACATGACTAGGCTCGCCACGAACTTTAACCGCTTCTATTGCTCCATTAGGGAAGCTCTGAAAAAGTCACTGCCATCAGTGATAATACGGCTATCGTCAACTGCATAGGATTCAGTGCTGCCATGGATCAAATCACCTTCTCCGAAGCCGAGTACCAGAACAAGAAGAGAAAGACTC
>NZ_VCQL01000169.1:0-402 GCF_005937175.1 Halomonas sp. ATBC28 | reverse complement strand
CGGATGTTCTGCAGTGGTTTCCACAAACAGCAAACGCGTTTCTTGCGGCACGTTCAGGCCGATTGCCGCCGCGATTTTCGCCGCATCGCGACCAACCCAGTCACGGCTGACGGTGCCTTTTCCGCGCTCGTCGATATTTTTCAGCAACACCGGTTGCAGCTGCTGCGCCTGTTCTGCGGTCAGTTTCACCGCGTGCTGGCCTTCCATCAGACGCATCAGTTCATCGGCTACGCTATCAACAACAATCAGTACCTTTTCGTCGGCACAAATGATGTTGTTATCGAAAGAAGCGCCTTTGACGATGGACTGAGCGGCACGGGCGAGGTCGGCGGTTTCATCCACCACTACCGGCGGGTTGCCAGCGCCTGCGGCAATCAGACGTTTATTGGTGTGTTTACGCGC
>NZ_VCQL01000168.1:0-402 GCF_005937175.1 Halomonas sp. ATBC28 | reverse complement strand
CGGGGACAACGAAGCAGACGCTACCAGTGCTTTTGCCTTCGCCCTTGCTATTTTTGATACACTTAGGGCCCAGGGTATAACGAAAATGTGCGATATGACAAAGAATTAACGGAGAATGAGATGATCAGGCAGAAGATTCTACAGCAGCTCCTGGAGTGGATTGAGTGCAATCTTGAGCACCCTATTTCAATCGAAGATATCGCACAGAAATCTGGCTACAGCAGACGCAACATCCAGCTTCTGTTCCGAAATTTCATGCATGTGCCTTTGGGAGAATACATTCGCAAACGAAGGCTTTGTCGTGCCGCCATTCTTGTCCGGCTCACCGCGAAATCTATGCTTGATATTGCACTCTCTTTGCATTTTGATTCACAGCAGTCATTCAGCCGCGAATTTAAAAAG
>NZ_VCQL01000167.1:0-403 GCF_005937175.1 Halomonas sp. ATBC28 | reverse complement strand
GGAATGGATGAGGCAGAGCGTTATTTTAGTTCGCAGGAATTGTTTGATATTGATCATGCGGAATTGGTCCGTCATGTCATCTTGGCCTTGCAGGCCCATAAGTTATACACTTTGGGAAAGAATTATGTTATCCAAGATGATGAGGTGAAATTGCTGGACAAGACGGACGGGCGTGTGCTGACTGGAACCAGGCTACAGGGGGGCATTCATCAGGCTATTGAACAAAAGGAAGGGGTCAAGGTCACTCCGGAAATGCGTTCGATTGCGTCAGTGACCTACCAAAATCTTTTCTTGATGTTTGATAAGCTGGCTGGAATGACAGGAACGGGTAAGACCGCAGAAGCGGAATTTATCGAAACCTATAACATGGAAGTGATTCAAATTCCGACCAACAAGCCTGTCA
>NZ_VCQL01000166.1:0-403 GCF_005937175.1 Halomonas sp. ATBC28 | reverse complement strand
TCGTTAATGACGCCTTTATGCACGGGGCCTGTGATCAGCGCAGCAAATTCACCGTTCAGACAGCCATCACACGCTCGCGCCAGCGTCTCCACCACGTAATGTCCATTTTCAATCGCTAACTGCCCCGCAGTGACAGATTCACGTAGCGTGACAGGAAGTAGCGTTAATGTGCCCGTAGTTTGCGGTTGTGCAGGGGAGTTGGGGGAATAAGGGCGGAGGGTGAGCGGCAAACCGAGCATCGCTGCCCGGTCGGTAAGGAGAGTGGCATCGGCACAAACAACCAGTTCGACCGGCCACTCACGCTGTGCAAGCTGGACAACTAAGTCCGGGCCAATCCCGGCGGGCTCGCCGGGAGTGATCACAACACGTTGGGTTTTAACCATTAGTTGCTCAGGATTTTAAC
>NZ_VCQL01000165.1:0-404 GCF_005937175.1 Halomonas sp. ATBC28 | reverse complement strand
TGCCTGGTGTACGAACCGTGCCGAACTCTGGAATGCCGTTGAGAAGGCCGAACGCCGGAAGAACTCACAACTTGCGCGGGAAATTGAACTCGCCATCCCCCGCGAACTACCGCAGGATGCCGCACGGGAAACCGTTCTCGCCTTTGTCAGAGAAAACTTTGTCAGTCAGGGCATGATTGCTGATGTGGCGTTCCATCACATGGATAAAACAAATCCCCATGCGCACATCATGCTGACCACGAGAGCTGTCGGACCTGCTGGATTCGGTGGAAAGGTCAGGGACTGGAACGACCGGACACATGCCGAGACGTGGCGTGCATCATGGGCTGACCATGCGAACAGGGCACTGGCGAACGCCGGTTATCAGGAAGAGATAGACCATCGTTCATACGAGCGACAGGCTG
>NZ_VCQL01000164.1:0-407 GCF_005937175.1 Halomonas sp. ATBC28 | reverse complement strand
GCCGATCGACGCGCTGCACGCCGGCCTGTGCGCAGGCCTGGAACAGTGCACGGGGCGTGTCGCGGTGCAGCGCGTCGATCGGCCGTGCGGGGCTGTCGCGCAGCACGCCCACGGCGTTCACCACGGCATCGATGCCCGCGAGACGGGGCAGCCACGCGTCCACGGCGGTGTCGCGCGCGAAGTCCATGGGCACCTGCCCGGAGCGGGCGGCACCGTGGCGCGGCGAGACGCCCTCGTGCACGGTGTGGCCGTCGGTACGCAGCCGGGTGGCGATGTGCCGGCCGATGAAACCCGTGGCGCCGGTGAGGAGGATCTGCATGGAAGGCCTCTGGATGTGGTGGGAAGAAGGTGGCAAACCGCGTGCCGTGCGGCTGCTCAGAGATCGCAGCGGTCGCCCGGCGCGCAGC
>NZ_VCQL01000163.1:0-407 GCF_005937175.1 Halomonas sp. ATBC28 | reverse complement strand
AGGTGGAGGGCCGCGGCGGCGCCGCCACTCCGTTCGCCTGGTGGGCCGCGCGGGCCGGGCTGTGGCCGCTCTGGCTGCTGGGCGCGCTGGTCGTGGCCGCGGCCTTCATGGTGCGGCCCCTGCGGCGCTGACCAGGCCGCTTCGCAGGCGAGAGGCCCGGCGGCCGTTCAGCCGGCAGGGCTGCCTTCCGCATGGTGCGGGCGCGCCAGCACCGCGTGCAGCAGGCCCGGCAGCAGGTCGAGCATGCGCGCCGCATGGCGGTCCGGCGGGCGGTGTTCCGCATGGTAGGCGTAGAGCGGAATCGGCTCGCGGTCGCGCAGCGGCACGGCCACCACCGTGGCCGGGTCCAGGTTGCCGGCCGTGAGGAAGTCCACCACCGTCCATCCCAGGCCGCGCCGCACCAGCTC
>NZ_VCQL01000162.1:0-407 GCF_005937175.1 Halomonas sp. ATBC28 | reverse complement strand
CACGCCGCCCAGATTAACGCCATCGGTTTTCATCCATAAACCGTCGTTAATAAAGTCCAGTTCAATATCAAGGTTAGTTAATGCAGGCCAGTCCGGCTGGAAGGCAAACTTCGCGTTGCGCAGCGGCACCAGCACTTCAAACTGACCTTCGTTGTGTTTATAGGGGAAGAGTTGCGGATTGCCACCATAAACCAGCGTCGCGTTATCCGCTTCACCGCCCTGAATCGCGCCACTTAAGTAATCAACCAGGTCTTTACCCATCAAGTTTTCCGGGAAATAGCGCCAGGCTTGTGAACCATCATCGGTACTGATGCCAGCCAGAATACCCAGCCAGGGTTCATCGTTAGCAGGTTGCAGGTAACGAAAACCGCCGCGCGCATGGACGGCTTTGGCTTTAACGTCAATAT
>NZ_VCQL01000161.1:0-408 GCF_005937175.1 Halomonas sp. ATBC28 | reverse complement strand
CAACCTGTTCTCATTGCGGACACCTTTTCCAGCCTCGTTTGGAAAGTTTCATTGCCAGACGGGACTCCTGCAATCGTCAAGGGATTGAAACCTATAGAAGACATTGCTGATGAACTGCGCGGGGCCGACTATCTGGTATGGCGCAATGGGAGGGGAGCAGTCCGGTTGCTCGGTCGTGAGAACAATCTGATGTTGCTCGAATATGCCGGGGAGCGAATGCTCTCTCACATCGTTGCCGAGCACGGCGACTACCAGGCGACCGAAATTGCAGCGGAACTAATGGCGAAGCTGTATGCCGCATCTGAGGAACCCCTGCCTTCTGCCCTTCTCCCGATCCGGGATCGCTTTGCAGCTTTGTTTCAGCGGGCGCGCGATGATCAAAACGCAGGTTGTCAAACTGACTACGTC
>NZ_VCQL01000160.1:0-408 GCF_005937175.1 Halomonas sp. ATBC28 | reverse complement strand
CCGCGAGAGCATCCAGCTCATGCTCGGCGACCTCGCCATGCGGATCGAGATCGGCCGGCTGCTGGTGATGAAGGCCGCCTGGGCGCTGGACCAGGGCAGCTTTGCCCGCAAGGAAGTCTCGATGGCCAAGGTCCACGTGGCCAACCTGATCCACGCGGCGGCCGATATCGCGATCCAGACCAACGGCGCCCGGGGCTCCTCCACCGACACGCCGCTCGAATGGATCTACCGTTACGCCCGCCAGGCCCGGCTGGTGGACGGGGCCGACGAAGTCCACAAGATGGTGCTCAACCGCAACCTCGAAGCCGAGGGCGATTCGTTTTGGACCTGGGGTTTGGAGGGGTGACGGTTATCCTCCCACCGGGGCAAGGTGGACGTCAAATCCACCGTCCTCATTCTGAGGTGCGG
>NZ_VCQL01000015.1:0-156706 GCF_005937175.1 Halomonas sp. ATBC28 | reverse complement strand
CCTTTCCCGCTCAATGAGCGGGAAAGGAGCAAAAATACACAAAGAAAGGGAGAAGAGTGTCTGAATTTTCGATTTTTTGTCGGCTCAAGTAAGCGTTGATGAATATCGGCAGTTATTCAGACCTTCCCTAGGTCACCCGTCAAGTGATGGTGCCTATCGTTTATTTCATTAATTGTTGATCTTCCTATTGTAAAAACCTCCCAACCCTCTTTTAAGAGAACATCTCTTAAAGAAGCCCCAAGTCCGTAAGTTGCTCCAGTAATTAGAACCTTCTTCATTTATGTACCCTCAAAATATTTTGACATTTCAGATCGTTTTACTTTCCCACTAGTTGTAACTAGAAACATTTTATTTTCTACACTGATGATTTTACGGATAGTAACGCCTGCCTCCTCTTTAATCTTATTTACAATCTCTTTATCAACAACGTTATGCCTTTCTCCTTCTACAACGATCCCAATATCATTAGAGCCTTTAGAACTATTAAAAATAGGTACGCAGGCTGTTCTTAGCCCGTAAAAATTATTAATCATCTCTTCAATTATATGTGGGTATATTTTTTCTGCTTTAGCAATAATAACTTCTTTCTCTCTACCGCAGATATAAAGCTCTCCACTTTTCATGAAAGCTAGATCGCCAGTTTTAAACCAACCGTTTTCTCTATCGTATGATTCATGGTTACTATTTTCATTCAAGTAGTAACGCTCTCCATTAAGCAAATCTTTACTCTTAAAGTAAAGCTCACCTACTCCAAACATATCTTTGTTAGTGATTTTAACATCTAGACCATTAAGCAAAGATCCACAAGAAACAAAATTATCATGCCTATTACTGTAATACCATTGTGAATTACTTACTATAGTAGATAGCTCAGCCATTCCAAAAGAAGAAAATAACGATTGAGGGTTTAATGCATGCCGCTTCCCAGATTTAACCATATGCTTCATAGCTTCATGTGTTACTTGCTCACCAGCATTTAGATAAATATTTAAAGAGCTTAAATCAAAATCATAATTACTTCTTTCCAAAAATTTTGATAGCATTTTAACTCCAAAATTTGGAGACCATGTTCTTTTTACTTTATAGTACTCAATAGCCTTACATATTACTTCTGGATGTTTTAAAGCATGAGAAGTTTCTACAATTACTTGATCATTTCCTAAAGCGATATCGTAGATGTGCATTGTAACTATAGGTACAACATGATCAAGCCTTAGCCAGTTAAGAGATACACCTTGGATATCGATTCCAAGCTTAGAAAAATAATCTTTGTTTATTGCTATATTACTTTCTATGCTACTCCAATACATTTTAATTGCTTTAGGAGTCCCCGTGCTTCCAGAACTGAGCTGAATGAAATCGAAATCTAAATTTTTGTGCTGATATAAATCAGACTTAGAGTCTTTCAAGACAAAACTACCATTCAATAGTATTATATAATAATTAGACTTACAGCTTTTAATAGCAGATAAGAATTTTGTTGATGGACTGCTCAATAATTCATCCTCATATTGCACCAAAACAGGAACTCCTCCAGCAAGAATTGTTCCCCAAAATGCAACTAATTGACTAAATATATCACTTATATATATGCAACATACCTCGCCTTCTAAAATACTAAATTTTTGAGAAAACTCCTTTGCCATCTCAAGCAAAGTCCCATTACTAAATACCTTTTTATCATTTTTATCTATAACAATTATTATTTTTTCTCTTTTTACTGACTCAATAACTTTTTTCATATTACAGTACATATTCAGACCTCTTTTTTACTAAATATATAATAATCAACAATGCCAACAGAGAGCATAAAATCTGTATAACTAAGTATTCATCTAACATACTTATTCCTAACTTTGTATTGGCTACAATTAAAACAAGCGCCCCTTGAAAAACAGACAATAAAGAGCTTGCCACGCCAGAAAACTTTGCCACTTCCGATATGGCAAGAAGTGACGCATTAATATAAACTAACCCTGCACCAAGCATATACAGACTCATAGTGAAAAATATTACTATTGAAGTGTTTATTGGTATGGATTTATACCCAAAGCCTAAAACACTTGATAATAAACATATCAAAACCCCTGAATGTATTATTTTAATTATGTTTTTATTAGTTACTATCTTTTTTGATAACTGAGCCCCTATAAAAAATCCGAATATAGTAAAAGTAACAATACTTCCAGCCACAACTGGTGTTTCCAGCAATTCTTTTTGCAGTATTGTTTGCGATCTACTAATAAAGACTATTTCTCCAGAATAGATCAAGCCAGAAACAACAGTTAACCCTAAAAATGTCTTATTTTTAATTATTAAGAAATACTGACACCGTGTTTTATAGTTAGCTTCAAGCCTATCTTTCCTTTCTGTAAATAAAAACTCCCTCCTATTTACTAACAACAATAAAATCACCACCAATGCAATAAGAGAGAGTAAGTATGGTGCAGAATTAACACCAAAATAAACGTATATGAATGCTCCTATCACAGGTGATACTGCAGGTATTAAAGCATTATACGAATACAACTTAGATCCTGTCATCAAATACTGTTTACCCCTAAAAAAATCTTTCAGCAAAGCCCTTACTAAAACTGTAGAAGAACCCACGCCCACTCCCTGTATAGCTCTACCTAGTAGAAAAACATTTCCTGAGCAAGGAGATATTGTCAAAATTGATCCCAAAAGGAATATAGTCAAACCTAAAATAATTAATTTAAACTTACTGAGCCTTGAAAAAAGAAAACCAACAAACACTTGAGAAATAAAAATCCCGCATAAAAAATACAGCGTATAATTAGCTTCGTCTATTTCATTGAAATGCAAAAGTTCAGATATTTCAGGTAAAGAAGGTAGACTTAACCCTAAGCTAAGCTGAGCTATTGCTATTATTAAAAAAAACAGAAACGTAATCATAATTATTTTTTATAGCCTATTTCATTTATCAGCGACCTAGGCACTTGGGGATAACTCGACAAATCTTCTTCATGTATAAATGCTGTTTTCATTAGATGGTTTCGTCCTTTTTTACTAACAATTAAAGGAGAAATCATATAACAAGGATCTTGCATTGAATCTTGTACATTTACTATATTTACACCTTCATTCTTTATTTCATCAATCAAATCATTGAAAAAAATAGCTGTTGCTATTCCCGCATGTAACAACATAACATGGTTAATATTTCTTTTATAATATTTCAAGGATATCTCTTTAGCTGAATTGATTTTACATAATGCTGTTTTTATATAAAGTTCTTTCAACTTATCAATGTTAGAATATTTATTATTTTTGATACACCATGCAACTGGCTCATTCCAGAGAAAGTCAAGAAAATCAACTGAGATAGGACAAACTTTGTACCCATTACTATCCAAGTAATTTTTAATATAAACTAACTTCTCGTAACTATCCCCTTCAAGTAAATATGGATACCGAAAAAAATTTGTGTTGTTTTTTTTATCCACTATTAATTCTTGATTTTTTCTTATATCACAAACAAATTCTTGCGCACTTACCTCTCTTAAATCTAAGTGTGAATACGTATGATTCCCCAGCATGCCTCCTTGTGATACCCATTCGTCCACTACCTCCTCATGGTTTTTTTCTCCTTCTTTTAATTTACCCATATTCACGAATCCCACCATAGATGGCAAATCATGCTTTTTTGTGGCACTAAGTATAAAATCAACTATATCTTTTCTAGATATTTCTCCAGCGACTGAACCATGAACAGGAATATCATCAAATGTTATCGACATATTATAATTTTTATCCATATATCCCCCTTATTTAAGAGTGACTTAATTGTGGATTAAAAATCATTGACTACATGATAATTGCACCTAATTATTCCAAACAAATATCTCCCTAAATTGTCGAGCTGACAACCTGTCCTTTAGGACAGCCTCACAGTACAAGCACAGAGACCTCAGCTTCTGATATTATTTGCTTAATACTTATCTAAAAAATGAAGGAGAAAGTTATACGATTCTATTTAGATAGACGTCACTGTTCGCATCCGAAAGAAGTTCGAATGCCGCACGATGGCAATGAGCCTGACCGCGAATTAATTTCACCGCTAAAAAAACTTCTGGCTTAAATAAGTGTTTAATTCAATTACGTAAGTGTAGCCAAGAGATAGGCCAACTTTCCCAAGGGTAAGAGTCGGCCTTGAGCAGAAGGAATAAAGTGAGCTGACGATTTAAGACGTGGAGAGTAAGGAGCGGCTCCTTCGCCGCTCGGTGGATAAATTACCGCTATAGCCCGTGAATAGTGACTGACTGGGCTTCTGATATTTTTCAGTCAGCCCTCCATCACAGAGATAGGTTTTCTGTACCCTATCTGAGTGGCACTTTGGCTTGAATGTTGAAAGCACTTTTGTCAACTAATAATTATTAGCAATCATGCAAGTTAAATTTTGAACAATAAGCAGAGCATACCATCCATGGAAGCCCCAGAACGCAAAATGCTTAAAACTACCAGCCATAGACTCACATCATTTCTTGGTAGCGCCACCCAGAACCTCGAGCAAAAAATACGGGTGACTGAGCAAGTAATCCGCGAAATTGATAGCTTGACCTTACGTAAAGAGGCTCAAGAGCGCGAAGACAATCTCAAGCCTACTTATTCTCAAATGAAAATATGCAGAAAGCACTTCCTGAACGCCAAACGCAAGGATAGATTAGGTTGGCTTTTCAACCCAGCACGCACTTTTCACACTTGGCGCGAATGGAAGCATGCTCAAGAGGAGCATGCCTTAGCGGCCAGCAAGTTCGATGCTCCAACAAACCGAGTGCTGCGAGCTGCTGCTATTGATGCGCATAATCATAAGGTAGAAGTAGAACGCAGCAGGCGACCCGAACAGAGTGCGGCACTAAAGTCCTATCGCTCCCAATATAAAGCTCTCACTGATTTTCAAAAGGCCGCCGCATCAACGATAGCAGCCGCGGGCGGCGAAGGTTGGCTAGCTGGTGATTTTGCTGGGCATTTCGAAAAGATTACTGCATTGATACAAAAGGGCCACATCACAGATGCTACGAGACTGCTCCCAAAGCTCGTCTTCCAAGCGCGCCCCTCAAAGGATAGATACGCAGGTTGGCAGCAAGAAGCAGAAGACATACTTAATGCAGCATATCGTAGCCATAATGGCTTACTCGTCACAGGTGGCTTCAGCGACATTGCTAGGGCATCAGCCAAGCTCGCCATTACTAGTATGTGTAGCGCTTCCGCCGAGAAAATAGCTTCCTGCTCCCACCCTGCAGACCAGTGGCAATTGCTCCCTTTACAGGCTACATCGCCTCTGAACTTCAACATCGATGTGCTCTGGACTATTTACTGGGCTATGTTGCAGTGTGAGCAGCAGATGGCGGGGGTAACTGCACATGAGGACATGCTGAATGGGCGCTTCAGTGCCAATGTTGAAAACTGGCTTACGAGATGGGCTGCCAAGAGGATTCAGGCTTTCGGCTACCCATCATCTTACTCTTACTTGGGAACTCTTCAGCTAGCTAACACACGCGAAGAAGCCCGTACTGGCGCCGATATCGGTGTAATCATTACATTAAATGTGGGTGGATTGAGATGTCGAAAAGCAGTGCTCTTGCAAGCTAAGCGAGCGAAACAGGGTATTGCCAATATAGGTAGCACTAAGGGCCAGCTTCCTAAGCTTTCCAAACTTCCACGCGCTGGCTACTACTTGTTCTATCACGAGTCTCCGACTACACCGTTTTGTCCAGTACCAACTGTTAGTTCAGCGGAGCTTCTGCAGCAACGTGTACTTGATATGCAAAAATCACCTGAAGCCCACTACCTTCGGCTTGATGTTCGGACGTGCGGCTGGGACTGGGCTAGTTTTGTGAGTTTTGGCTTATGCAACGCGCAGTCTGACATAGGGGAGACATTCGATACGTTCGATGAAGCATTGAGCATTCTGGGCAGTGGCTCAACCGGTCATCTCCCCCAATATGTTTATGTGGTCGCTATTGAGAACGAACCCTATGTGCTTGAATTAAAAAAAATGCTACGGGAGCACTACCACAGCATGCCGGATAAGGAACGCCAGAAAACGATCAGCAAACGCCAGCGCAAACAGCGTAACTACGATGGGCCAGAGTTAGGTATGTAGCCTTAAATACAGTAGCAATGCCAAGTGATGACCACTAATTCAGAAATATTTCAGGTTCGGAATTCGAGATAGGGAGTTTGGCAGCAACAGATAACCTCACCTTCACAGCAACCGGGACTAGCACACTGAGATCTTCAGAAGCTGTCACTGCTCGCGCATATAGTCATGAGTAAATATCATTCCATCTGCGCGAGGGAGAGATCATTTAAACTCCACGAAGCCATCGGTCATATCTCTGTCGGCATCTCTAGTTCCACATTCATGTAGATAAAGCGTGAACGGTGGTGCTGTTGGTGCTGTTGGTGCTGTTGGTGCTGTTGGTGCTGTTGGTGCTGTTGGTGCTGTTGGTGCTGTTGGTGCTGTTGGCGCTGTTTGTGCGTTAGGGTCTTGACTGCACACAGATGCATCAATGTTCAGCAGGGAAAAATCATCAGCGTCTCAGCTAAAAATTATTCAGCATGCGCCTTCTTAGTGGGCATAAGGTGCAACACACCCACCACCACCGAGCCCACCAAAAAGCCAATCACAGCAGAACACAGCGTATTGAAGCTCCAGCCTAGCAAGCCGCCCAAAGCACCGGTTGCCTCGGCAATACCATGTTCGACATGGTGTACCCACTCATAGGGCGCGTTGAACCAACCCGTTCCATCAGCACCAAGATTGGCCATCAGGATATGCCCACCCACCCAGAGCATGGCGATGGTGCCCACCACAGAGATAGTCGCTAGCACCTTAGGCATGGCTGTCACCAGACCACGGCCCAGTGTCTGCATGCCCGAACTATCCCGCTGAGCGAGCCTTAGGCCGATATCATCCATCCTGACCAACAGCGCCACTACGCCATACACCAGAAGTGTGATGACAAACGCGACCACCACTAGGCTCGCCAGCTGTGACAAGAATCCTTGATGGGAGACCGTGGCAAGCGCAATCACCATGATTTCAGCGGACAGAATGAGGTCGGTTCGAATGGCACCACTCACGATCTTTTTCTCGGCTTCCGGCCCCTTTTCTACCGCTGGCTTGTCATCCTCATGCTTGCCGGAAAGCTTGTGCCAGACCTTCTCCGCGCCCTCAAAGGCCAGATAGGTGCCACCCACCATCAGGATGACCGGCAATAGCGCGGGCAAAAAGTGATTCAGCAGCAGCGCCACCGGCAGGATAAAAATCAGCTTATTGCGGATCGACCCCAGCGCGATCTGCTTCACAATCGCCAGTTCACGCTCCGCTGTCACCCCCTGCAAATATTGCGGCGTCACCGCTGTATCATCGACCACCACCCCGGCCGCCTTCGCCGTCGCACGCCCAGCGGCGGCACTCACATCGTCCAGTGATGCTGCGGTCAACTTCGCCAATGCGGCAATATCGTCCAGTAATCCTATCAAGCCGCCTATGGCCATGGATTTCCTCCGTGAATAACAGTTGCAGATAGTAAAGCACATAGCGGGTAGGACGGATGGCCTCTTTTGTCCACAGAACAGTGTTGTTTCAGTCTCCCTCTCAATTAACTGCCACCCGCTGAGTATGCTCAAAAGCGGCATCAGGTGGAGGATTGTATTGAGCCTTAGGGAAGCACGGTAAGCACATATTAAATACTCGCTAAGCGCTCATCCTGAATGGCTTTCAAGGTTTTACCGCTAGCTCCTTTCCAAGCCAGCCGACCATTGGCGCTGCCGACTACCAATATGCCAGCTGCTGTTGTGGGGGATAAAAAAGAAAGTCCTGAGTGAATACCAGTTTTCCATCTAGCGTCGCGAGCACGCCTCACTCTTTGAGCAGTTGGGACTGTTCGCTCATGTAGTCGTGTATAGAGTGCCTCTCCAGCGCGGGCCAGGGAACCTCTTAATACTTCAAAGCCATCGGCAACCTCTCAGCCGCCGGTGCCTTCAGTTTCTGCTCGTTTAGGTTAAAAATTAAATGCGTTTACCACTGCCTAACTCTACCCCATCCAACAACAGGCGGCACAACTACGCATTCTGCGTATCGATCCGTCAAGGCGATAAACAAGCGATTGGCCATAATACTGCTGCACTGGCGTAACAACGCTGGCACGAGATTTGGTCTCAGTGCTGCCAAGCACGCTCATAATACTTAAGCAAATGATTATAAAAAAACACGCAAAAAAATATTGCAATTGCCTGGTTTTAAATGTCTTTAAGCATAAGAAATTTATGTAAAGGCACTTAGCATATCAAAGGACCGCACTGTCACTTCTGACAGGTTACGTATAGAAGTTAATAAATTATCCTCAAATCAAGCATTCAGATATACAGATAAAGCCAGCTTCAGGCCAGGAGGCAATATGGAAACTGATAACACGACAGTGATATCAATGACCCACAAGGCTAATCCGCAAGCTGTTTACATCAATAAAATTTAATCAACAACAGCGTCAAGCATTTCTGCCTTGATATCTCCCCTGAACGACCAAGAACATTTTTCAGAAATATGTAGCAGCAAAAAATACATCAACCCCATGTATCTTATTGAGTGTGCGAGACAATTAGAAACACTTGCTTCGCACAAGATATTAAAAATAAATAGCAATACACGATTCATATTAAAGTCATGGCGACTAGAGCTTTATCAAGAAAAGCCCAAAACCATACCCTTATTGCAAGCGTAAGGATATTAGACACACATCTCTCACATACAAAAAAATTTATTGTAAATTTTAGATCTAGCGAAAGAATAATAGGTAAGGTTAGCATCATTGTATGTCACATAAGCGCCAGAGCGTATAAAACAATAAGAGGGGAAAATATTTCAAAATCAGTCAAATATGGCGGATTTGAGTTGCACATAGCATATGGCCTGCCTCAGGTGGAACCATACGAAGTAGGATGTAAATATCCAAAAGACGTTTGCATCAGAAATATAAGAAAAACAGGTCACAAAAGAGTTGCAAATATAGTAATACCATCCCAAAACCGCATACTCAATGACCACAAACAGGATCATATAACTGGATATAACCTTACGGAGTCAGCTAAACAATTCTGTTTCTATTGCACTATCAAAGAATCAAAGAAAAAAATAGAAAATCTTTACATCAAAAGAATTTTTGCAAAATTTTACAAATATGCAGAAAACAACCAAGAACTACTAGTCAGACTGATTCGGAAAGACTCTAGCAATGATACTACACGCTGCATTATAGAGATATTACAAGAAGACATAAGGCTATCCCTTTTCTTTATCTATATCAATGAGGTTGAATGCAATGAATGAGATAAAATCAATTTTGATCAATATGTTTGAAATGGAAGAAGACTCCATTTCAGAAAATAAAACTTTGGAGGAACTAGGTTTAGATTCCATTTCTATCGTGGAGTTACAGTCAGGTCTAGAAGCAACTCTAGGACTTCCAAGCGATTCGTTATCTTTGATGTCAGAAATGACATTAGCGGATATTGAAAATTCTATAGAGAGGCTAAAAAATGACAAATAAAGTTGTGGTAACGGGAATGGGAGTATTGTGCTCTGCAGGGGCAACTGTTAGTCAGTTTTGGGATAATATTGTCCAAAATAAAGTCTTGACGCAATATGATCATAGACTAGAGAACGCACCAGTTAAATATTCCTACCCCTTAAGTAATTGGAATCCAAAACCCAGATTTAACCAAGCAGCCTCTACACGGGTCGACCCATTTATACAGTACGCTGTTTATGCTGCCAAAGAGGCCTTAGACGATGCGAATATTCAACCAGGCTATAATTTTCCTTCAAATAGGATTGGAATTATCGTCGGAAATTCGCTTGCTGGAATCAGCACATTAGAGAAGATTATTAACAATGAAGCAGAAGTCGGCCCGGCAAGTGTTAGCGCATCATACATTCTGTCAACAATGACAAACATGGCAAGCGCTAACATCTCCGTTCACTTAGGTATCACTGGCCCTTCATATTTTTTAAGCACAGCGTGTGCCTCCGGCGCGGATGCGATAGGTCGTGGTAAAAGAATGATAGAAAGCGGCGAATGCGACACTGTAATCGTAGGAGGATCGGAGGCACCCATTACAAAGAACGTAGTGACTGCATTCGCCAAGTTGGGAGCTCTTTCTCGTAATAACATAGGAGAAGGAAGTATAAGACCATTTGACAAAGAAAGGAATGGCTTTGTTATATCTGAAGGCGCTGGATTCCTTGTTTTAGAACGCGAAAGCCAAGCTCAGAAAAGAAAAGCAAATATACATGCAAGATTACTCGGTTATGGCTCCTCGTCTGATGCTTATCACATGACCACACCTACACCCAGCGGTAAAGGTCTTACACAAGCAGTAGAAAAGGCACTTTCCGACGCAAATATAGAGCCAACTGAGATTGGATATATTAATGCTCATGGAACAGCTACCAGTCTGAATGATCGTTTAGAAAGTAAAGTATATGAAAACATATTTGGGTTAACAGCTCCTGTTGCCTCCACAAAAGGCGTAACAGGACATCCACTCGCCGCTTCAGGAGCAATTGAAGCAATAGCATCGATTCAAGCACTAAAGACAGATACGATTCCTGGCACAGCCGGTCTCCATATCATTGACGATGATATAAAGATAAACATTAATAGAGAAACTACTAAATCTTCAAACTCATTGCCAGTAATGAGTTCATCAATTGGTTTTGGTGGGCAAAATGCAGTACTTATATTTGGACAAGAGGAATAGATCATGCTTAAGAATATAAAATATATTGCGATCGATACAGATGGCGTATTATTAAACGACACATATAGCCCTGTTATAAAGAAGTTCGTAGAAAAATATGGAGTAGAATATACCTCTTCGATCGAACGTTCTGTCTGGGGTTCTCCTCAGATTACTGCTGGTCACAACCTTTCATTAGCATGTAAGTTACCACACCCAGGTGAAAAGGTAATTAGTGATTTCTTTAAGCTTCGTGAAGAGTATCTAGAAGAACACCCAGTTGAGATTATGCCTAAAATAGAAGTTCCTTTAAAGGTATTTAACAAACTTGGCATGAAAGTCATATCGTATGGTGGAAGGAATCGCGAATATAGTTTTGACCGATTTTTATCAAAATATAAAAATCTCTTCGACTCAGAAACCCCCTATATTGATATTAATGCTAAACGACCTGGCATGTTACAAATTATAGAAGAAGTTCTTTGTTGCAATCCAAGTGAGGTTATTTTCATTGATGACATTAATCGTGTTGCAGAAACTTGTAAATCTATTGGTTCAGGATTTATCGGTGTACCTGCATCAATGAATCATAACTATCAACTTATGGAGATGCAACGCACTGGCGTCAAGCATATGGTCAAATATTTTTCAGATATAGATGAAGATCATATCTTTTCCATCGATAAAATGTTAACTGGAGGTACGCTTTGGTCATGACAAAAGACAAATTAACTATTATTGCAATTCCCATTATTTGTGGCCTCACGGCCGCAAATATGTATTACATCCAGCCTTTATTTTTAAAGATATCTGAATCTCTAGGAATTACCTATGTACAAAGCACCAATCTATTCACAGCACAACTGATAGGAAATGTTCTATCATTAATCTTCTTTATTCCTGTTGCTGATGTAATAGATAGAAGAAAAATCATTGGTGCCCTCTATATATGTCTCTGCACAGGCTTGTTTTTGGTCTATTTCTCGACTAATTTCAACATACTCCTTGGAGGATATGCGCTCATAGGAGTGGGCGCATCTTCTGTTCCTTTGATAATTGCTTTTTATAACAGAGATAAAAAACATGAGAATATCATTGGATATATTATGGGAGGTGTTCTTCTTGGCATTATTGGATCTAGATTCGCATCAGGAATTTTATCAAACTTCTTAGGTTGGCGTGGCATTTATATAGTTTCTTTTTTTCTTATGCTTTTGGGGGCAACCTTTGTCCTTAAAAACATGAAGCCTAATAGTGAGGATAAAGAAAAAAATATTAGTTACTTGAATGTCATACGCAGCAATATTATGGCAACTTTAGAAGATAGAAGCGTCCGACTATATTGTTTCTATGGCTTTGCAACGATGTTTTCATTTACAGCCTTCTGGACTAATATTGCGACTTACCTTGACCAGTCACTCGACTTCTCTACAACAGAAATCGCCTTATTCTCTCTTTTGGGGGTATTAGGAGCACTTGTTGCTATTTACGCTCCGGTTATAACTGGATCGATATTCAAGACAAGTCTCCGGCTTTTCATGACTGGAATTGCACTATTGGCATGCGCTATAGCACTACCAAACAGTTTAATTTGGCTAGGAGGGTTCACTGCACTGTTTGATGCATTAATCCAGCTCATTCATGTATCAAACCAAAAGAAATTATATTCTAGAAGCAAGGAAAAGGAGGCGCAAGCAGCTAGTAATTATATGACATTCTTCATGTTGGGCGGTGCCGCAGGTGGATTCACCTCGTCGATTGTATACACAATTAGCAGTTGGAATGGCGTTTTGACAATGTGCTTAGGGCTATTTCTGCTGATGGTAATTATTGAAAGGAAAAAGTATGCCGAATATTAAACCCAACTGACTTATAAGATAGGCTTAAAAAAGGTGGATGGTAACCTCTTTTATAATCGATACATTTCTGCAAAAACATAATTTCAAGCAGCCATCCACTGTGGGTGAAAGCACCCGTGCTTCTACAAAGCTATTCAACAGCTCTGTCGATCAACCCCGACGAGAGCTACCTGAAGGAACAAACAGTAGAGTTAAGCACACTCGATGGCCTACCGTTTCCGGCATTTGCCGCGTCGGCGTGCGGCTTGATGCCGGTATTACCGAAGATATGACGATTTAGGCACTCGATGACCGCAATATCACTCACCTCGCGTTCTTGAATTTAGAATGTAGCTAGGTTTCCTTGAAAAACACCTAGGTTACCGGTATATTAATTTATGTTAGGCTTATATTAAAAGACATAGTCGGTACCATTAAATCAGCTAAGATATCTATGGTGAAACCTCATGGTAGATAGTTGCAGCAGGCTAGGCCTCATGCTCAAGTCGTATTTAATGAATTTTGGTGAGGATCGATACTCGTTATTAACTATCCGAAACGGGATGGAAATTGATTTAGAAACCAGCCTTCCAGAAGAGTGGAAGACTGAATTTCTAAATAGGAAAATGTATATTAAAAGCGAAATAGTTAAAGAAGCGAAGCATCACATAACGCCTTTCAAGTGGTCACCAGAAGAGTACTACGACTCAGACATTACCTATCTTACAAAAACATATAACATATCTCTCGGAATCTCTTGCTCTATAAACACCTGGAACTCCAAGACTATTTTAACTATCTATACTAACAACTCCACATCTCAATTCAATAAAAATTTTGATGATATGGCGAAGCTGCATTTATATAACCTTTTAAGTATTTTTGAAAAGCACCAAGAGACACCTGACTATAAAGAGCTGACTCTACGAGAACTAGAAGTCGCCAACCTTCTTAAGTTTGGAAAAACTTACAACGAAATCAGCATTATACTGGACTTATCTGAGCGAACAGTTAGATTCCATACCAATAATATAGTTGAAAAGATGAATGTCTATACCGTTAAGCACGCATTGTTTAAGGCCACATCGATGGGGCTGATATAAGGGGAATGCTCCAAGAATGGAGATCACTTAATGGGACTGCTTGCAGGCCTCAGCCACCACGCCATACACCAAAATAGTGATGAAAAACGCCACCACTACTAGGCTCGCCAGCTGTGACCAGAATCCCTGATGGTAGGCAGTGGCAAGCGCAATCACCATGATTTCGGCGGACAGAATCAGATCGGTTCGAATGGCACCACTCACGATCTCTTCTCGGCCACCGGCCCCTTCTCTACTGCTGGCTTGTCATCATCATGATTGCCTGAGAGCTTGTGCCAGACCTTCTCAGCACCCTCATAGGCCAAATAAGGCCGCCCACCATCAAGATGATCGGCAATAGCGCGGGCAAAAAGTGATTCAGCAGCAGCGCCATTGGCAAGATAAAAATCAGCTTGTTGCGGATCGATCCCAGCGCGATCTGCTTCACAAGCGACAGTTCACGCTCCGCTGCCACTCCCTGCAAATATTGCGGCGTCACCGCTGTATCATCGACCACCACCCCAGCCGCCTTCGCCGTCGCACGCCCAGCGGCGGCACTCACATCGTCCAGTGATGCTGCGGTCAACTTCGCCAATGCGGCAATGTCATCCAGTAATCCTATCAAGCCACCTATGGCCATGGGTGATTCCTCCGTGAATAACAAGTGCAGATAGTAAAGCACACAGCGACTTGGGCGCATCGCCTCTTTTGCCGCAAGTGCAGTGTTGTTTCAGTCTCCCACTCAATTAACTGCCACCTGCTGAGTATGCTCAAAAGCGGTATTAGGTAGAGAATCTTATTGAGCCTCGGGGAAGCTCAGTAAGCACATATTAAATACTCGCCAAGCGCTCATCCTGAATGGCCTTCAAAGTTTTTCCGCTGGCATCTTTCCAGGCCAGCCGACCATTGGCGCTGCCGCCTACCAATACGCCTGCCGCTGTTGAGGGGGATGAAAAGCGGAAATCTTGGGTAAACACCAGCTTTCCATCTAGCGGCGCGAGCACACCGCGTTCTTGCAGAAGTTGACGCTGTTCGCGCATGTAGTCGTGAATAGAGAGCGTCTCTTCAGCACGAGCCAATGAGCCTTTTATTACCACAAAGCCATCGGCTACTTCTCTACCAGCACCCTCGGCCCCACGTTCATTGAGATAGAGCGTAAGCGGCGGCTCGACTTGCTCTGAAGATGACGCAGCGGCTTGGCTGCTAGCTGCTTCAAACGCATCAATTCCCAACAGCGGAAAAATCACCAGCATTTCAGCTAAAAACCACTCAGCATCGGCACGGTCGGCTTCAGAAAGCGGGGGCGGTGCAGGAAAGGTGCCGTTATCTAGCGCCCACTGGTTAGCGGTCTTCGCCAGAGCCAGTAAACCTGCTTCCAGGTAACGCACGTTGGCTTTGTTCAAGCCCTCGTTGGTGCTGGTGAAGGCAACTGCCCGCGTCCAAAACTCCTTACCCGAGACATGCTGCTTAATACGCTCTCCTAGCGCATCGGCTTCACCCACATATAGCTTGGCAACACCCTCTTCCGTTAGCCCGCTGAGCACATAGACACCCGGTTGCGCCATTTCGCTTCTAGCCAGCGCACGCTCAAGCTGTGAACGGTTAGCCACCACCGCCCTGCCCGTCCAGTTGGATTTCTCCACGATTCGCAAACCCTCAGGAGTGCCATCAGCAAGGAAGATGCGAATGGAGGTTGGGCGGGCTTGGGGGAATGTCATTTTCACTCCATATTTATAAAAGGTGTAAATCGCTGAAAATCATATACGAGCCTTCAGACTGCCTTAAGCCTATAACAAGTTGCTCCCCAATCCCGGTTTTGGAAGGGCGTTCTTGAGGCTTTGGTAAAAAGATGCCTTAAACGTTGGGTCTTGGGCGTGCAGCTTGTACAGCTCCATCTCTTCTTTGCGTCTCTTCAGCATCACATCCCTCATGATCTTTTCAAACGCAAGGTCACGGGAATAGGGATCAGGATTTTCGCTAAATTTCTCTTCATAGTCCGGGTGTGCCTGAACGCTATCCAGAATATTCAGAAACTTCACGCGCTGTTCCTCTGGGGTTGCCCCCCAACCTTGAAACCAGCGCTCGTTAAAGCTGCGAATGATCTCTTCCAGCGGATCTTTTTGAGCTTCATCTTCTCGGTATCCGCGTGGATTAGGGTTCTGGGGATCGAGTGTTGCTTCCTCAGCATCCAGCGCAATCGAGTAATTTAGCCTAGTGCGCCCTAACCCGTATGACGACAGATCGACGGACTCAAGAAGCTCATCGAGCTCATCCTGATTTGGGTCTTTGATCTTCAGTTTCGGGATAAGAAACTTCAGGAACCAGAACAGCTGCTCCCAAGCCAGCACCTCGAAGGGCATGATCGACGCCATCTGCCCGTAGATCTTTACAAACTGCTTGGCCTTGATTTTGTAATCAATCTTCTCGGAATCTTCGAGCGCCAGGCTGTCATTAAAACGTTCAGCCGCCGTATCGATTAGCGGACTTAACTGCTGCGCGTCTTCTTGATCGAAAAAGCGTTTACAAAAATCCTCAACCTCAGCCCATTCGTAGACGCCCTCATCATCAAGGCTCTCTTTCAACTCATGCAGAACATTGACGTCGGTTGCCTGCGATAGCGAAGTAACGGTAAAGAAAGGGTCGAAAGCGGTCTTGATATCTTCGGTGGAGTTGAAGAAGTCGAGTACGAACAGATCCTCAGTGCGCTTATTCAACTTCGGCGCTGAGCGGTTCAAGCGGGATAGCGCCTGCACGGCAAGAACGAATTGCAGCTTTTTGTCGATATACATGGCGCAGAGCTTCGGCTGGTCGAAGCCCGTCAGGTATTTGTTTGCCACGACAAGCAGACGATATTCGTCCTTGTCGAATGCCTTCCGAGTTTTGTCTTCCGGCAAGCCGTTAATCTCGGCCTCTGTATACTTAATGCCATCGACCTCCTTCTCGCCCGAGAAGGCGATAAGCGCTTTGAATGGGTTTCCGCGCTTTTCCAATTCGGACTGGACGGCTTTGTAGTAGCGAATGGCCATCTCGATATTTTGGGTGATGATCATTCCCTTGCCCTTACCGCGCAGCTTCTTCTTATTCACCACGTTATCGACGAAGTCTTCCACCATGACTTCAGCCTTAATGTTGATCGTCTGCTGGCTGCGCTCAACATAGGCGCGCAGCTGCTTCTGCGCCTTGGCGGTGTCGAATAGCGGATTGCCTTCTATGGACTTCTGTATCTCGTAATAACCCTTGTAGGTGGTGTAGTTGGCTAGCACATCAAGGATGAAACCCTCCTCAATGGCCTGTTTCATACTGTAGAGGTGAAAGGGTTTGAAACTGCCATCCGCCTGCGGCACACCAAATTTTTCCAAGGTGCTGTTTTTCGGTGTAGCGGTGAAGGCAAAATAAGAGGCATTGCCGCGCATCTTTCTCGCCCGCATGGCTTGTAGCACCTTGTCCTGATTGTCTTCAGCATCAGCGTCTTCGCCCCCGCCCATGGCCTGGTTCATTTTGTCGTGGGCCAAGCCGCTCTGCCCGCTGTGGGCTTCATCGATAATCACCGCAAAACGCTTTTCGCTTAGATCTTCAATGCCGTCGATGATGAAGGGGAACTTCTGAATCGTCGTAATGATGATCTTCTTACCGTTCTCCAGCGCTGCCTTGAGATCCGCTGACCGCATTGCCGGGGCAACGATGTTTTTCACTTCGGAGAAGTCGCGGATGTTATCGCGCAGTTGCTTATCCAGCAGGCGACGATCCGTTACCACAATCACGCTATCGAATAGCGGTGCATCCAGTGCTTTTGCGCCTGGCAAGTCCAGCTGTTTGGGATAACTCTCGATCAACTGATAGGCCGCCCAGGTAATACTGTTGGACTTGCCCGACCCCGCGGAGTGCTGGATAAGATAGCTGTGCCCAACACCGTGTGTGGCGGTGTGATTGAGCAGACTTCGCACAACATCGAGCTGTTGATAACGCGGGAAGATAAGGTTCTTCTTTGCCAGCGGATCGCTGCTTTTGCCTTCCAGCAGCACAAAATGCTGGATAATTCCGGCGAGGCTTTTAGGCTGGAAAACCTCTTCCCACAGGTAAGAGGTCTTATGGCCGTTAGGGTTAGGCGGGTTGCCCGCCCCCTCATTATAGCCCTTATTGAAAGGCAGGAAGTAGGTCGAGCTGCCGGACAGTTTGGTGGCCATCCAGACCTCGTCGGTATCAGCGGTCATATGCACCAGCACGCGACCGAACTGCATCAGCGGTTGGCTGGCATCCCGGTCGCGGTATTGCTTCTGCCCATGGTAGCGGGCTGTTTGATTCGTCCAGGCGTTTTTCAGCTCCAGCGTGACGATAGGCAGCCCGTTGACGAACAGCACCATATCCACGGATTCATTCGGGTTGGCCAACGAGTGGTGAACCTGACGGGTTACGCTCCAGATATTGGCGGCAAAGTTGTCGTGCACCTTGGGCGAGGAGCTGGCCAGCGGCGCGGGATACATCAACGTAAAATGGGCATCCTCAACCGGGAGGCCCTTTTTTAACAGATGCAATATGCCCTTGCGCTTCACCAGCTTATCGAATTGACCAAGGATCTTAGCCTGCCAGTCAGCGGGGTTACGGGCTTTTAGCTTTTCGAGCGCCTTGGCTTGGGTCACCTCCAGAAATGCCCAGAACTTGACGCTATCCAGCGCCAGCGCAGGGTCAAAGTCGGCGGTATGGCCGATGCGGTAAGCGCCCACGCCATAGGCAATGCCCTCCGTTACGCCCTGCACCTGCGCTTCTGTCGTAGTACCGGCTAGTTGCCGCTCAATAGCCTGTTCCAGCGCCTTTTCCGTAGTATTGCTGACCGCATAGCTCATAACTGCCCCTTAAATCACCTTGATCTTGCCCGTTACCGCTGAATTGATCAGACTCGTTTTGTATTCCTTGAGCGTGGCGATCTGGTCTTGCTTGATTGAAATGGCTGTATCTATTCGTGAAGTTACGGATGCAAGCTTTCGCGCAATGGCCTTTTGTTCGCCAATTGGCGGTGTGAACACTGGTAGGTTTTTTAATAGCCCCTGCCCGAGTGAAGCTCTGGTGACAATATTTACCTCATGGGCAAAGAATACTCGTACGTAATTGCTACGAAATAGGAAGCGCGCAAAACTGGGGTCTATGAGACCCTCTGTAGGCCTAAAACGAATCAAAAATCCTGAAAATGTCGCCATCGAAATATCAGCCATACAAGCACAAGCAATCCCAATTTCAGACGCAACCTCTGATGTTCTTGTAAAAAATACATCGCCTTTTTTGACAGAATATAAATATTGAGCTCGCCTATCCGATGCAGCTAGGCCTGATGGCGTACCTGGAAGAATCTCGTTGTTAAAGACGTCACCGTAGGTCACAAAGGGAGCACCAGATCCAAAGTATTCAGCACCTTCGCTAATACCGTTTTGGAAACGCCCAATATTTCGTAGCTTGAGTATCTCCCAATGCGCAGGAACCTCCCCAATCCAGTCGATGCCGCTGTCCTGCATGGGGGCGTCAGGATTCAGGCCGCGAGTCACAGCCTGCTGAATCAGGATCTGCCGACGCTCACGCAACAACTTGATCTGTTCATCTTTGATCCGCACCGCCTCATCAATGGTTGCACATTTTTTATCCAGAAATGACACGATAGCGCGCTGTTCCCCAGCGGGCGGGATGGGCATCAGAGAATATGAAAGCTCTTCAAAGCTAATATTTTTGCCTTCCCTAATCCCAACGATAGATGTCTGAAGTTCAGAGATGAAAGCAGCACTCTTGAATAGATAGCGGTAATAGTCTGCGATTAGATTATTGCTTCGCCGTTTCAAGACCGTGTACGCAGGGGAGATGAGGCCATCATGATGGCAGAGTTCAAGGCCACCTTCGAAGGAGCGCAGGCTGATCGCGAAGTCTCCTTTCTCTATGAACTTGAAACTTTCAAGATTGCCCGACGGCATGACCATCCGGTTCTCGACCCAAGTTCGCGGGACAACTCCTTGACTTTGCGTCACTGACAGAAGCTCGGCTTCCGGTATGCCCTTCCGCGAATGCTCGCGGAACAAGAATTTCATTTTCTTGGCCATCCAATCAGAAGGAATTAAGCCTAGCCATTCAGTACCACTGTCTCGCGTGACTTTCGATTTTGGAAATGTCGCAATAATGTTCATTCCACCGGCTCCAACTTCGTCGCTACTTCGACTCCAAGTATATCCGCAATCAATCCGTCAGCTTTTTTCTCAAGCGCGAGGATATCCTGCGTCACCTCTTCTAGGCTGCGCAGCGGCTTGTGGCGGTAGAAATATTTATTAAAGCTGATCTCGTAGCCGATCTTGACTGAGTCAAGATTGATCCAGGCCTCCTCTACGTGAGGCTTTACCTCCGCCAGGAAGTAACCGTGGATGCTGTCCTTCAGCGGCACGCTTTCCGCATCGCGCAGGTCAGTGGCGCTTTCATAGGTCAGGTAGCTGCCATCGGGCTGGCGGTAGTAGCCAAAATCTGCCAGTTGCTCCACGTTGCATCCAAAGCGCTCGGCAAGGCCTGCCACCCCATCAGCAGAAAGTTGATAATGTTTGGCTATCACCTTCTCCGCTTTTTCGTCGTACCAGCTCACGGCATTCAGAATGGCGTTCTTCTCGGCTGCCGAGACCTTCATCTTGCGAGCTTTGATTGCTTTGCTGACATCGTCGCGGAAGGCATTGAAGTCGGCGGTTTCCTCAGTGCCGATATCGTCCATTAGCTGGTTAGCAATGTTCAGCAGATCGCGTAGCTTGATCCAATATTTGGTATCGATGAGCTTGCCGCGCTGCTTGGCATTTAGGGTAATACCCAGCTCCTCGCACCAGGCGGTGATGGCCTTGGCTTCACCTTTTAGAAAACCAGTTCCGTAGACTTTCTCGCCATACTCCGCCCAAAGCCACTCCATCGGTTCGCGCAGGGTTTTATCGAAACGCAGCGGCGCGATGCGTTCAATACTAAAACCGGCGCGGCGGCGGTCGGGGCGCTCGATGGTCACTTTGTGGTAGCCGAAATCTTCATTATCGAAGAGCTTCACGGCAATGCCCACCGGGTCATGGTTGGCATCAATCTCACGTTCAATGGGCGCAAAATTTAGATAGGCATCGGTAATCTGTTGGATGTGCTTGTCTTCATCAGAAAACTCGCAGTTCTTGTCGCCCAAATTCTTGCGCAGCTTACGGTAGAGCAGGTTAGCGTCGATCAGTTGAACACGCCCCTTGCGTGCTTCGGGTTTGGCGTTGGTCAGCAACCAGATATAGGTAGTGATACCGGTATTATAGAAGAGGTTATTCGGCAACTGGATGATGGTATCCAGCATATCGTTCTCGATGATATAACGACGAATATTGGACTCGCCGCTGCCCGCATCACCAGTAAACAGGCTGGAGCCGTTGTGGACACTGGCAATACGCGAGCCAAGCGGACTAGTGCCCGCAGGCTTCATCTTGTTGACCATCTCCATCAGGAACAGAAGCTGGCCATCGGAAGAGCGCGGTGTGGCGTCTACGGTCTCTTTGTTGCCCCAATAATCAGCCAGTTCGACCTGAAAGCGAGGATCAATGACGTCTTTGCCATCCTTGATATATTTGACCTCGCTGTTCCAGCTTTTCCCGTAGGGCGGGTTGGAGAGCATGAAGTCGAAGCGATGGGCCGAAAATTCATCGGTTGAGAGCGTGGAACCGACGCGAATGTTTTCAGGGTTGTTGCCCTTGATCATCATGTCCGATTTGCAGATCGCGTAGGTCTCGTCGTTGATCTCCTTACCGTAGAGATAGACGTCGCCTTTGGCTTGGATTTGGCCTTCGGGATCTTTGATGTAGTTCTGTGCTTCCGTCAGCATCCCGCCCGACCCGCAGGCGGGGTCGTAGATCGTCATGAGCGGGGGAAGCTGACCCTTGATCGGGTCGAACATCAGGTGGGTCATAAGGTGAATCACTTCGCGTGGGGTGAAGTGCTCCCCTGCCTCCTCATTGTTCTCCTCGTTGAACTTGCGGATCAGCTCTTCAAACACATAGCCCATGCCAAGGTTCGACAACCCCGGCAAGATATTGCCTTCAGGGTCTTCTATATCATGGGGGGTCAGATTGATACGAGGCGAAACAAAGTTCTCAATGACATCCAGCAGCACTTGCTTATTCGCCATATGGCGCATCTGCTCAAAGAGCTTGAAGCGGGTGATGATCTCTTTGACGTTGTCGCTGAAACCATCAAGGTAGTCCTCAATGTTCGCCAGCATAATTTGCTGGTTATTAGTCGCAGTGCTATGCAGCTTTTTCAGCGTCCACTGGCTGATATTGTAAAAGACATAGCCGGAGGCAGCTTTCAACGGGGCATCGTCAAGTTCGAGCTCCTCCATATCTTCTTTCTGGTAGCGAACTTCTTCGAGTACCGCTTCCTTAGTTGGCTCTAGCAGCGTGTCCAAGCGGCGCAGCACCACCATAGGCAGGATCACATCACGATATTTGCCACGGACATAGACGTCTCGGAGGCAGTCGTCGGCTATTTTCCAGATAAAAGAGACAAGGCTGTTATGGGACGAGTAATTCATGCAATCATTACAACCTATTGTTTATTAAATAATTTAAATAGTAGACAGTTCAGCATTTTAAGGCATGGCATCTTAACATGGGGGCATCGCATCGTTAGGAAAATCCACCCTTTGCCATGCTTACATCTAACATAAGCGAGTCAAAAGCACCTAACACGTCGAAATGCATTCGATGAGCTTTGATTGCATCACCTGACCACCTTTTTAACCACCTACAAGGCTAGGTAACAGGCACGACACACCAGCAAGGTTACTGCTATAATAATGACTATTGATCTGCCTAGGAGCGTTGTGATGGTTCGTAAGGCCCCAACTGATAAAGTCACTGTTTCCCGAGAGCGTATTTTGCGTGCTGTCGCCAGCTCAAGCGCGATCGAAACAGGTGAACGCACGACAGCTGTGGAGAAGCGTTTAAAATCTCGCTCGCGTCGCTTTGCCAAGTTAACCTTGGCTTTCTAAGGTTATCTGTTGACCTTCATTGCATCTCCAAAATATCTCGTACCAAGCGCTCCATAAACTGATAGTTACGGTTCAGCCCAGCCTGAATCGCCTTGAAGTAGTAACTCGTATGCTCATTCAACAGACTGTAATCTAGTGGTTGAGCACCTGCTTTGACGACCATCACATCCAACAGTAAGCGCGATATTCTCCCATTACCCTCTCGGAATGGGTGAATAAGTATGAACTCAACATGCATTTCGGCAAGAAAGGCCACGAGCTGTTCGTCGTCCATTTCCGGCAGCTTAGCAAAGCGTGATAGATAACGATCTTCGAACTCTTGTGCCAGCTTCTGGATCTGTATAGGCGACGCAAACCGAATATTCGGTTTGGACATATCAACGGTTCGATATTGCCCCGCCCAACGATAAACGTTGCCCAGCCAAGTTCTGTGCCACTGGCAAATTGTTTGGAAAGTGAGCGTTTCAGGGAAGTCGTCAAAAACCTGTATATAGAGATCTTCAAGCAGCTCCGTTTCTGCAATATTCATCTCTGTTGGATCAGTGATTTCAACTAGATTTACCAGCACCCTATCTTCCGAACCGGGTTGGTGCTCACCTTCGCTACCAGAAACAGTATAGCGACTCATAGGACTACCCTCCCCTCTGCCTTTTGTATATCACATACCTCAGTTCTCTAAGGTGCAATGTGATCTCTTCTTGCTAGCCAGTCTCCGCCAAGTAAGCTCCTCAGTGGATGGACACAATTGGGTAGACCGTAGCTTGCCCCCTCAAGAACAAATGGTTTCTAAGAAATCATCACTGGTGCCTCACTTTAATCCTTGGCATCAACAATGCCCGCCAGTAAGTTAGCCAGCTTATCTTCCAAATCTGCTAATTTAGCGTTGAGCTGAACTCGCTCTTCTCGAATTTCCAACAAATCAATTTTTTCTTCAACTTCATCCACATGGATATAACGTGTAACTGACAAGTTGCACTTATTTTTTAATACCTCTTCTTTACTTACCAAGCGAGCATACTGTTCAACATTTCTTCTCTCACGGTAGGTACTTTCAATCCTATCTAAATCCTCATCACGAAGAGTATTTATAAGTTTTCCATGCTCAAAAGAAGAGCTAGCATCAACAAACAAAATCTCTTCATCATTCCTTTTTTTGCGAAACACTAGGAGCGCTACTGCAATCCCTGTATGGGGAAATAGCTTCGTTGGTAAAGCAATCACAGCGTCAATCAAATTTTCTTGAATCAACGCTTTCCGGATATCTTGCTCTGAGGCGCCTCTAAATAGCACACCAAGAGATACCACCATAGCCATGCGTCCTTTGCTTGGATGTAGCGTCTCAATCATGTGACTCAGGAACGCGTAGTCACCAGCCGTTCGGGGCGGAACACCGCGCCAATAGCGTTTGTACGTATCACTCTCTGCCTGCTCATATCCCCATTCCCGCAGGGAAAACGGCGGACTGGACACAACAACCTCAAATTTTTGTAGGTCTCCTTGATCAAGTAGCTTTGGCTCACGCAGGGTATCTCCCCACTTCAGTTGGCTTTCAACTTCTCCATGAAGGATCATATTCAATTTAGCTAAAGCCCATGTATTACCATTTATCTCTTGACCAAATAGTCGGCACCCCATGCCATTAGAATTTATGCGGGCCCACTGGCTACAGGCGATCAGCAACGAACCAGAACCACAACACGGATCTGCAACCGCCTCGCCTTCCTCTGGCTGTACCAGTCTAGCTATCAACTGGCTAACTTCTGGCGGGGTAAAGAATTCCCCCCCTCGCTTACCTGCTAGTTCAGCGACATATTCGATAAACGACTCACAGGCATAAGCAACCATTTGTGCGGCCTGCTCTGGGCTTTTACGAAAATCAAATGCCTCAAAGGCACTTAATAGTTGGCCAAGCACACGATCTCTCTGTGCCGTGTTACCCATTAAAATTGAATCGAATTTAATTCCTTGGAATAGTCCATATAAGCAAGTATTGGCTTCTTCAAGTGCACTGAGCGCCACATCAATACGATGACCGATGCCTGAACCTTGTTTTTTAAATAACAAGTCGAAGCAAGATTCTGGAGGCACCACAAGCCCGATATCAGTCCGTTGTTCTGTACTTTGGCCAATTGGTTCTCGCCTGGTATCAGAGAGATATTTCAGCAATAACATCGCTAAAATTTCGCCCCTAAAGTCGCTAATATCACCTAAATTGACAAAAACATCGCAAGCTTTGCGCACTGCGGGAAGCATTTTGTTTTTGAATTGTTGCTCAAGCATGATGCCCCTCGCTTTGCAGTATTTGATTCGTCAAATAATCAATCTCGATCTTGTCTAATTCATTTAATCGATGCCGAATTGCACTAATCTGCTGGGTGGTGTGCTCCAGCTCTGCGATGTGCTTCTGTACGGCGAGTGGAGGCACTTCCACTTCCAATGTCATTAATGCAGTCTTCGTTAAAGCCTTGATACTGGTACCTGTAAGCATTTTGCTCATCTGGATCTGTGTTGATCGCTGGTTTAGATACCAAACCAAGTACTGAGCATCCAATTCACTCTTGGGAGTAATCACATTGAGTTGGCCTACAGGAAATATAGGGATCTTAGGGCCCTCAACATCTTCACCTACGAACACCCAAGCTTTGTAATAGTCACCACGTGATGGAATAACTACATCGCCAGGTTTAAGGCAATGACTTAGATATCGCTCTTCTACGAGCACCTTGGGCAATTCTTGCCAGTGCAGTGGTTTGCTCGCCACTAGATCCCTGATGGCTAAGGCTCGTACGTTCCCGTTGGCACTCTCCTGAAGAGCTTGCCCCCGGATAACGACAGCAGTTCGAATACTTGCTAGATCAGAAAGGTTTTTCATCATAGAGCTCTACTGTTATTTAGTTTTAGCAGAATAGCCTGCCCACCAGAGGAATGCAAGCAGTAGAACTCTATGCACATAGATAGTAGCACAAAAAAGCCGCTCGATATTTTGAGCGGCCTTGCGGGAACTAGCTAATCAACAACCTAAGTGATGCGAAACTCACTCCCACTCAATAGTAGCAGGCGGCTTGCTACTAACATCATAAGTCACCCGAGAAACCCCTTCCAACTCATTGATAATCCTATTGGAAACCTTCTCCAGCAGCTCGTAGGTCAGGTGCGCCCAGCGGGCGGTCATGAAGTCGATGGTTTCGACCGCGCGTAGCGCAATGACCCATTCGTAGCGGCGGCCGTCGCCGACCACGCCTACCGATTTCACCGGCAGGAATACAGCGAAGGCTTGGCTGGTTTTTTCGTACCAGCCAGAGGCGCGTAGCTCTTCGATAAAGATGGCGTCGGCATCGCGGAGGATGTCGGCGTACTCTTTCTTCACTTCGCCAAGGATGCGCACACCCAAGCCGGGGCCAGGGAACGGGTGGCGGTAGACCATGTCGTAGGGCAGGCCGAGTTCCAAGCCGAGTTTGCGCACTTCGTCTTTAAACAGTTCGCGCAGCGGCTCGACCAACTTGAGCTTCATGGTTTCCGGCAGGCCACCGACGTTGTGGTGGGATTTGATCACGTGCGCTTTGCCGGTTTTAGAGGCGGCGGATTCGATCACGTCCGGGTAGATAGTGCCCTGGGCCAGGAACTCGACGCCTTCAATTTTGCTGGCCTCTTCATCGAATACGTCGATGAAGGTGTTGCCGATGATTTTGCGCTTGGCTTCCGGGTCTTTCTCGCCTTTCAGCTTGCCGAGGAACAGGTCTTCGGCGTCTACGCGGATCACCTTCACGCCCATATGCTTGGCGAAGGTTTCCATGACTTGGTCGCCTTCCGCTTTACGCAGCAGGCCGTTGTCGACGAATACGCAGGTCAGCTGGGTGCCAATCGCCTTGTGCAGCAGCGCGGCCACCACAGAGGAATCCACACCGCCGGAGAGGCCAAGCAGTACGTGGCGGTCGCCCACTTGCTCGCGTACGCGCTGAACCTGGTCTTCGATGATTTGCGCAGGTGTCCACAGCTTTTCGGCTTTGCAGATATCCAGCACGAAGTGCTCGAGAATGCGCTGGCCCTGCAGGGTGTGGGTTACTTCCGGGTGGAACTGTACGCCGTAAAACTGTTTCTCTTCCCAGGCCATGGCGGCAATCGGGCAGCTTGGCGTGGAGGCGGTCACGGTGAACTCGGCTGGCGCTTCGGCCACCTTGTCGCCGTGGCTCATCCATACGTCCAGCAGGGTTTTGCCGCTTTTAGCGTCCACATGGTCTTTGATGTCTTTGAACAGCGCGTTATTTTCGTCGATCTGAATCTGCGCGTAGCCGAATTCGCGCTGGTTGGAGCCTTCTACCTTACCGCCTAGCTGCTCGGCCATGGTCTGCATGCCGTAGCAAATACCAAACACCGGCAGGCCCATCTCGAACACGCACTGGGGCGCACGCGGGGAGTCCAGTTCCGTCACGGATTCCGGGCCACCGGCCATGATAATGCCGTTGGGGTTGTACTCGCGGATCTCTTCTTCGGTGATATCAAACGCGCGGACTTCGGAATAGACGCCGATCTCGCGTACGCGGCGGGCGATCAGTTGGGTGTACTGCGAGCCGAAGTCGAGAATCAAAATCTTATGGGCGTGAATGTCACTCATGGCGGGGTCTCGGTTAAGCGGTGTGGGTGCCGCTGGTAAGGCCAAAAAGCAAGCGGCGAGCTTTGCCCGCCGCCGTTTTAACGTGGAAACCAAAAATCTTCTGCTGGTTAGCTCACCCGATAGTTGGGAGCTTCTTTGGTGATCTGCACGTTGTGGACGTGGGATTCGTTAAAGCCAGCGCCGGTAATCTGAACAAACTCCGGCTTGGTGCGCATTTCCTGAATATCGCGGCAGCCGGTGTAGCCCATGGAGGCACGCAGCCCGCCCATCAGCTGGTGAACGATGGCGCTCATCATGCCTTTATAGGGAACGCGGCCTTCAATGCCTTCCGGCACCAGCTTCTCGGCGCCTTCGCTCTTATCCTGGAAGTAGCGGTCGGCGCTGCCCTGGCTCTGCGACATGGCACCCATGGAGCCCATGCCCCGGTAGGCTTTGTAGGTACGGCCCTGGTAGAGCTCGACTTCGCCGGGGGCTTCTTCGGTACCAGCCAGCAGGCCGCCGACCATCACGGCGCTGGCGCCAGCGGCAATCGCCTTGGCCAAATCACCGGAGTAGCGCACGCCGCCATCGGCAATCAGCGGAATGTCGTACTCTTTAAGCGCTTCGGCCACGTTGGAAACCGCGGTAATTTGCGGTACGCCAACGCCGGCTACAATGCGCGTGGTGCAGATTGAGCCAGGGCCGATACCGACTTTAACGGCATCCGCACCCGCCTCGGCCAGCGCACGAGCAGCACCGGCGGTGGCGATGTTGCCGCCAATCACTTGAATCTGCGGGAAGTGCTCTTTGATCCAGCGAACGCGGTCGAGAACGCCTTGGGAGTGGCCGTGGGCGGTATCGACAATGATCACGTCTACGCCTGCTTCAGCCAGGGCGGCCACGCGATCCGGGGTTTCCGGGCCGGTGCCGACTGCCGCGCCAACTAACAAACGGCCGTCGCTGTCTTTGGCGGCCATTGGGTAGGTGCGGGCTTTTTCGATATCCTGGAAGGTGACCAGGCCGCGCAGATGGAACTCATCATCAACGATCAGCATTTTTTCGATGCGGTGTTCGCGCATCTTGGCTTTGCTGGTTTCGAGGTCGGTACCTTCTTTGACGGTAACCAGCCGGTCGCGCGGCGTCATGATCGCTTCAACGCTGTCACCGTGGTTAGGCTGGAAGCGCATGTCACGCTCGGTCACGATACCCACCAGGGTTTCGCCTTCTACCACGGGGAAACCGGAGAAGCCGTATTCACGGGCCATGGCGAGCAGGTCTTCGAGCTTGGCTTTCGGGCTAACGGTGACCGGGTCTTTCACAATCACGCTTTCGTGCTTTTTGACCTTGCGCACCTCAGCGGCTTGCTGGGTCATGGCCATGCTCTTATGGATGATGCCGATGCCGCCTTCCTGGGCCATCGCAATCGCCAGACGCGCTTCGGTAACGGTGTCCATCGCAGCAGAGAGTAGCGGAATATTGAGCGAGAGATTGCGGGTCAGGCGGGTTTTGAGGCTGACATCCTTGGGGAGGACATCGGAGAAGCCGGGAACGAGGAGTACGTCATCGAACGTTAGTGCTTCTTGGGCCATACGTAGCATAGCGGCAACACCCTGATTGAGAGGAAGTGGGGCGTGAAAGGTTAATCCCCTATTATAGCGTTTTGAGGGCCATCCCAGCAATGCCACTACCCCTACTCTCGCCACTGCTTCTGCTTGGCGCGCTGCTAGCGCATACCCCGTGACAGTCAGCACCCTGCGGTTAATGTTAGCCTATACGTCATTTAGCTCTACAGCAGTGTCAGGTGGCGACAATGGATGAGACGTTAATTTCAGACTCACAGCTGGTTATGTTGGCGGGTGATGCGGCTTTTGCCCGCGGGGTTCAATATTACCAACAGGGCATGGTGATCAACTGGGATAAAAGCGGTGCCACCATTAGCGCTGACGTCGAAGGCAGCGAGCTTTACCATGTAGCATTGAAGTTAACCAAACAAGGCTTGAGCGGCGGTTGTAATTGCCCCGCTTCCGAAGGCATTGATTTCTGCAAGCACTGCGTGGCCGTTGCCCTAGCGTACCGCACACAGCATGCCAAACAAGCACAGTTGGTAGAGGGCGATACTTCAGATCGCATTCACGCTTACTTAGAGACGTTAGACAAACCCTCGCTGGTCGAAATGCTGCTATCGCTTATTGAAAATGACCCGGTGCTGCACCAACAGTGGTCGTTGAAAGCGGATGCGGCATTTGGTGTTCTGGATCACAAGGCGCTGAAAAAACGTATCACTGCCGCGTTGCCCATTAATCGCGGGTTGTTCCGTTACTCTCAAGTGAGTCACTATTTCAGTAAGGCAGAAGCCGTTATTGAACAGTTGGCCGAGCAGGTGCCGCAACTCCCTCCAGAAAAAAGCTTGGCACTGGTGGATTACGCACTCGCGCGTATGGATAAAGCACTGGAAACCATTGATGACTCCGGCGGCTTTCGTTTCCACTGCGAACACCTCTTGCACACTTTGCATATTCAGACCGTAAAGCGGCTCGATTGGCCTGCCGACAAGCTAGCCGGATATCTGTATGAAAAATCGTTTGGCGGGGAAGAGGATCGATACCCTCCGATCCCTGATGCCTATTTGGACGTGCTGAGCCAAGCAAGCCAAGACGCCTACCATGAGCGCCTACAACAAGCCCTGGATGCGCTGCCGAACCAAGCGGCCACCATGGAATGGGATGAGCGCTACCGATTGATTCGCCTGCGCGATCCGTTACTCAAACGCGCTACAGCCGCCGGTGACCTGCCCGCGATACTGGCGCTGTATCAAAAAACCCTCAGCGATGAGAAGGATTGTTTAAAGGCCGCTGAGCTATGTATGGAGTATGAAGCCTGGGATCAGGTGGAAGCATGGCTAACTTATGCTGCTAAGTGCGAGACAAAAAACGACTATCGCTGGCGGCTTGAACGCAACCGGCTTGAGATACGCCTAAAGCTGCATCGCGGCGAAGTAGAGGCGGCTGCGGAGCAACAGTGGGGGATCTATCAGCACACCCAGCAGTTGGAGGATTACCTGCAGCTAGTAGCGCTAATGGAAGCACATCAGTTAGCCACCGATTATCGCCAGCGGGCCTGTGACTGGCTACTGGAACGCATCACCCACCCGCCGGAAAAGATGCCCTCTTTCTGGGCGCAGCAAGCAAAAGATAGCTTATTGGAAATTTATTTATTCGAAGGGCGCTTGGATGATGCCCATGCATTGTGCACTGAGCACCAGGTATCAGCGCACTTGCTGCACAACTTGGCCAAAGCCCTGCCCTCTCCCGATGCACGTATACCACTGTACCTGCGCTTGGTAAGGCTGTATGTAAAACAGACTAACAACCAAGGCTATCGACAGGGCATCGCGTTGCTTAAAGAGCTGAAAAAGAGCCTGGAAACGCCAGCTCAGTACACTGCTTTTGCGCACATGCTGACGCAGTTACGTAGCGAATTTAAGGCCAAGCGGAACTTCATTAAGTGGTTGGACGAAGCCTTTTCAGACACGCTCAAATAAGAAATACCAATAGGCTGATTCACCAATATTTTCCGAAAGGTACAGACTTCCTAAACGTGCCAGGCATTCTCATTCAGGACTTGGTAGCAGAGAGCGATTAGCTTCGACCAGTTCCATTAGCACATCGATAAACCCGGTGGCCGCGGGCGTAAGCTCCCGTCGACGAGATGTTAGTACACCTATATCACGATAAAGCCTTTCGCTGATGGGTATGAGACAGACATCATCGCGGCGAAACATGAGCTTAAGCGATGAAGGTAAGGCACTCACGCCAATATTATTAGCCACCATCCCTAGAATGGTCGACTGGTATCCCGCTACCTGTATTGGCTCCATCGGCTTGTTGGTCATCGCAAACCCTTGCTCGGTAAGCCTTCGCATGCTGGTGCGCGCTTTCATGGCGATAAACGGCCACTCCACGATTTGATGCCAACTCACCTCGTCTTCATCTGCTAAGGGGTGTTCCGGCGAACATACAAAATAGAGGTAGTCTTTGTAGAGCGGGTGGAAATTCACATCGTCCGAATTTACAGGAGCTACACTGACACCAAAATCGACATCCCCCGCCATCACCTGTTGATAGATAGGCTCATCACTCTCTTCCAGATACTCCAACCCTATAGTGGGGTACCTCTTTTGGAACTCAGCCATGGCCGCAGGAATCAAGCTGCCTCCGACGGTTAACAGTGCCGCGAAACTGATCTGGCCCTGCTGGCCCTTTGCAAAGGCACGCATGTTCTGCATGCCCCGCTCCAAACGCAAAAGCACCCGCTCTGCTACCGGTAAAAACGCCTGCCCTGCCGCCGACAAGCTTACTCTTCGCGTGGTGCGCTCGAATAAACGCACGCCCAGCGTTTCTTCAAGCTGGCGCACAAGCTGACTCAACGAGGGCTGGGAAAGATGAAGTTTTTCGGCAGCTTCCGTAAAGCTGCCTAAATCGGCAACGGCGATCATTGCCTCCAACTGCCTGGCTGTCACGTTATTCATCGGAAATTCCAATTAATCCATCTTTAATTCAAATTTATCCAATCAATTCTCAAGCGTACTCTACTTATGTCTATTACCCCAACGAGGTAGCGTTAATGCTTAAGCAAGTTATCGATCTTCATGAAATTCTGGATACCCCGAGTGCGTCAGGTGAGCGAGTTCGGGAATACTTGATAGGTTGCGGAGCAGCGCCGGAAAGTATTCAGGTCACTAACGTTACTTCCGATAAAGGCGCCAGCGATTTTCTGCACATCATCGTGGCTGGACACAGTGGCAAGCAAGCAGGCAAAGAGGCCCCCACCCTAGGGGTGATTGGCCGTTTGGGCGGTATCGGTGCCCGCCCGGAAATTATCGGTTATGTCTCGGACGGCGATGGTGCATTAGCGGCCCTGGCCGCTGCCGCCAAGCTGATTGGCATGGCTGCCAACGGCGACCGCTTGGCGGGCGACGTTATAATCACCACCCATATCTGCCCCGATGCCCCTACCCGTGAACACCATCCAGTACCGTTCATGGATTCACCGATCAGCTTTGAAGATACCTGGGAGCATGAAATCGATGCTCAGATGGATGCCATTGTCTCAATCGACACCACTAAAGGTAATCGCGTCATCAATGTACGCGGTGTGTCGATGTCACCAACCGTCAAGCAAGGCTATATCTTGCGCACCAGCGAAGATTTAATGGATGTAATGTCCCGGGTTACGGGCCGTTTGCCGCACATTTTTGCGCTGACTCAACAAGACATTACACCTTACGGTAATGGCCTCCATCACCTGAATAGTATTCTACAACCGGCGGTTGCCACCTCGGCTCCCGTGATTGGCGTGGCTTTGTCCACTGAAACCGCCGTAGCCGGTTGTGCGACGGGGGCAAGTCATGAAGTCGATATTGAACAGGCGGCACGTTTTGCAGTTGAGGTAGCGAAGGACTTTACCGCGGGTATCTGCCAATTCTACGACACTGAAGAGTTTAGCCGTTTGACCGCACTGTATGGAGAACACTCTCACTTCCAGCACGGGGGCGCTCGCAAATGAGTGCCGGTACCTCGCACTTGGGCATCGTGACGATTGGTCAAGCGCCGCGCACCGACCTCCATGAAGACCTCTCCACCCTGCTCGCCCAACACATAGACGTGGTCGAGCGCGGCGCACTAGATGCATTGACGCTTGAGGAGATAGAGCAACGCTATCCCACTGGTAAACAGTCTCAGGTGCTGGTTTCGCGCATGCGCGATGGACGCCAGGTCATCATTGCCGAACAAGACCTGGAACCACTACTCGATACGGCGGTGCGCGCCATGGCGAGGGAAGATGACGTCGACGCCATCGTGGTGCTCTGTACGGGTGAACTGCCCGACTATCGCGATCTTCCCATGCCGGTACTATCACCCAAAAGACTCGTGCGACACGGCATTCAGTCTCTGTTTCCCCAAGGGCGACTCCTCATCATGAGCCCTGAGCCACGTCAAATGCAGAATGCGCGTACCCGCTGGGAAACAGCCGGATTTCATGTTGAAACACTGAGTGCCTCGCCCTATGGAAATACGCAGGAGTTGGAGCGAGCCGCTCAGGAAGCTGTCCCACTCAAGGGTGATCTGCTCTATTTAGACTGCATGGGTTACACGCTGGCGCAACGCCAGCGCATTGCCAAGCTTTCCGGTCATCGCACTCTTACGCCTCGTCAAATCGTATTCAGCGCCGCCAACCTGCTGCTTGCGTGAATTGGCGAACCGATAAAACACTTTTCATAGTTACGCGGAGTGCTTTGAGATGAACAAGACAACTTTACTGGGAACGACCGGTACAGATAACGCTCAGGAAACGCATCGTCACCCTCGCTTCTTTGCTCCGGGGCAGATGGTGGTCAACGTGATCGTTTGTGTTCTAGGCGCCATTATCGGTATGGAACTGATCACCCGCGTTGGTATTACACCTAACACTTCAATCATCGGCGCGCTGATCGCCATTTTACTCTCCTATATTCCTCTGCAATTGTTCCGCCGTTACCGTTCGCTGGAGCGGCAAACATTAGTGCAGACGACTATATCTGGCGCTACCTTTTCAGCCGCTAATGGGCTGCTGTTACCGCTGGCGATCCCCTTTCTCATGGGCGAGTCTCAAATGCTGGTTCCCATGTTGATTGGTGCCTCACTGGCGGTGATTACCGATGCTTCGATTCTTTATTTTTCATTCGACAGCAAGGTGTTCTCGGCCCGGGCCGCTTGGCCGCCAGGACTAGCGACCGCAGAGGCACTTAAAGCAGCGGCCCAAAAAGGGCATAGTGCCTTACTGCTATTGGTAGGCATGATCGGTGGTGGCGTAGGCAAAGCATTCGGCATCCCTGCCGAAATGTTCGGAATCGCCTGGATCGCCAACGTGTTTGCCATGTGTGCGTTAGCACTGGGCTTAATCATTCGCGGCTATTCCGAATCACTTTTTGGCTTCGATATCAGCACCGCCTATATTCCTCATGGCATCATGATCGGCGCGGGCTTGATCGCGCTGCTGCAGATATTACGAGTGATGTACCTTGAGCGCCGTCAGGGCGAGCACGACACGTCACCACAACGCCCCACCCGATCTGCACTGCAGTTGCGCAGGGCGATGATTAGTGGCTTAACCGCCTATCTTATTGTGGCGTTGATACTCGCCTTGGGCACCGGCATATATACCGGCATGTCCTTGGGCATGTTAATCGGCTGGCTGGTGTTCGCCGCAATGGCTGCAATGGCATCTGAACTAATCGTGGGCATCGCGGCCATGCATTCTGGCTGGTTCCCTTCATTTGCTACCGCACTGATTTTTTTGGTTATCGGCATGTTGATTGGCTTCCCCACCACCGCTCTGGGTGTGCTGGTAGCCTTCACGGTAGCAACCGGACCAGCATTTGCTGACATGGCTTACGACCTAAAAGCGGGCTGGGTTATCCGTGGTGAGGGTAGCGACCGTGACTATGAGCTTGACGGCCGTCGCCAGCAATACTTCGCAGAGCTGTTCAGCTTTGGTGTAGCGATTGTGATCGTCGCCTTCGCATTCAATGCCTACTTTGCGGCTGACTTGGTACCACCGGTAGCGCGAGTCTACGTGGCGACCATTGATGCTGGCGCCAGCGCTGAAATCGCTAAACAGCTAGCGATCTGGGCAAGCGTTGGCGCTGTCGTTCAGGCGGTGGGGGGAATGTCGCGTCAAATTGGTGTGCTACTTGCCACCGGCCTCTTGATCACTTCACCGCTAGCGGGGATCGTGATTTACATTGCCTTGATTATTCGCTGGCTGGTAGTTAAGCGCTTCGGCGACAACGGTGGTCAGAAGCTTTACATCCTAGGTGCGGGATTCATTACAGGCTCGGCGCTTTATAGTTTCTTCTCATCTACCCTTAAACTGGGTTCTAAATAAAACCACGCGGAGGGCGTCATGTTGGCGCCCTTAACATTTGGGAGTTGCCTTATGTCACGGCTGTTACTGCTCAGCAGTTCTCGATCTGGTTCTACCGGTTACCTTGAGCACGCTCAACCTTTAATCGCTGATTTTCTGGGTGATAACCCAAACACGGTCAAGCGCGTGCTATTTATTCCCTTTGCGGGGGTCGGCAAGACCTACGATGACTACCTAGAACAGGTGCGACCCACATTTGCCGTACAGGGATTGGAGGTCGACGGCATTCATCAAGCCGCCGACCCGAAAGCAGCCGTCCGCGATGCGGACGCGATCGTCGTAGGGGGTGGCAACACCTTTGCCCTGGTCAAGCGTCTGTACGACGCTGACTTGTTAGACCCTATTCGCCAGTGCGTTGCCAAGGGCACCCCTTATATTGGCTGGAGTGCTGGTTCGAATATTGCTGGTCCTACTCTCTGCACCACAAACGACATGCCGATTGTAGAACCACCGAGTTTCAGCACGCTTGCTCTAGTACCGTTTCAGATTAACCCGCACTTTATTGCAGGCAAACCGGAGGGACATAACGGAGAAAGCCGCGAAGAGCGTTTGGAAGAGTATTTGGCCCTTACCCCTCACGCCTTGGTAGTGGCCTTACGCGAAGGGACCGCCCTTTCCCGTGAGGGACATTCATTACGCCTGTTAGGGGAATTAGATGGGTTAACATTCTCGGCAAACGGCCAGCAAGCACTCGCAGCCAACAGCCGGTTGGACCATCTGCTGACACCGTATTAATGCTAGAGTTAATATCTATCTCGACCTGAAGCCCGTTATAACCTCATCAACACCCCTGACCCTTTTCGTCAGCCATCTCAACCATCGCGCTAAGCAAACCCTTGAGCGCGATGTGGGAAAGACCATAGGTGCTGCACTCATGGTTTGAATTCAGGTTCCATTATCAGGAGACAAAACCCTCTTGGCCTCATCCAAAGATAGCGTTTCTCCACCAAAATGAATGACAGCATGGCAGTTCGGGCAAACCGGCACCAGATCTTTTTCAAAATTTACTTTATAATTTTTACCAATTTTGGAAATAGGAACGATATGATGAACATGAATAAAACTTGAATATACATTTCCATACCTCTCTCCAAAATCGAACTTACAGAAGAAGCAGCGAGCTCCATGTTTAGCAATACAGGCAGCTCTTGCCTTTCGACTTCTTTCATACTTATTAACAAACATCTTCAGCACTGCGCCTTCAACAAAATCTTCGACACAATCTGACTCACCAGCATTTTTAAAAAACTCTTGATAATCTATTGGTAAGTACCCACTCCCATTAGTCCGCCTTTCTACTATCTCAACAGATTTACCTAAATCTTTTAAAAACTTTTTAAATTCAGCCAAATTGTTTGGAAAATCTTTTAGATAGAATCTTCTTTCATTTAGCTCGTCCCAAGAGCAGCCTATATCACCTGCAAGCCTTGCTCTATCTTTCTTTGCATCTATCCTGATCTTTACGCAAGCTGGCTTATTCCGTCCAGGCCTTCTGATTGCAAATAGCGGCCTACCTTTAGATTTACTTTTCGATTTTCTTCCCGCACTTATCGCGGCGCCATTACCTAAAACAGACTTATAAATATCAATTTTTGGGTACATTTCTCGAAGGGTTCGCACGACTACTTCAAGCCCCTCTACCTCTTTACCAGAAAGCCGTAAATATAATTCCCTAACAACCTCATCATCCCAAATTCTCATTATCTAACTCCCAACAAAAAAGAATAACAGTAGAAGCGCAATCACGCTTCATACAGTGTGCTTGGTATCCGAGGCTACACGCCAGTAAGCCATCGACTGTGCGGAGACAATACCCTGAGTACTGCCAATCTCGATCACTGCCTGCTGGAACGCCGCTGCCAGTTTAGGTTGGTGACAAAGTGCCAACGAACGAATCATCCGCGAAATACGCAGGTGATTATGCCCGCCTGCTTTGAGCCAAATATGATCGCGGATATTGAGGCTCGGCTGGGCAGTAATGGTGAACCCATCACGAGTTAAACCCAAAAAACTCAACATGACATCCAGCGAGACTCGCTGTTGTTCACGTAACGCGCTATCGTCTTGAAATATGTCACGCTCGCCATCGGTCAGCCGCGGGGCAAAATGGTTAAAGCGGCCAACCTCAGGGATGGGAAAAAGCCATTGAATATAATCGTGGGTATGCTCTAACCAGAAGTGAGATAAGGCCCAGACGGCATCGATATAGCGCCCTTTATGATCCGGTGCCTCGCCACGGTAAAAAGCGATCAACGGTGTTGGGTGGTGGCCCATAGCATTTCCTCGTCATCTCCTGGGTAATACAATGATATTTCGTAACAACGACGCCATTTTACGCCACTAGCCGTAAAGATTCCCGGATTCCCTAAAGCAAGGGACAGCAATGAACGCACCAACGCCCACTGCCCTCTACGTCAGCCAACTCAACCAGCGAGCCTATAAAGCTTCTTGCCAACGCTCAGGGTAGGTCATGAGCGTTTGGATTTCTTCGGGTGCAGGTACATCACAAATCACTTGATCAAACTCATCAAGATGAGCAACACGCTGGATACCGCGCTGACATAATTTCGCTGACCCCATCAGCAGAACTTTACGGCCAGCGTGGCGCATCATGGTTTGTTTTACTTCTATTTTTTCACTATCGAAGTCGAGCAGGTAACCCTCTGCATCTATGCCTGAAACGGAAATCATCGCCACATCCAGCCGATAGCTGGTCAGTTCTTTGATGGTGCGCGACCCAGTCAGCGCCCCATCCCGTCCCGCCACCTTTCCGCCCACCACATGGATATCCAACAACTGATGCTGGGCAGCGAGCGTCAGCGCGGCCGTTAGGTTATGAGTGACCACGTGCAGCCTTTTACGGTAGTTCAACAGCTCGCGGGCAACGTGATCGCAGGTTGTGCCCGTATCCAGAAATAGCGCTTCACCTTCCTGCAATTGCGACACCGCTAATGCCGCCATACGTCCCTTCTCTACTTGCTGCACATCCTGCTTGGTGGCGTAGCCAAGCCTAACCTGGGGTTTTTCGATCCGGGCCCCGCCCCGAAAACGCTGCAGCACATTAGCGTCACACAGTTTACGAATATCGCGCCGCACGGTTTGAGCGGAGCAGTTGAGTCGCTGGGCAAGAAATTCGATCGAGGCATGCCCATGCAATTCAACCAAGGCAATTAGCTCGCGATGGCGTGGGTTCAAATGCGCTAGGTCAGTCATCGGTAACAAACAATCCTCTGATAAAAAAATCCGGCCTTGCGACCGTCCGTCATCAAATTGACACAGCGGGGCGCGACCATAACGATCAAATTCTTACATTTTGATCAAAACATGACTCAGACATTACAAATTTATCTTGATAAACGCCAGCGTATCACGACCCAAGCAGGTGAGCCGCTACTGCCCAAAATGCGTCCGCTTGGCGAGGCCGACTGGCCAGCCGTGCTGCAATCCCCCTGTTTGCCCCGCGAAGCGCTGATTGCATTAAAGCGCAGTAACACGCCGATGCAGCGCCCCCCGGTTGGCGTTATTGGCCCCCGCGAGGCCACTCAGCAACAGCTTGAAATAGCCTATGCCTTAGGCTCGGGGCTAGCCGAGCTGGGCATTCCGCTGTTATGCGGTGGCCGGGGCGGCGTTATGGAAGCGGCCAGCAAGGGAGCCGCACTTCAAGGAGGCGAGGTCATCGGCCTGCTTCCCGATACCCACGCAGAGGTTGCCAACCCTTGGGTCACCCTACCTATTGCCAGCGGCTTGGGCGAGGCACGCAACGTGCTTATCGCCCGAGCCAGTGTGCTGCTGATCGCCGTTGGCGGAAGCTTGGGCACCCACACCGAGGTGGCCTTTGGCCGCCATTTTGATAAGCCTGTACTCACCTTCCCGGACGCACCCACTGCTGAAGGCATTACACCTGTCAGCAGCGTAGAGGAAGCCCTGCGCTTCACGGCTGCTCACCTATGGGGAGTCACACAACCGTCATGAATATATCAACAAACGATCAAAATCTTACATTATGGTCATTTATATTTAATCGTGGTTAGGGGTCAGACATGCGATTGATCACTTATGGTTACTTGGTTTACCTGTTGGCCCCTATCGTACTCCTACTTATAGGCGCTTTCGGTGACCATTGGAGCAACACGCTGCTACCTGAGGGACTAACTTGGCGTTGGTTTATCACGGTATGGGAAGACGCCACCTATCGAAATGCGATGGTAACGACATTCAAGCTGGCCTTAACCACCTGCCTGATCAATATATTACTCGTCGTACCACTGGTGTATGGCGTCATGCTCAAGTTCCCTGCCGTGGCTCAGAGCATCACGCGTCTTCTGGTCATGCTGCCAGTAGCCGTTCCCCAATTGGTCATAGGCTTTGCTTTTATTTTGGCCTTTAGTACCGCCATGCTGCCCTGGCTGGGTAGCCCCTGGCTGCTGGTAGCAGGCCATGTGGTGGTTACCTTCCCCTACCTTTTCTACACCGTATATGCCGATATCGAGGCCTCTCCCCTCAAGGCGTATGAACGCATGGCCCAGTCCCTTGGGGCAGCCGAGTGGCAACGTTTTGTGCACCTCTATTTGCCACTGGTATATCGCTCGGTATTTACCGGCAGCTTAACGGTTGCAGCGCTGTCGATTGGCGAGTTTGAGCTGAGCAACCTGATTTCAGGTTTTATGACCCAGCCCTACCCAGTGGTGTTGATCCAAGCGTTTTACCGCACGACGGGCTTCGCCTGCGCCGCAACGCTTTTCCTGCTTTCACTCGCACTGCTGTTCTCGCTGTTTTCCACCCTGGTGCAGTGGCGGCTGGGCCGATCCTCTTCCCGGAAGTTACCGCAATGATTGCGCTAGAAAACATCCAGTTCCACTACCCCCATAGCAGCGTGGGTGTTCACGACATCAACCTGCAGGTAGAAACGGGCGAATTTCTTGTGGTGGTGGGTGCCAGCGGATCGGGAAAAAGTACGCTTTTACAGCTTATCGCGGGCTTCCTCACCCCGCTTCAAGGGCGCGTTCTACTTGATCATCAGGATGTTACCCAGCTCTCATGCGGCGAGCGCGGGCTGGGAATCGTGCTGCAGGATTATGTGCTTTTCAACCATATGACAGTGCTTGGCAACGTCGCCTACCCGCTTAAGGTTAAAGGTGTTCGCCAGGGAGAGCGCCACCGACGCGCCCGCAAGATCCTCCATGATGTAGGCCTTGAGGCGTTGGAACATTGCTATCCATCCCAGCTTTCCGGTGGCCAGCAGCAGCGAGTGGCCATTGCACGCGCGCTGGTATTCGAGCCCCGTGCCCTTCTGCTCGACGAACCGTTTTCGGCGCTCGACGCTTCCCGGCGGGAGTCGATGCGCCAGGAGCTCAAGCATATACAGCGTCAATTCGGCGTCACCACGCTGATGATCACCCATGATCAAGAAGAGGCGCTGATGCTGGGCGATCACGTTGCCGTGCTTGAACAGGGCAAGCTCCTTCAACACAGCGCGCCCCACCAGCTTTACACGCAGCCTGTGAGTGAAGCCGTGGCACGTTTCATTGGTCGCACCAACTTTATCGACGCTCAGGTACTTGATTCGCAGCGGATTGAAACCGCCGACCTGGGCATCCTGGAAGTGGCACCACACGCCTTTACAGTGGGGCAAACCGTGCGCGCCATGATTCGTCCCGAAGCCATTATTGCCAACCCAGCTAGCGATATCGCTAACCAGGCACCTGCCACGGTGATAGAGAGGCAGTTTCTGGGCGCCCAGCAACGTCAGTACCTTCTCTGCGGCACTACCACGTTGTCGCTTGAGTCGGCTTCACCGCCGGAAATCATCACTCACGTGGCGCTTCCTCCCACACATATCCACCTGTTCAATCGCTGAGGTACTACCATGAAACGCTCTTTTGCTTACGGCCTACTCTCCGCCCTTAGCCTGCTGCCTTTATCGGCGTATGCGGCTAACACGCTTGACGCTGAGCTCTACGACGGCGAACAAGCACTCTACGATGCCGCCCAGGAAGAAGGGCTGGTTGTATCGTTCGATACCGGCCCAACCTGGGCCAACTGGCAAAGCCAATTCAATCGTTTCACGGAGCGCTACCCCGGCGTTCAGATTGTCTTTAACGACCTGGGCTCGGGTGCCACCGTGGTCGCTTTGGAGCAGGCCCGCAACCGCCCCCAGGCCGATACCGCCTACTACTACGCTTCTTCAGCAATTAATGCGCATGAGAAAGAGCTGTTAAGCCCCTTTACCCCCATCAATTTCGACAGCATTCCCGATGTCTTCAAAGCTGACGCGGGTGAGTGGTTCACGATCCACTCCTTGAACGTGGCCTTTATCGTTAATACGCAGTTAGTCGATGAAGTGCCGCAAAGCTGGGAAGACCTGCTCGATGAGCAGTACCGTAACAGCATTGTGTACCTTGACCCGCGCTCGACCGGGCAAGGCCAAGTCCTCACTCTGGCGGCCAACTATGCAATGGGGGGCGATCTCGATAATTTAACGCCGGGCATCGATTATCTTGCGGAGTTGAGCCGCATCGGTAATGTTGCCCGAGTGGTTGGTACCACGCCCTATGCGCAGTTCGTGCGCGGTGAAATTCCTATCTGGATCGGCTATGAAAACGACGGTCTAAAAGCCAGCATTACCGATGGCATGGGCGACAACGCAGCGGTGGTGATCCCCGAAGAAGCGTCGGTCGCAGCGCCATACGCTATTTCACTGGTCAAAAACGGGCCAAACCCAAATGCCGGACGCCTATGGCTCAACTATGTCATGTCGGACGAGGGGCAACGTACCTTTGCGGAAGGATTTGTTCGCCCTGTCAACGGAGATATCGAGCTGCCCGACACGCTGGTAGAGGCGCCGCAGATTCGCCCGCTGGATGTGCAAAAAGCGTCGAGCATTAGCGCTGACCTCAGCCACCAGTGGACTCAGCACGTCCTTAATCAATAAGGCCACGCCATGCCTCGCCTGCGCTTTTTTAGCGTTTTGCCGCTGGTTCTACCCAGCAGCATTATTTACACGCTGTTTTTTATGCTGCCGCTGACACTGCTGATTATTGCAGCGCTTGAGTCACCTTTGGTCACGGGTGCTCGTCTTCTTGACGAAGGGCTGGTGTTTAAAAGCTTAATAACCAGCGTTGCTTTATCCATTAGCACTGCGCTCTTGTCGGTCATCGTTGGTGTCGTGATTGCTGAGTTTCTCTATCATCAGCCGGAACGGCGACGCTTTTTTCTTCTTTGGCTGATCTCTCTCCCGCTGATTTTCAGCGGCTTGATTGTGGCATATGGTTTTATCCTCTTGTTGGGGCGGGCAGGCTTTATCACACTGTCCCTGGCATCGCTGGGCGTAGACCCGGCGTGGTTTGGCCGCTTTGTGTATACGCCACAGGGATTGGTGTTGGTGTATGCCTACTTCTTGGTACCCCGCGTGGTGTTACTGATGCTGCCGGTGGTTCAAGGGCTTGACCGCCGCCAACTGGTGATGGCCGAAAGCTTCGGTGCCTCTCGGTGGCAGCAAATTCGTGACGTGTACCTACCGCCGTTACTGCCTGCGTTGATCTCCTCCTGGAGCCTTTGTGCTGCAGTGGCTTTTGGCGCCTATGGTACGGCCCTGGCGCTTACCGGTTCACAGATCAACCTGCTGCCGCTCCTGCTTTACAGCAATATTTCCGACGCAGGGTCTGATATGGCCTCTGTTGCTCTTCTTGCGCTGCTAATGATGTGTTGCTGCTTGTTGCTAACCCTTCCCGGCGAGTGGATTCGTCGACGTTCTCAGCATCGATAGCGCTTGCGGGGCAACGAATTTGCCCCGCTCTATATTCGATGAGCGCTAGTATTTGATGCTAGGCTACAGTGCCCTGCATTCAGATATCCGCCATGACTCAAACACCCGTCCAAACACTCTCCGTCAGCCAACTCAACCAGCGCGCCAAGCAAACCCTTGAGCGCGATGTGGGCGAGGTGTGGGTGGAGGGCGAGCTCTCTAATGTTTCCCGCCCGGCGTCGGGGCATGTCTATTTCACGCTGAAGGATGACCGGGCGCAGATTCGCTGCGCGCTGTTTCGTCAGCGGGCGCGTTTTGTCTCGGCGTCGATGCGCGACGGTGATCAGGTCAAGCTGCGAGGGCGGGTATCGCTGTTCGAGCCCCGCGGTGACTACCAGCTAATTGCCGACGCCGTTCAGGCGGCAGGCCTGGGCGAGCTGCTGGCGGCCTTTGAGCGTTTAAAAGCGCAGCTGGAAGGCGAAGGCGTGTTCGCCAACGCCCGGCCGCTGCCCTTTCCGCCACGCAAGCTGCTGATTTTAAGCTCCGCCACTGGGGCGGCCATTCGTGATGTGCTGGCGGTGCTTGAAGCGCGCTGGCCGCTGGCGGACGTGACGCTGATACCGGTGCCGGTGCAAGGCGCCGAGGCGGCACCTGCGATTATATCGGCGCTGGCACTGCTTAATCGTCAGGCGCGATTAGACCCCGAGCGGGACGTGATTTTGATCACCCGCGGCGGCGGTAGCCTGGAAGACCTCTGGGCGTTCAATAACGAACACCTGGCGCGGGCGATTTTTCACTCCCGGCTACCGGTGATGTCGGCGGTAGGCCACGAGGTGGATATCACCCTGGCGGATTTTGCCGCCGATATGCGCGCTCCCACCCCTTCTGCCGCCGCCGAGCGCCTGGTGCCGGATCAAAACACCCTTAAGCGCCAGCTTGAGCATCAACACAGCCGTTTGCAGCGGGCTATGCAGGCACGTCTGGAACGCGACAGCCAGCGGCTGGATACCCTGCGCGCCAAGCTGCGCCACCCCGGTGAACAGCTCAACCGCCAGCGCCAGCACTTAACCGCCCTCAATCAGCGCTTGAATCGCGCCATGCAGTTAACGCTCGGCCAGCAGAAAGCCCAGGTGACACAGCTGAGCAGGCGCTTGGCCAGCCAGGATATGGCGCGGTTGCACCGTGCAGAAAGCGAGCGTGTGAGCCAGTTACAGCGCCGTTTGGGGAGTGCGATGCAGCGCCAGTTGGAGAGCCGACAGGCACGCTTGAAAGCCGCCGCACGGGAGTTAAACGCGGTCAGTCCGCTAGCAGTGCTGGGGCGTGGCTATGCAATTGCCCAGGATGAGCAGGGCCAGGTCATTCGCCGCGCGGAAGATACCCAGCCCGGCCAGAAGCTGAAACTGAAGCTAGGTGAAGGCAGGCTAAGCGTGGAAGTTAAGCGGCGTTTAAAGTCCTAAGTTAAATGGCCGATATCTTCTAACAATGAGGAGAGGATACCGCCATGAAGATTGGATTTTCGTCATTTACACTAATTAATCAGCGCCAAGATAAGCCGCAGTTTTTAACGCCTACCCGCGTTGCCTCCCAAAAGAGCGAGCCTGCTGAAGACGACCCGTTCACAAAGCGTCTTAAAAAGCAGCAGGAAGCGCTGGAAAGCTTGGCGTCGCTACCTACGCCAAAGGAAGCCGCCCAGCAGCAGGCCACCGATAAAGTGGGCTTCCTGCGCCAGCGGATTGAAATGCTGAAAGCCATGATGGCCTTCGCCTCTCCTGAACAGCTTAAAAACATGGCCAAGGAGCTCAAGAGCATCGCCCGTGAGCTTGCCGGTGCGGCTAAGCTACTGAACAATCAAGGTGGCGGTGGTGCTGGCATGACCGCTATCCCGTCCGTGGTTGCAACGCCAGCAGTTCCCACGACAGCAGCTCAACCGGCCGTGGCTCAAACCAGCGGAGCCGAATCAGCGGGGGCCCCGGCGGGTGGCGATGAGGGCGCCCAGGCAACGGTTTCCAGTGACGTGCAGCAAGCCGAAGCCAGTGCGGAAACAGCCGAAGATGATGCTGAAAAGGCTGCTGAGCAAGAGGCCGAGAAGGCAGCGGGCGAGCCTGAAAGCGATGAATCCACCGAGCTCGGCGTATTACCAAGCCTACCTAACCTCATTCAGAATGAAGACAACCGCTCGAAATCCAATGGCCCCAGCGCTAGTGAACACGCACTACGCGGCGTACTGACTGACGCCCAAAAAGCGCTGCGCGAAGCAGTTAACGAACTTAAGGTTCGGCTGAATGAAGAAGATAAAGAAGCTCGTCGTGAGCTAAAGAAAGCTGAAGACATAATGGAAAAGACTGATCGAGCGGTTGCAGCATCCACTTCTGACGCCCTCTACTCCTCATTGGGTCAGTTGCTGCCTACCTCGCTAGGTGACGTTGCCGTATCAACGTCCTCTATTAACATAGAGGTTTAACACTGACAGAAAAGGCGCTACCGGAAGTAGCGCCTTTGTTGTTTAGCGTTGGCCTAAACAATTCTGCATAGAAACAATGTTGCATAGCTTATTTCTTGGAATCCTTACCTGACTTTTTATCGTCATCGGACTCCGGGTTTACATGGTGGGTGTCCGGCATCGGGTTGGCTTCCTCATGGTGATCGTCACGATCTTTAGGGGCCTTCTTGTCTTTATCAGGAACTTGAGTCATCGCTTCTTCCTTACCGTAGTGGGTGAGCGAAAGAGTGGGAGGCGTTCGTGGTGCCTCCTATCCCTGGCTGACTTAACTGTAGCCCTTCCCCTTCAACTTGCAATTCACCCTCATAAGCACCCACGACATAACTATAATTAAACAACATTTAAAACAAACACTTAAAACAAACACTTAAAACAGGTAAATAGCTTTATAGCAGCTACATTAGCAATATTGATAGCATCAATAACCTGCCACTATCATTTCTCTGCATGACCAACCGTTTTATTGCTCAGCGTTCGCTTCCTGGTTTGCCGTTGTTACTACCTTGGTCTACGTTTACAGCGTGAAGGCACTTGAGGATACGAGGGCCTGAACAGTGGTTAGTAAGTGATGTTTTACGATAACTAACCGTATGTGCAAACCAAATTGTGCCAACAATGGAGTGACCGCACATGAGTGATCAACACCAACCACCCCAGCATCAGGATAAACAGCCTGGTGATGAATACGCCATGCGCCCGGAGCCCGAATACATCCGTGAAAGCTACCGGGGCGCCGATAAGTTACTGGACAAGGTCGCGATTATTACCGGTGGCGACAGCGGCATAGGGCGTTCAGTCGCCGTTCACTATGCCCGCGAAGGTGCCGACAGCGTGATCGTGCATCTTAAAGAAACCAAAGATGCAGAAGAGACCAAGCGGCTGGTGGAAGCCGAAGGTCGTCGCTGCTTGGTTTTGAAAGGCGATGTGGCAGCGCCAGCGTTTTGCCGCGAGATCGTCAAGCGCACCCTCGACCACTTCGGCAAGATCAATATCGTCATCAACAACGCCGCCGAGCAGTACGACTGGGGCGATATTACCGAGATCCCCGATGATCAACTGCTGCGCACCTTCCAGACCAATATTTTCAGCCACTTCTATCTCACCAAATCAGCCCTGCCGCATCTCAGCGAAGGCGACACCATTATTGCCACCTCATCGATCAATGCCTTTAAGGGCAACGACACGCTGATCGATTACACCGCCACCAAGGGCGCTATTCAGGGGCTGGTGCGTTCATTGGCGATGTCGCTGATGGATCGTGGCATTCGCGTGAATGCCGTAGCGCCAGGGCCGGTATGGACCCCGCTGATTCCTGCCAGCTTTGAAGATGAGAAGGTAGCGTCATTCGGCGGCCAGGTGCCCATGAAACGCGCCGGGCAGCCCAGCGAAATGGGTCCTGCCTATGTCTATTTGGCCAGCGAGGAGTCTTCCTACATGAGTGGCCAGACCATGCACCTGAATGGCGGCGTTATCTTAAATACCTAAGCGTTTCTTATATAAGATTTAGCGCGCATTCCCGGGGTGGCTTTGAGCCACCCTTTTGTTAGAACACTGTTCATACAATCACGGCAACGCCAAAATATTCCCGCTCGGGAATATTTAATCCTAATAACCCGACGAGACGACTGACAATTACCGCTCGGTAATTATCGAAGGATTTATCTGACAGTAATGTTGGGTCAATAAGCCTCGCTTCTCACTGCCGCCTGGGGATAGCCGTCGCATACGTATTGAGATGCGAGAGGTGTTCATCCGCTTGCTGCAAAGCGTCTAGCGTCTTAGGCCTATCGAATTCCGCCAATAAACTGCACAGCACTTCGGAGACGGCTAATGCCGGGGTTAGCGTGTGAAAAAAGCTATCGGTTTCCGTGGGGCATAGAATCGTCTGCGCTGACATCCCCACCAGCGGCGACACTTCACTATCGGTGATGGAAACAATCCCCACCCCCTTATCTTTTGCCAGTTGGGCCAGTTCCAGCGTCCCTGTTGCATAAGGTTTGATGGAGATAACGAGCAATACATCCTCAGATGTGGCACGAATTAGTCCATCTCCGCCGGTTCCCCCAGGCCCATCCAGGTGAACCGAGCGCTCGCCCAGCAGGGTCATCACGTAATGGAAATGCCAGGCAACGGCATGGCAGGAACGTAACCCCAGCACGTATACCTTTCTCGCTGATCTCAGCCTAGTGGCGGTGGCTTCCAGCTGCCGTAGTGAATCGGGCTCGCAGAGCTTAGCAAGCTGGGCACTCAGCCCTTGAAGCATATGCGAAGCGGTATCGCTGACTCCCCTTTCACTGCCTTCATCTACCCGCTGGCGAACCTTGGCCGCAAAGCCATCGCCCCCCTGACGTAACACCGCTGCATGCTGCGCCCGAAGTTCGTCGTACCCTGGCAATCCCAAGAACTTGGCAAGCCGTGTCATGGTGGCGGGTTGCACACCCGCTAGGCGCGCCACCTCGCGCATGGACACCAGCGCCACTTCCTGCGGATGCTCAAGCACATAGCGAGCGGCCTGTTGCAGCTGCGCAGACATGGCATCGTACTGGGCAATAATCTGCTCTCTTAGGGAATCGCTTGGCTGCATAGTGGTTGGCTCTGTGAAGAAATAAGGGTTGTCTCTGCAAAGAAATGATCTACATGTTTCACACTATATTTAAATGATTTATTTGTTGCAAATATCTTTGTGAGTGTGCCAATCTCATTGTCATATGAATTGCTCACCGTTTGATAATGAGGGAAAGAGGCTATGACGCGTATTCTTCACCGCGGTATCGGGGCGCAGCTACCTCATGCTGCGTCGGCACAGGGCGTCTATATCACGGACACCACGGGGCGCCGCTATCTGGATGGCTCGGGAGGCGCTGCGGTCACCAGCGTAGGACACGCCCACCCGGAAGTGCTGGCCGCCATGCGCGCGCAGATCGATAGCCTCTGTTACGCCCACACCTCATTTTTCACTACAGATGCCGCCGAAGCGCTTGCCGAGAAGCTGGTGGATTTAGCCCCTGAAGGGCTGGATTACGTCTACTTGGTGTCGGGTGGGTCGGAAGCCGTCGAAGCGGCGCTGAAAATGGCCCGGCAGTACTTTGTAGAGATTAATCAGCCCCAGCGACGGCATATCATTGCCAGACGCCAGAGCTACCACGGCAATACCATCGGCGCGTTGGCAACCGGTGGCAATGCCATGCGGCGCCAGCAGTTTCAGCCGATTCTGCCAGAAACACACCATGTATCACCTTGCTATGCGTATCGCGACAAGGGCACCGATGAGACGCCCGAGGCCTATGCTGCACGGCTTGCCGAGGAGCTTGAGGCAAAGATTCTGGAACTTGGCCCTGAAGAAGTCATAGCCTTCGTTGCCGAGCCTGTCGTCGGTGCCACTTTAGGGGCGGTCGCCTCTGAGGCGGATTACTTCAAACGCGTTCGTGCCATTTGCGATAAATACGGCGTACTGCTGATCCTCGACGAAGTGATGTGCGGCATGGGAAGAACTGGCACCGTCTTCGCCTGCGAACAAGATGGGGTAGTCCCGGATATCGTCACGATTGCCAAGGGTTTGGGCGGCGGTTATCAGCCTATCGGCGCGGTGATGCTATCGGCCAACATCTACGCCAGTTTTGCCAATGGGTCTGGGCTGTTTCAGCATGGCCATACCTATCTTGGGCACCCTGTGGCCGCCGCGGCCGCCAACAAAGTGGTTGAGATCATTGCACGGCCGGAGACGCTGGCGAACGTCAATGCCATGGGCACGAGGTTACAGAGCGGCCTTGAAGCGGCGCTCGGCGCATCCCCCCATGTGGGCGATATTCGCGGCAGGGGCTTGTTTCGCGGTATCGAGATTGTCGCGGACAGGGAAAACAAAACACCTTTCGATCCGGCTAGAAAGATTTACGCCAAGATCAAGCGACAGGCCATGGCGCGTGGCCTGATCAGCTACCCGATGGGCGGCACTATTGATGGCATTAACGGTGATCATATCTTGCTGGCTCCGCCCTATATCATTGCGCCTGACGAAGTAGACCTGATCATTGAGCGTATTGCCGAGGCCATAACCGCCGCCATCGCAGAGTGATGACACAATCAACAACATCTGAAAGGAGACCCACCCATGCCCTCTTCTCCCTGCCCGCCTATTTCCGATGCCGACTGGCCTGAGGAGATCCCTGATTTACGCGAGGGCTTTGCTGGCGCACTCAACGTTTATCGCACCATGGCCCATCACCCGGCCTTGCTTAGAGCGTGGGCGCCCTTGCGCCAACACGTTGTTAAGGAGAATGCGTTAGGGCCGGAACTGACCGAAGTGGTGATTTTACGCGCGGGTTTACGTATGGGCTCAGCCTACGAGTGGGCCCATCATGTTAGTCGTGCACTTGCCCTGGGATTCTCCGAACACCGGATCACTGCTATTCGCGGTACTCCCGAAGGCGTTGATGGTCTTATCGTCAACGCCGTGGATGCGTTATTCGATGAGCGCATGCTGGCCAAGGAGCAGGAAGCAGAACTTGCCGAGGCGATCGGACGCAAAGCAGTGATCGACCTGATCGCCATGGTGGGTTTTTACTCGGTGCTCGGTTACCTGCTCAAAACCTACGACACACCGATTGACGACACTATTCAACAAGAAGCGCAAAAGCAGCCGGAGCTGTTTTCGCTAATGCCACGTTCAACCAGGGCTGCTAATTAGCCACCCAATTTTCAATAAGCGAATTACGCTAATTGCTTCACCAACACCTTCGATTTACGGGCGTGATTGTAGGTTTCGCGTTTCAGCGGGGGTAGGTCTTCCAGGCTGGCGGCGCGGAAGCCGTGTTCCACAAACCAGTGGGCGGTGTGGGTCGTCAGCACGAAGATTTCAGTTAAGCCGCGCTGGCGGGCGCGGCGCTCCATGGCTTCCACCAGGCGCTCGCCCCGCTCGCCACCGCGGTAGCTGTCGTGCACTGCTACACAGGCGAGTTCGGCAATGCTGGTGTCCGTAAATACATGCAGCGCGGCGCAGCCAATCACCATACCGTCGCGCTCGATCACCATGTAGTCATCGATTTCGTGCTCCAGGCGCTCTCTTGAACGCGCCACCAGCATACCTCGGCGCTCTAGCGGTTCCAGCAGTTCCAGCAAGCCCGCTACATCGTTGAGCGTGGCCGGGCGCAGCTGTTCGTAGCGGTGCTGGGTAATCATGGTGCCCACGCCGTCGCGGGTGAACAACTCACCCAGCAGGGCATCGTGGTTGCGCCAGGAAAGCAGGTGCGTGCGCGCCACGCCTTCCCGTGCGGCAGTGCAGGCGGCCTGTAAGTGGCGGGCTAGCTCGCTACCTGGCACTGCGGCGCTTAAACGCGGCTCGGCCTCCGCCGGGGAAAGCTGGCGCAGCAGCGCGCCCTGCTCATCTTCCAAGCCTTCGGATTCCCCCAGCAAAATCAGCTTGTCGGCTTTCAGCGCCACGGCGGCGTGTTGAGCGACTTCAGAGGCGTCTAAATCGAACACCTCACCGGTACTGGAGAACCCTAGCGGCGGCAGCAGCACCAGCGAGCCTTTTTCCAGCAGGCCTTCAATGGCGCTGGCACGCACCCGGCGCACTTCACCGCTGTGGTCAAAATCCACCCCTTCGCGCACGCCTAATGGCTTGGCGGTCACCAGGTTGCCGGAGATCACGCTCAGTTCCACACCGTGCAGCGGCGTGCTGGGCAGGCCAAGAGAGAGCCGCGCTTCCAGCCATAGCCGCTGGTGGGCAGCTACCTGCTCAACGTGAGCCATCACCGCGCGATCCGCGACCCAGCGGCCATCGATGCGCGTGGGCTCTACGCCAGCGGCGGTTAGCGACTCGTGCACCTGGGGGCGAATGCCGAACACGACGACCAGTCGCACACCCAGGGTATGCAGCAGCGCCAAATCCTGAATCAGTTGCTCCCCTCGGCCAGACGCCATGGCTTCGCCTTCAATTAAGATGACAAAGGTTCGCCCCCGGTGGGCATTGATGTAGGGGGAAGCGTTACGAAACCAATCAACAAAGGGGAAGCGCGTATCCAAGGGCCGCTCTCCGGCAGCAGGTGAAAGAAACAATCTCAAAAACGATCTCAAAAACAATCTCCAGTTACTTTACCAGAGCACGAAAAACAGCGGCACCTTCAAATGCAAATCTGCTCGATCTAATGCAGATAAACATGAAGATGCCGCTGTGATCTTATCGCTCAGATGCTTCTAAAGCCTTTCGAGCCTTGGCGTACTACGTTTACAAGTGCTGTTTATTATTCGTTAACCGAACATGCCCTTGAACATGAAGAAGAACAGAATCGCCAGACCCGCGCCTGCTGGTAGTGTGATCAGCCACGACATGGCAATCGTGCCGATGACCCGTAGGTTCAAAGCCGCCATGCCGCGTGCCAGCCCCACCCCAAGAATCGCGCCGACCAGGGTGTGGGTGGTGGAAATCGGCAGGCCAGTGCCCGAGGCCAGCACCACCGTGGTGGCTGCCGCCAGGGTAGCGGCAAAGCCACGGCTGGGGGTCAGTTCTGTAATACCGGTGCCCACGGTAGCGATGACCTTATGGCCGTAGGTGACCAAGCCCACTACGATACCAGCTCCACCCAATACGAGTACCCACCAGGGCACCAGTGCGGAACCACCAATTTCACCGCCGGTTTGCACCACACTGATCACCGCTGCCAGCGGGCCAACCGCATTCGCCACATCGTTGGAGCCGTGGGCAAAGGCCATGGCACAGGCGGTGAAGATCATCAGCACGCCGAACACACGCTCAACGTTGGCATAGCCGAAGTGGTCGTTGGTATTGTGCTCGAACTTGATACGCCGCTGCATGATCAGGCCAATGCCCATAATCACCAGGCCCAGCAGGATCGACAGCAACAGGCTCTGATTGAAGGTTAGATCCAACCCCACATGAGATAACCCTTTGGTCAGCGTGACCATCGAAACGATGAAGCCCACCAGAAACACATAACCGGGTACGTAGCGTTTGGCGGCCGTGAACGGGTTGGCGTCCTCGAAAATCAGGTGGTGTACCGATTTAAACAGCACGAAACCGATGGTACCTGCCAACAAGGGGGAGACCACCCAACTGGCGGCAATCTTGCCTACCGCACCCCAGTCCACCGTAGCAGGGCCTAGCCCTGCAACCGCAAAGCCTACGATCGCGCCGACAATCGAGTGCGTCGTGGAAACCGGCCAGCCTTTCATGGAGGCCACCAGCAGCCATGTTCCCGCCGCCAGCAGTGCTGCCAGCATGCCGTAGACCAGCAATTGTGGGTCGTCCTGTAGCAGTTCGGGGTCGATAATACCTTTACGGATCGTATTGGTAACTTCGCCACCGGCTAGCCAGGCACCCAGGAATTCAAAAATGACCGCAATCAGGATAGCCTGTTTGATGGTGATCGCTTTCGACCCCACCGAGGTTCCCATGGCATTGGCCACGTCGTTGGCGCCAACGCCCCAGGCCATGAAAAAGCCAAACAAACAGGCCAGGATGATAAAAATTTCACCGTGCTGGGCAATAATCAGCATGAAAGTCCCCTTAGCGGGCAGTCAGGATCTGCAGACGGCTACCCACGCGCTCGGCGCGGTCGGATAGTTCGCCAACCCATTCAATGATCTTGTAGAGAAAGATCACGTCCACTGGCGGTAGCTGGCTCTCAAGCTTGAACAGCTGGCGGCGAATAGTGATCTGTTGGTCGTCGGCTTGGTGTTCGAGGGTGTGCAGCTCACGGATCATCTTCTGCATCACATCCGAGACGTTTTTGCCAAAGCCGGACTCGAGTAGATCCTTGAGCTCTTCTAGCGCTTGACGCGCTTGCGCCACGCAGGCAACGCTGGTTCGAATGTAGTCGCGCATCGGCGCGGCCAGCTCATCCGGCACGCGCATTTTACGCCCCAGCATAATGCCGGTAATGTCACGCACCTTGTTGGCGATCTTGTCCTGTACGCTGATCAGATCAAGCAGATCGGAGCGCGACACCGGAAGAAACATGGTGTTGGGCAGGTTCAACCGCAGCTCTGTTTTCAGCGTATCGGCGTCATGCTCTAGGCGGGTGACGTTTTCGCGCAGCTCAGCCGCTTTGTCCCAGTCATCAACCAGGGTTGCTTCAAAAAACGGCAACAACTGATCGGCACACTCATTCGTCTTGACGATATGGGCCAATAACGGCTGGAATGGCGAGCGGCCAAACATCGAAGAAAAAGGATTGGAGGTAACCATAATGCCTTTTAGCCTGTTTTCGGGGAGCCTGGAAATGGCGGCGCCAGTATAAAGAGTGCGCCTGCCGCCGTCATGAAAAGTTCACAAATGTAATCAAATATTCATTTAAATGTCACGATAACGAGGTGGCTAGCGTCATGAAAAGCCCAAACCCCATGGAAGTGGAACTTAAACTGGCCCTTGCCCCGACAGGGCCTGCGGCGCTGACTCAACACCCGTATCTCGCTTCACACGCCGTGCGTAAACAATCGCTGGTCAATACCTACTTTGATACCCCTCAGGGTGATCTGGCGAAAGCACATATTGCGCTGCGACTTCGCCAGGTAGACGGCCAGGTGCTGCAAACGGTGAAAACCGCTGGCCAAGGTGGTGGCGGGATTTCCCAGCGCGAAGAGTGGGAGTGGCAGATTGCTGGCCCGCAGTTGGATCTCGCTTCAATTGCCAAGCTCCCCCCTTTTCAAGGCGAACTTAGCAGTGTGCTAGATGCCCTCGCCCCCCAACTCAGCACCGATTTCACACGGCGTAGCTGGCAGCTAAAAGAGGGTGGACAAGGCCAGGAGAGTCATGTCGAGCTGGTATTGGATGAAGGCGAAATTATTAGCGGTGGCTACCGCACGCCGATTCGCGAAGCAGAACTCGAATTAAAAGGCGGCGAGCCTGAAGCTCTGTGGGCGCTGGCATTGACCCTTGCTGAACAAGTACCGTTGCGGCCTTCGGATAGCAGCAAGGCGTCCCGTGGTAATGCCCTTAGCACCCAACACTGGCCGCTACCCGAAGCGCACTCTCCGGCGGAGTGGCTGCACCGCGCCACGCTGGCGCTGGACGCCTACCACGACAGCCAACAAGCCAGCTTTTTAAACGATGCCCAGCAGGCGCTGGCCACTCTCGCCGAACATCCCGAACTGGATGCCACCGCACGCGCTTATGCCCAGGCGCTGCCTGGCGCGCTCGATGCGGACGGCCAGCCCAATGCAGCCTACGGTAAAGCGGCGTTAGCGCTCGCCCATCGCTTGGCGTACCAAACCGCGCTACGCTAGCGTTTAACTAGAACGGCATTGAGGCTCACTTCAGGATGATGCGATGAATTTTCACCTAACCCCCGGTGCGGAAGGCCTCCGCACCCGCCTGTTCCATATCATATTTGAGTCTAACACGCCGGGAGCTAAAGCCTTTGACATCGCCCTGATCGTAGCGATTTTGATGAGCGTCGCGGTCATCATGCTGGACAGCATCGAGATTTATGCTGAACGCTACGGAGAACTCTTCTTTTATCTTGAGTGGGCCTTCACGCTATTGTTCAGCATTGAGCTGATCTTGCGCATTTACTGCCTGGAAAAGCCGACACTCTATTTAAGAAGCTTTTATGGCATCGTCGACTTAATCGCGATTTTGCCCATTTGGCTGGTACTACTGGTGCCCGGTGCACATGGTCTGGTGATTGTACGTTTGCTGCGAGTACTGCGCATTTTTCGTATTCTGCGCCTGATGGAGTTTGTCGGCGAGGCGCGTCTTTTAATGGATGCCCTTAAACGCAGCATGCGCCAGATATTGCTGTTTTTTAGCGCCATATTAATGGTGATTACCCTGTTCGCGGCGCTGATGTACACCATCGAATCCTCTGAGGCGGGCTTCACCAGTATTCCGATGTCGATGTACTGGGCCATTGTCAGCATGACCACCGTCGGCTATGGCGACATCGTCCCCGCTACTGCGCTGGGTAAATCGATTACGGTGGTACTCATGCTGCTCGGCTACTCGATCATTGCCGTGCCCACCGGGGTATTTTCCGCTCAGGTGATTCGCTCGATCCGTGAAGAGCGTTACTCCGAAGAAGCCTGCCCCGGCTGCGGTCACGAACGCCATGAAAAACGCGCCCGCTACTGCCTACGCTGCGGCACCTGGCTGGACGAAGACAGCGAAGACCCGCGCAAGAAGGACGACGACAAAACAGATGACGCTCAAGAAAATAGCCACGAGAGTGACGAAGACAAGAACTAAGACAAAAACGCGCCCCAAGACAGCTAAGCTAAATCGTCAAACAAAATAGCCAAATCTGGGGCGCGCAGCGTTTATTTAATGCGGTATGGAGTGGTTATCTAACCGATCACTCCACTTCGTGCGGGGCTTCCCAGGCGTCTAACTCAGCCTCGCTCCAGGCACCGTAAGTAGCGTTGGGGAACACGATCCAATCGTTGCCAAAACGCTCGGCATTCTCTTCAACAAGCGCATGCTGCTGGTCAAGATCCGCGCCCGCGAAGTCACCCGCGAAATCGTGAAGGGAATCACCTAGCTGCATCACCAGGGTGTGGTTATCCACCACTTCCGCGCGGCGTTCCGCCTTGGCAGGCCCCAGCAACATAACGCTCTGTTCAGAGACTTGGGGTAGCTCTAGCGCTTCCAAGGTGGCGATAGTGTCGGCCTCGTTCTCCTGGTAGCGATCAGAGACGTAAAAAATGGCCACGCCCTGCTCATCCGCGTAATCCAGGAACGCTTTGGCACCCGGCATCAAACGCGGTTCGCCTTCACGCTCCCAATGCTTCCATGTGTCCCAGGTGGTGTAGTCGTGGCATGCCTGCATGTCGCGAACCAACAGAGCGCTATTATCCAGCACCGTTTCATCCAGGTCGGTAATGATCGCCAAGTCGTCGCTACCACCATGCGCCTCAATCTGATCCTCAAGCCGGTAGGTGGCGAGGGCAAAACCCTGACGCTGCAGAGCAGCGGCTTCAGCAGACTGCTGTTGATAGCGCAGGCCCATTGCATAAGCTTCCTGGGCACATATTTCTGCGTCATCACTATTTGCATGGCTGGTCAGCGGTAAAGCGGTGAGGCTGGCTAGAGCAGCAAGGGTGCAGAGGCGAGAAGGGAATGGCTTCGTCATTGAATGATCTCCTGGGCTAGGCGATCTCAAAAAGACGAGGCGATTCCTCGCCTTAAAGGATCACAATTTATTATCGAAAAGAACCGTTAGGATCATATTTTATTTTCATTGAACATTCAAATAATGAAAAATAGACAAACTCCCTGCTCATTAAAGCTAAAAGCAGGGATTTGCTCTGAAAAGTGTTTTTAGACGACGAAAGGAGAAATATCGCCGCGCCCTTCACGGATGATTTTCGGCGGCAGTTCGCGCAGGTCGATGACGCTGGTGGGGTCTAAATGGCAGGCGCCGCCGTCGATAATGGCATCCAGGTGGGCGCCAAAACGCTCGCGGATCTCTTCCGGGTCGTTCATGGGCAGGTCATCGCCCACCGGAATCAACGTTACGCTCATCAACGGCTCGCCTAATGCGGCCAGTAACGCGTGGGTAATGCGGTGATCCGGTACGCGCACGCCAATGGAGCGCCGCTTGGGATGCAGTAGCAGGCGCGGCACTTCTGAAGTGGCATCCAGAATATAAGTATAAGGGCCTGGGGTATGGGCTTTCAGCAACCGAAATACATCGTTATCCACCTTGGCGTAGGTGCCAATTTCCGAGAGATCGGAGCACACCAGGGTGAAGTTGTGTTTATCGTCCAGTGAACGTAGCCATTTTATCTTCTCAATGGCTTTCTTCTCACCCAGATGGCAGCCAAGGGCATAGCCCGAATCAGTGGGGTAAGCAACCACACCGCCTTTACGAATGATCTCAATCGACTGATCGATGAGGCGTTTCTGAGGGTTTTCCGGGTGAATCTGAAAATATTGGCTCATTGGTAACTCCTGTCCGTAGGCCCTGCCTATACAGCATAGCCGACTTGGCTTTTAACTGACCGGGCTTTGCAATGACCCGGCTGTGATTTAACCGACCGCCAGCAGGCCGGGTGACGCATCGCGCAGGTGCAGCAGCCGGGGATGCTGCCATATGGGGGGCGCCGCCGTGCGCGGCACCAGGCTCATGCTGCCGGGGGCCGCATGACTGCCGGGGAAGTGAAAATCGCTGCCCATAGAGGCGTAAAGGTCGCGCTCCACTAGCTGACGCGCCAGATCGCGGGTGCTATCCGGGTTCTGCTGGCCGCTGACCAGTTCAACCGCCTGGCCGCCCGCCGCTTGGAAGGTATCCATCAACAGGCCTCGCTTGCGCCGGGTTAAGCCGTGGCGCAGTGGATGGGCAATCACGGCCACACCACCGGAATCGACAATCCAGCTCACGGCTTCGCTGATTTCCGGCCAGTGGGCTTTAACATCGCCCTTTTTGCCGCTGCCCAGATAGCGCTTGAAGGCGCTGGCCCAGTCGGGCACCACGCCTTCCGCTACCAGCGCGCGGGCAAAGTCCGGGCGGCCTAGCGGGCGGTCACTGCCGGCGTGCAGGCGCGCTTTTTCCAGCGCGTTGGATAAACCGACTTTTTCCAGCCTTTCGGCGATCACTGCTGCACGCTGTATCCGAGCTTCACGCTGCTGAATCAGGCCTTCTACCATTGGCCCCTGTATGCCACCGGGCATCAACGCCACCACATGGATATTGACGCCCTGCCAGCGTGTGGATAACTCACAGCCGGGGATAAGACACAGCCCTGCTTGCTCCGCCGCGCGGCCCGCTTCTTCAATGCCGTCCATGGTATCGTGATCGGTGAGCGACATGTGCGTCAGCCCGCGTTCGGCACACAGGGTTACCAGCTCGGTGGGCGTTAACACGCCATCGGAAGCGGTTGAGTGCATGTGCAAATCAACTGGGTAGCGCTGATCGGCATCAAAGGTAGTGGGAAGTCGAGGCATAAGCATGACGCCGTGTGGCCAGTTTGTCAGAATGCGCTTTTCAGCTGTGAATGAACCCTTCGCAATGGGTAAGATATGGTGCGCGCTTATGCCAGTGCGGTCAATTAACGGTCACTTTGCATCCTCGTCTTATCAAGGAGTTAACCCCAAATGCTGTATGCCATTATGAGTGAAGATGTACCCAATAGCTTAGAGCGCCGCTTAGCGGCCCGGCCAGACCACTTGGCACGCCTGGAAGCGCTGCGCGATGAAGGCCGCCTGGTACTGGCTGGCCCTCACCCTGCCATCGACGCTGAAAATCCTGGTGATGCAGGCTTTTCCGGCAGCTTGGTGGTAGCGGAATTCGACAGCTTGGAAGGCGCCAAGGCGTGGGCCGACGCTGACCCATACATTATTGCAGGGGTGTATGCCAAGGTAATTGTTAAGCCGTTCAAGAAAGTTATGCCTTGACGCCAATAGGCAAGTATGGAGGGTTCGTCGGCTTTTTCACAGAGCCTGTGGAAAACTCTGTGCAAACCCGGCGGACGCTTTGCGCTAAGCCAGAGATAACGCCAGCGCTAACAAATTGATCATTTTTTAACCACCTGTTCATCAATACGGATACCTGCGTGACCCAACGTTCAAACGCTTTGCCACCGCTTGCGGCATTAACGACGCCAACCCTTACCTGGAACGAGGGAGCCCCCCACGCAACAGCGTTTGATGACATCTATTTCACCCGTGGCGATGGGCGCGCAGAGACCGAACATGTATTTCTGGGTGCCAACCACCTCCCCGAACGCTTTGCCGCCTGGGAAGCCGCGCGGCCCTTTGTGATTGGCGAAACCGGCTTTGGCACCGGGCTCAATATGCTCTGCGCCTGGGCCTGTTTTGAACAACATGCACCTTCTTCTGCACGATTGCACCTGTTATCCACAGAGAAGTTTCCCCTTGAGCTAGTTGCCCTTGAACAAGCATTAGCTAGCTGGCCCTCGCTGGCGACTTATACACAGGCGCTCTGTGCCCAGTGGCCCGCCGCGGTTAGCGGTATTCACCGCCTGCACTTAACCGATCGCGTCACCCTTGATCTGCATTTCGGCGATACCACTGAGCGCCTGGAGCAGTTGGATGGTCAGGTCGACGCCTGGTTTTTAGACGGCTTTGCGCCGTCTAAAAACCCCGATATGTGGCAGCCTGAATTGTTTAACGCCATGGCCGCCCGTTCACGCCCCGGCGCGACTTTCGCCACTTTTACCTGCGCAGGCATCGTTAAGCGGGGCCTGAAAGCGGCGGGCTTTAACTGGAAGAAAGTGCCGGGCTATGGCCGCAAGCGGGAAATGCTAGCGGGCAGTATCGAAGCTCCACCAGCGGATCACCGCCGCCAGGCCACTCCCTGGTTTATCCCACCGCCTGCGACACCGGCCAAGCACGTTGTGATAGTCGGCGCCGGGTTGGCGGGAAGCAGCGTAGCGGCAGCGCTGGCACGGCGGGGCACTAAGGTGACAGTGGTGGAGCGCGAAGCACCCGGTGCGGGCGGTTCGGGTAATCGCCAGGGCGCTCTATATGTAAAGCTTGCCGCCGAGACCAATCACCAAAGCCGGGTTTATCTTGCTGGGCTGTTGTACAGCCAGCGCTGGTTAACGCAGCAAAACTCCCCCCAAAGCTTATGGCAGCCCTGCGGCGTGGTGCAGTTGGCAAGCAGTGATAAAGAGGCACGCCGCCAGCAGCGTTTTATCGAGCAACACCCGCTGCCACCTGAAGTCGTCACGGGCATGGAGAACCCGGCGTTAACCGAAACGGCGGCAATCACCGTCAGTGCACCTCACGGGCTTTATTATCCACAGGCGGGGTGGGTAAGGCCTAAGGCGCTGTGTGAGTACTTGCTTAGCCAGCCAGGCATTAGCTTGCAGCAAGGCAACGTTCGCTCCCTTACCCAACTAGAAAACGGCTGGCAGCTCAACTTGGCCGATGGCAGTACGTTGGGGGCGGATCAGGTGGTGATTGCCAGCGCGCATTTGGCTAACCGCTTTACGCAAACGGCGGAATTACCGCTACAGTCGGTGCGCGGCCAGATTAGCGAGCTAACGCTACCCAATGAGGTGGCGGGCCCTAAACGCGTCGTCTGTGCTGGCGGCTATGTGGCGCCCGCTTTAGAGGGTGTGCTGACCTTCGGGGCTAGCTTTGTTCCCAACAATGCGACAACTGATGTGACGGATGACGACCATCAGCGCAATATCGATGAGCTGCGCCAGACGCTGCCCGCGTTGGTAAAGGCGTTGGAACAGGCAGGCATTGAGCTGAGCCCTGAGAACCTTAAGGGCCGTGCCGCCGTGCGTGCAGCAAGCCCCGACAAAACCCCTTACGCTGGGCCGGTGCCGGTGGCAGAAGCATGGCGGGCAGACTATTCGCTGCTGAGCAAAGATGCCACCCGCGTGGCGGAAATACCTGGCAGGCACCATCCAGGCCTGTGGATATCCACCGCCCACGGCTCAAGGGGGCTCGCCAGCGCGCCGCTTTGTGCCGAGGTAATCGCCTCACGAATCTGCGATGAACCAATGCCACTGGAAGCGCCGCTGGTCGACCACTTACACCCAGGGCGGCGGATTATTAGTGCAATTATTCGTGGGCAGACTTAATAGACAAGCTTGAGATTGCCGCGTCGCTGCGCTCCTCGCAACGACATTTTTGGGTGGGCGCCTGGCTACAACACTCTCTTGTCATCGCGAACGAAGCGCGGCGATCTCGGATTTGCCTGCCAATGCCAGCAAAGATTGCTTCGTCGCTGCGCTCCTCGCAACGACATATTGGGTGGGCGCCTGACCACAACATTCTTTTGTCATCGCGAGCGAAGCGCGGCGATCTCGGGTTTACCTGCCAATGCCAGCAAAGATTGCTTCGTCGTTTCACTCCTCGCAATGACACATAGGCGTCATTGCGAACGAAGTGAAGCAATCTGGGGTGGGTGCCCCGACAGGCTGAGATTGCTTCGTCGTTTCACTCTCGCCATGACACATTGGCTAGGCGCCTGGCTACAACATTCTTTTGTCATCGCGAGCGAAGCGCGGCGATCTCGGGTTTGCCTGCCAATGCCAGCAAAGATTGCTTCGTCGTTTCACTCCTCGCAATGACACATAGGCGTCATTGCGAACGAAGTGAAGCAATCTGGGGTGGGTGCCCCGACAGGCTGAGATTGCTTCGTCGCTGCGCTCCTCGCAACGACATATTGGGAGGCTCTTCGCAAGATGAGGCTAAATATCGCCCTCTTCTTCGTCGTCGGCGACATCGCGCCCAAACGAGCGCCACTGAGCCAGGGTCATCACTTCGGTCATCTCTAATTCAAGGTCGTGGGCGATAATCAGCTCATTGCGCTCAAGCTGCTTTTTCAGTTCGGCTACCCAGCCGTGTATGCCCTCGCCCGTGGTATCAGTGGTGTCGTAGCCCTGGCGGGTCACAAACGCCTCTAGCAGGGCATTGAGGGTGTCCGGCGGCAGCATTCGGGCGGGTACTTCAATAAAACGGCTCATTAACGCTGCTCCCACTCAGCCAAACGTTCGATAAAGGTGGCTTCGTCCACGACTTCCACGCCCATCTGTTCAGCTTTGGTAAGTTTACTGCCCGCCGCTTCGCCTGCGACCAGGCAGGTAGTCTTCTTCGATACACTACCCGCCACCTTAGCACCCAACGCCTGCAAGCGTGCTTTGCCCTCATCGCGGGTCATACTCTCCAATGAGCCGGTGAGCACCCAGGTCTGGCCTTCCAGCGGCGTAGGGCCTTGGGTGACTTCCGCCTCCTGCCAGGTAATGCCCGCATCAATCAGCGCGGCAATGGTTTCCTGGTTGTGCGGTTGGCGGAAAAAAGTATGCACATGAGCGGCGACAATCGGGCCGACATCGTTGACCGCTTCCAGCGCTTCCAACTCAGCGGCTTGAATGGCCTCAAGGGTACCAAAGTGGTTGGCGAGATTGGCCGCCGTCGCCTCGCCTACTTCACGAATGCCTAAGGCGTAAATAAACCGCGCCAGCGTAGTCGATTTAGCGGTTTCAAGCGCGTTGACCAAGTTGGTGGCTGATTTCTCGCCCATACGCGGCAGGCTTTGAAGCTGTTCGACAGACAAGTGAAACAGCGCCGCCGGCGTTTCTACCCAGCCCAAATCAACTAACTGCACGATCAACTTTTCGCCCAAGCCGTCAATATCCAGCGCTTTACGACTGGCGAAATGCTTGAGCGCTTCTTTACGCTGCGCCGCACAGTAAAGGCCACCCGAACAACGAGCTACCGCTTCGCCTTCAATACGCTCGATATCCGAACCGCACACCGGGCAATGTTCGGGAAAAATGATCTCCCTTGCATCCGCTGGTCGCAGCTCGGTATGCACGCTCACGACTTGAGGAATCACATCGCCGGCCCGGCGAATCGACACCGTATCGCCGATCATGACATCCAAGCGTTTGATCTCATCAGCGTTGTGCAGCGTCGCGTTAGACACCGTCACACCCGCCACGGTGACTGGTTCAAGACGCGCCACGGGGGTAATGGCGCCGGTACGGCCAACCTGGAACTCCACATCGTTAAGCGTGGTGACCTCTTCCTGAGCCGGATACTTGAACGCCACCGCCCAGCGCGGCGCGCGGGCAACAAAGCCAAGTTCGCGCTGGTGGCGCAGGTCGTTCACCTTGATCACCACACCGTCGATATCGAAACCTAAATCATCTCGCCTTTCGCCTAACTGGTCACAGTAATCGGCAACGGCCTGAGGGCCTTTGACCACCTTCAATTCTGAACTGGCGCGAAAGCCTAACGTGGACAAACGCTGCATTAATTCGCTGTGCGCAGTATCCCCTAAGTCTGGCTCCAAGCGCGCAGCCTGATAAGCATGAAACTCTAGCGGGCGCTTTGCCGTGATGCGTGGATCCAACTGGCGCAGGCTGCCTGCCGCCGCGTTGCGGGGGTTGGCAAAGACCTTGCTGCCCTCTTCCCGGGCACGCTCGTTCAGCGCCTCAAAGCCCGCATGGCGCATAATGACCTCACCCCGTACTTCTAACAGCGCAGGCACGTTTTTACCCATCAGCTTGAGCGGTACCGAGCGCAGCGTGCGCAGATTAGAGGTAATGCCTTCGCCGGTGCGGCCATCGCCGCGGGTCGCACCGCTCACCAACATGCCCTGCTCATAGACTAGCGAGACGGCCGCGCCATCCAACTTTGGCTCGCAGGTAAATTCAAGGTCGTCTGCCGTGCATTCGAGGCGTTCGGCCACCCGTTCAGCAAAGGCGAGGATATCGTCACGGCTAAAGGCGTTATCCAGCGACAGCATGGGGATAGCGTGGGCCACCGATGGAAAGCCATCCGCAGGGGCAGCGCCCACACGCTGAGTGGGTGAATCGGGAGTGACCAACTCCGGATGCTCAGCCTCCAACTGCTGTAAACGCTGAAATTTACGATCATAGTCGGCATCCGTCAGCGTCGGTTCATCCAGCACGTAATAACGGTAGTTGGCCTCGTCCAGGGCGGCCCGCAGTTGGTTAATCTCTTCCAGAGATTGAGAATCAGACTGACTCATTGGGGTGGGTTCCAGTACTAGCTAAAATCGGCAGCGAAAACGCAAAAGCTAAATTTCAAAAGCTAAATTTCAAAAACATAAAAAATGACAAAACAACAGCGTATTGAACAGAAACACCCGCCTCCTGGCAAGAAGGCGGGTGTTTCACAGCAAGTGCTGCTTCGTCGGTTAGTAGGCGACGATTAGCGGGCTTGCAGTTGACGATGCAGGCGATGGCGGCGCTCAAACTCACGCACCCGCTGGCGGGCAAATTCGATCGTTTGTGCGGTCATCACGCTGCGGTTTTCGTCTTTTAGCTCGCCGCCCATATGGCGAACCACCACCATGGCGGTTTCTACCATCGCCTCAAAGGCAGCGGCACTATCGATGGCGCCAGGTAGCGGCATCAACAGCGTGATACCGGGCGTCATAAACTCACCCATCTCTTCAATGGGGAAAGTACCCGGTTTAACCACATTCACCATCGAGAACTGAAGCTCACTAGCATCGCTCTCGGTTTCAAAGCGGTGGAAAACACCCATTTCACTGCTGTAGCGCAAACCGCACACCATCATCAGCTCAAGTAGTTTGGTGCCATCGAAGCCTTCTGGATCACGGGACAGAACGCTAATCACCACGACTTCTTCGGCATTGGACAGCGTCTCTTTAGCGTGTTCACCGTTCACATCATGGCGCAGAGCTTTTTCTAACGTTGGGTGTACGCGGACTCGCTCGTTCATCCCACGCTCGCCGGCCGTTTGGCCGTCATAAGCGTCTGCCTCGAAGCTTTCTTCAAAACCTTCTTCGTGGGCTGCATACTCATGGCTTGCGTAGCGACGCGCCTCTTCATCGGCAGCATGCTGCTGGGCGGCTAGCCTTTCGGCGGCAGCCGCTTCTTCACGAGCTTGGGCCTGCTCTTGAGCAAGGCGGGCACGCTCTGCGTCAGCGGCTTCTTTGGCTTCACGCTTCTGCTCTGCTTCCAGCGCTTTGCGCTCGGCCTTCTGTTGGGCCAAGGCTTGATCACGCACCGCTTTCTCAGCTTTTTTGCGCTGCTTCTCTTTACGCCGCGCAATCAAACGACGCTTAAGCGAGCGCCCCATGCCTTCAAAGTCGACCAGGCGATACTCATCAACTTCGTCATCATCCAACTCGTCGTATTCGCCCGCTGTATCAGAACGCAACTGACGCCGTTTCGGCGAATGTTCATTGGCGTGTTTAGCAAATACGGCATCTTCTGGCTCAGCCCGCAGCACAGGCTCCTGGGTGTGCTCTGGCTCCTGCTGAGTGCGAGGCTGTGCCGCCATTTCGCTGTCTGTTTCAGTGGCAGCTGTGTCACTGGCGGTGAACGAGATAGCATCTGAAGCAGCAGGTTGAGACGCTTCAACGTTCTCTTCTGCCACCGGAGAGCTAGGCGTTGCAGCAGAAGACGCAGGCTGCTCAATTTGTGGTTCCGGCTGCGAAGGTGCTGTCGCCTTGACCTGCGGCCTCTCGGTTTGAGGAGAGCCAGCTTGAGGAGAACCAGCTTGAGGAGAACCCGTTTGTGCAGAGTCAGTCATTGAGATACTGGGCTCGCGGCGCTCATGTTCAGTGGGCGCATTGTGGGCAGCATAACTAGCAGAAGACGTCGCCGCAGAAGTGACTGGCGGCTCTGTCTTAACGGCTACGCTTGGTGCTGGCTTAGCAACTGATGCTGCTTTATCGAGTTTATCTGCCTTATCAGCTTTGCGCTTGGCGGCTTTAGCAGAGGCGGAACGTCTAAACTCTGAAAGCACTCTAGAAGGCCCAGGATGCTCTTGACGTTCTAACTTTGGTTTATTACCTAAGCCACTATAGTCTGCGGGTTTAACAACTCGAGCACCGCCATTTGGAAGTTCCCAATTGATCTCCGCAGCTTTAGCAGCCTCCTCGGGATCATCTAGCGAACTCCCGGATAGGTCTTTCTCCGCCTGATCCAGACGGGGTACACGACGCTGCCGTTGAAGTCTTCGCACACCGTCAATAACGATGAGCGATACCAACGCCAGCCCTAAAATGATTAGCCACTCTCTTAGTTCCATGTCGAACGTTCCATGGTCGTCTTGCCGGTTGCTAAGGCACGGTGTCTAAAATGTCATGCCTGAATATAGGTAACGGCTATTGAATAATTACCTGCTATCAATAAAGCCAAGCATAGCGCGATTACTACCAAAAGGGCCAATTTTTGCTGCATTTAACGCGATTTTCACGCCATGGCAGAATTCTGCCTCTCTTTAGGCCAGAGAAATCTGACCTTAACTTCAAACAAAAGTGCCGCAATCATTAGATCTAACATCTATAAATAGCTTTATAAAGGAATCCGAGAAGCAAGAAAAGCCGTTTTGACAACCGACACACCCGCCATTGCGTATTGCCTCTATAAGCCGTTTAACCATCTCAAGCGCGCTATTAGTAGGGTTAATATAGTTAAGAAGAACGCTTTAGGACATTTTTTTACGCATTTTTCCAACAAAAAGTTTATCTACTTGGCGTTTGCCGCTTCAGCTTTGCTCACTCTACTATCGCCAATAGTGCTTTCGCTAACTCTGCTTTCGACAATAGCCTCCTTGGAAAAACGCTCTCAACAGAAGTGCTCTTCCAAGAACTCTGCTGCTTAGTCTTCGTTCTCCCAGGTCTCAATCAGAATGCTTTCACTGCTGCTTGGTAGGATAGGGAGTTAGTTTAATCGACCAGCGCCGCCGCTTCTTCAATACCCACCGAGACTAACCGCGATACGCCGGGCTCTTGCATGGTGACACCCATCAAGCGCTCGGCGGCTTCCATGGCAATCTTGTTGTGGGTGATGTAGATAAACTGAACGTTTTCAGACATCTCTTTCACCAGCCTGGCGTAACGGCCCACGTTGGCGTCATCCAAGGGGGCATCGACTTCATCCAGCATACAGAACGGCGCGGGGTTAAGCTGAAAGATCGCAAATACCAGCGACAGCGCAGTCAGCGCCTTCTCGCCGCCCGAGAGCAGATGAATGGTGCTGTTCTTCTTACCCGGCGGGCGGGCCATAATCGCCACGCCGGTTTCCAACAGATCATCGCCGGTTAGCGTTAGCCATGCAGCACCGCCGCCGAATACGCGAGGGAAAAGGGTTTGTAGCCCAGTGTTCACCTGATCAAAGGTTTCGCGGAAACGCACACGGGTTTCTTGATCGATACGCTTAATCGCCCTTTCGAGGGTTTCCAGCGCTTCGGTCAGCTCAGCATGCTGCGCTTCCAGATAATTTCGCCGCTCGGCCTGCTGGTCGTACTCCTCAATGGCAGCGAGGTTGATCGCCCCCAAGCGGCGAATTTTATCCGTGGTGCTTTCCAGGCGTTCCTGCCAACGGGTTTCCGTCGCTTCCTGGGGTAACTGTTCGGCAAGAGTCTCGACGTTATGACCAAGCTCAGCTAACTGCTCATCCTGGGTGGTGGCTTTAAGCGCCAGCGCCTGCACGTCCATGCGCCGCTGCTGGAGCTGCTCGCGGCTCTGTTCCAGGTTGCGCTCGTGCTGCTGGCGGGCAAGTTCATCGTTACGCAGCTGTTCTGCCAGTGCCTGAGCCTGCTGACGAGTGGCGTTTAAGCGCCCTTCCTGCTGCTCGCGCTGATGAAGCAGCTCTTCAAGCTCTTCACCGGCCAGCTCGTCGGGTTCGATCAGCATTTCCCGTGACTCTTCCAGCTCGGCAATCCGCAGCGAGAGCCGCTCTTCAGAGTCACTTGAACGCGCCTGCTGTGAGCGCAGACTATCGCGCTCGGCACTCAAGCGTTCACGCTCCAGCGCCAGCGCCTGCTGCTGCGCTTTGAGCGGGGCGTGCTGCTGGGTCAACTGGTCACGCGCTTCACGCTGCCGGTTGCGCTGTTCGGCGCTGGTTTCCCGCGCTTGCGCCGCGCTTTCCAACTGTTCCATCGCCACATGCCAGCGGGCACGCTGCTCGTCGATGGTAAGCGCCAACTCCGCCTCATCTTCTTGCAGCTGGGCAAGCTCTTCATCGAGTTCAGTGGCGCGACTCTCCAGATGTTCCAAGCGCTGGGCCAGGCTGCGCTCTTTTACCGCCAGCTGTTGCAGGGTGGCGGCGTGGGCGCGCTCCTGTTCGGCCTGCTGTTCACGGGCCTGTTCCAGGGTTTCAATGGTTTCACTGGCCGCTTCACACTGCGCTTCTGCCAGCGCCAGCGCTTCTTCTTCGCTTTCGCGCTGGGCGGTCAGTTCGGCGTAGCGGCGGCGCGTTAATAGCAGCCCGTCGATACCTTCGCCGTTGGCCTGCTGGTTCAGCCAGCCGCGGCCCAGCCAAACGCCATCCTGGCTTACCACGCTTTCGCCAGGTGCGAGGTGCGCTACCTGCGCCTCCGCTTGTTCTGCCGTTTGCGTATAGTGAATGCTCGCTAACCATTCACCCAACGCACCGGCGCCTTTGACCAAGCTGTCTAATCGCTGGCCAGAGGTTGAGGCGGCGGGTGGTGTTTGATCAATCAGCCGCCACTCCGTGGCTAAGGCTTCAGGTAAAGCGGCCAGTTGGTGGCGGTTCACCAGGCGGGCATTGAGCCAAGGCGCGAGCAGCCAGGACACCAGCGTTTCCCAGCCGGGCTCAACCTGCAGTGCTTCGCCCAGTTGAGGGGCATCCGCTAAACCATACGCTTCTAAGGTCGTGCCAATAGCAGGATCGTGATCCACCAGGGCGGCATCAATCAACGCTTGAAGTGAGGCTAACTCCCCCTGGCGCTGACTGAGTTCAGCGCGCTGATTGTCCCGCGTCTGAGTGGCCTGCTGGTAGGCTGCTTTAGCATCGCCGTAGCGCTGCTGCCATTGATCCCGCTGGGTTTGAAAACCTTCCGACTGCTCCTCGGCCTCGGTCAACTGCGCCTGGCACACAGCGTGCTCTTCACGCAGCGCGGTGAGATCGGCTACCTCGCTGCGCTGCTGACGGCGGCGCTGATTTTCCGCCTGTAAGCGCTGAATACGCTGTTCAAGGTCGCGCAACTGATCCTGGCTGCGATCCGCATCGCGGCTGGCATCCCGCCAGCGGGTTTCGGCATCGGCCCACTGCTGCTCGGCGGCTTCCAGCGCGGGAGACGCGTCGGACAACGCCTGCTCCAGGCTTTCGAGCTGCTCCTCCAGCGCTTCGTGTTCGGGGAGTAAATCTTCAAAGCGCTCGTCAATGGCGGCTAAACGCTCCTGATCGCCTTCACTAACGCGGCGCTGCTCGTCCAATTCGCGCCGAGCCGTGGCGATGTCGCTGGCCAGTTGGGTTTCACGGCTACGCCGGTGGGCCTGATCCTGTTCTAAACGGGCGATGCGCGTAGTGGTTTCAAAGAACTGCTGCTGATGGCGATCGAGCACCTCAGAAAGTTCGTCGTGCTGCTCCCGGGCCTGCTCCAGGCGGGTTTCGCACTGGCGGACACCGAAGACATCTTTTTCTACCGCTATTTCCAATTCGCGAACGCGGCTCTCTTGATGCGATTGCTCGGCACGCAGGGCGCGCCCGCGCAGCAGCGCCAGCTCGCCCTTGAGCCGATACTCCTGTTCCTTGAGATCCTGATAGCGCTTGGCGGCTTCGGCCTGACGTTTGAGGCGCTCTAGCTGTTTATCCAGCTCTTCGCGAATATCGTCCAGACGCTCCAGGTTCTCCTGGGTTCGCCGCATGCGGTTTTCGGTTTCCCGGCGGCGCTCTTTGTACTTGGAGATACCCGCGGCCTCTTCAAGCGTTGAGCGCAGATCGTCGGGGCGGGCTTCGATCAGCCGCGAGATCATCCCCTGGCCGATAATCGCGTAGGAGCGCGGCCCCAGACCGGTACCCATAAACAGGTCGGCGATATCGCGCCGACGGCATTTCTGGCCGTTAAAGAAGTAGTTGGATTGTCCGTCGCGGGTGACTAGACGCTTAACGGCAATTTCCGCGTACTGAGCGTAAACGCCGCCCATGCTGCCATCGCGGTTGTCGAACTTGAGTTCTATGGACGCTTGGCTGATTGGTTTACGGCCGGTGGAGCCGTTAAAGATAACGTCGGCCATGGATTCGCCGCGCAGGGTTTTGGCGGATGACTCCCCCATTACCCAGCGCACGGCGTCAATAATATTGGATTTACCGCAGCCGTTGGGGCCTACGATGGCGGTCATATTGCCATCAAAGGGCACCGTGACGGGATCCACAAAGGACTTAAACCCGACTAAGCGAATCGACGTTAAGCGCATACCGAAGCGGCGTTCCTGTTGCGATTATTCAAAGACACGGTTAATCACCACTTCGGCCGCTTCGTCGTCTTCAATTGGCCCGATGCTGACGCTCTCAAGGTCACCAAACAGATCCCCGGGCTGGGGCGCTGCTTGGCCAGAAGGAGAAACACGCACCACTAAACGGGCTTCCTGTACCTGGGATATTTGCGCCTGGGGAGACATCGCGACACTGTTATCTAGCGTCACGGTCATAGGCAGCTCGGATACCTGTGCCCGCACCACGGCCAGGGGCGGTAACTCGCCCTCAATATCGCGGGCGGTAATAAAGACGCTGGCATCGCCATCCACACGCCCGACGAGCTCTTCATCCAGCGAGACACGCACACGAATGCCGGTGCCCTCGGTGACGGCTTCTTCGGGTTCAATACCCAATCGCTCCTGAGCCACGCGAATGCCGTCGCGTAGCGAGGACACAGTGTTGGGATCCTCGATATTGGCAATCGCCCGGCGCCAGTGGTCAATAGCCTGCTCGTAATCGCCGTTGTCGAAGGCATTAATGCCCAGCAAGCCCAGCACGGTGGGCTGGCGGGGATCCTGCTCCAACGTCTCGTCGACCAACGCTTGTACTTCGTCGGTAAGCTCGCGCTCAGCCATAAAGAAACGAATTTGCGCCAACTGCGCAAGCAGCGGTGGAATGCGCCCTTCAATCTCGATCAGGCGCTCCAGGGCGTCCACAGCCTTAGGCATTTGTCCGGTTTCACGGTAGAGCGGAAACAGCTCGCTCCACACATTGGGATTATCCGGCTGGCGTTCGGCCTGCTCCTCCATGCGCTCGATATACATGGCAAGCGATCCATCAGGGTCGTTCTGCACTTCTTGCTGCACGGCCAGTAGCACCAGGTCGCCCTCAGCGCCCTTTTGCTGATACCAAATAACGCTAACAGCGACCACAGCGAGCATCACCACAGGCACGACAATACGGCCGGCGCTGGCAGCCTTTAGCGGCCGACGCTCGCGAAAAGCAGTGTCTTCCAGCAGGCTGCGCTCGAGTTCCAGCCGGTCTTCCTCAAAGCGTGCGGCATCTATGTCGCCGCGTTCAAGAGCCGCTTCCAGTGACGCCAAGCGGCGCTTGAAAATCGCCACGTTCTGCTCGGCGGAAGTGTCGTTGGCTTCAAAATCGCGCTGCTGGTCATGCAGGGCACGCGCGTTTCTTAGCGGCGAAACCAGCAGCCACAGCGCGGGGAGCAGTAGAATGGCAATGGCTATCCAGAGCAGCGTCATGAAGACCCCTTACGGTTAGTCAGCGCGTCTATGCGCTGGCGTTCTTCGGCGCTCAACGCTTTAGCAGAGGCGTTACGGCGGGCGCGAATCATCAGCACAACCACCATTGCACCTAGCAACACCAGGGCGATGGGCAAGCCCCAAAGCAGGTAGGTACGGCTCTCTAAACGCGGGTTGTAGAGAATATATTCACCAAACCGCTGCACCATATGGTTGATAATTTCGATATCCGACTGCCCGTCTTGCAACAGTTGATAAACCCGCTCACGCATATCTGCCGAAATGGGTGCATCGGAATCGTTTATGGCTTGGTTTTCACACAGTGGGCAGCGCATGGAGGCGGTTAAATCGTGATAGCGCTTCTCCATGACCGGGTCGTCAAATTCGCGCAGTTCGATACCACCTGCCGCTGCACCAAACGCTATGACCAGCAGTAGTAGCGCTGCCATGGTTCGCATTAGCGCCATTTTTCCACCTCCGGAAGAATTCGCTCGCGCACGTCTTGCGGTGATACGTAGCCTTTATGGTGATAGCGAATGACCCCGTCGGCATCGACCAGGAATGTCTCCGGGGCGCCGTAGACGCCAAGATCAAACCCTAGCTCGCCTTCCGGATCAAAAATATTAACTTCAAACGGATCGCCAAATTCGCTGAGAAACTGCATGCCTTTCTCGCGGGTATCGCGGTAGTTGACCCCGACCATGCGAATGTCGTTATCAGCCAGTTCCAGCAGTTGCGGCATCTCCTGCTTACAGGCCGGACACCACTCGCCCCACACATTCACCAGCGTCACTTCACCCTCTAACAGCGTTTGGTCAACGCGGCGATTCTCATCACGCAGCGTGCTTGCTTCAAAGGTCGGGAAATCCCGCGCCATCAGCGCTGAATCCCGCTGGGAGGGGTCCAGCGAGAGGCCTTGGTAAAAGAACAGCGCCAGGGCTAAAAAACACACCGGCAACAGTAATAGCAGTAGCCGTCGCTTCATGCCGTGGCCTCCCGTGCGCCATTTTGAGTACTGTTCTGAGTACTATCATCCTGGCTAGCCACTTTGGGCGCTTCACGGGTGGATGCGGTACGGCGGTAGCGCTTGTCGAGCACCGCCAATACACCGCCAAACGCCATTAGCAGTGCGCCCAGCCAGAGCCAACGGACGAACGGCTTATACTGCACCCGCATTGCCCAACTGCCATCGCCCAGGTTCTCACCCATGGCGACATAGAGGTCGCGGAACAGCCCTGGGCGCAGGGCCACTTGCGTCATCGGCATACCGGTGGCCAGGTAGAGACGCTTTTCGGGCCGCATGGTAAAGCTGCTGCCTGAGTCGCCGCGCTGCACTTGTAGAATCGAGGTATCCGCCAGGAAGTTAGCGCCACGACGCTCGGTTAACTCGGTCATGGTGAACTGATAGCCCGCGACTTCGACCGTGGTGCCCGGCGACATGCGCACGTTGCGCTCAATGTTGTAGTTGGACACTACCGTCACGCCGACGATAGTGACCGCAACACCTACGTGCCCCAGCACCATGCCCCAATAAGCCAGGGAGAGCTTACGAACACCGGCCAAAAACGAACTGGCGTGGCGGGTTTTATCGAATACATCGCGCACCATCGGCAGCACAATCCAGAGTGCAGAGACAATGCCCAGGGAGACAAACAGGTTCCACTCGCCACGGTACAGCAGCGGCATTAATATGCCGATCACCAATGCGGCCACACCTGCTAACCACAGTTTACGAATCAGATCCCGTGCCGCCATGCTCTTCCAGCGCGTTACCGAGCCAAGCCCCATAAAGATACACATCAACACGGTAAGCGGCACAAACAGGGTATTAAAGTAAGGCGGGCCCACGCTGATTTTCCCCAGCCCCAGAGAATCCAGAATCAGCGGATAGACGGTACCCAGTAGCACGGTGACGGTCATAATCACCAGAAAGATATTATTAACCAGCAGCAGCGCATCCCGGGAGAGCCAGTTAAACCCCACCTTATGACTTACCCGCGGAGCGCGCAGGGCAAACACCAGCAGCGACAGCGTTACCGTAATGGCCAGCAGCATCAGGATAAAGAAACCGCGGGCCGGGTCGTTGGCAAACGCATGCACCGAGGTCAGCACCCCAGAGCGCACCAGGAAAGTGCCCATTAGCGACAGCGAGAAGGTCGAGATCGCCAACAGCACGGTCCAGCTTTTAAACGAGCCGCGCTTCTCGGTGACCGCGAGTGAGTGAACCAGTGCGGTTCCCGTCAGCCAGGGCAGCAGTGAAGCGTTTTCGACCGGATCCCAGAACCACCAGCCACCCCAGCCAAGCTCGTAATAGGCCCACCAACTGCCTAACGCGATACCCACGGTCAGGAATGCCCAGGCCAGATTCGTCCAGGGCCTTGCCCAGCGGGTCCAGGCCGCGTCTAAACGCCCGCCCATCAGCGCTGCAATGGCAAATGCAAAGACCACGGAAAAGCCCACATAGCCCATGTAGAGCATCGGCGGATGCACTACTAGCCCGAAGTCTTGCAACAGCGGGTTAAGGTCGGCGCCATCCTGGGGCATACCGGGCAGTAGCCGCTCGAAGGGGTTCGATGTCATCAGAATAAACAGTAAGAAGCCGACGCAAACCATACCCATCACGCCCATTACTCGCGCGACCATATCCCGCGGCAGGTTGCCGGTAAACAGGCTGGCCGCACACCCCCAGCCCGCGAGCATAAAGCTCCACAGCAGCACCGACCCTTCATGGTTGCCCCACACCGCGCTGAACTTGTAGTACCAGGGCAGCAGCGAGTTGGAGTTGTTGGCCACGTTCGCCACGCTAAAATCGTCCAGCATATAGCTGGCGGTCAAACAGGCGTAGGCAATGGCAATAAACACAAACTGCCCCACCGCCATGGGCTGACCATAGGCCATCCACAGCGGGCGACGGGTGGCGGCACCGGCCAGCGGCATCACGGCCTGCACCGCCGCCATCAGCAACGCGATAATGAGGGCAAAGTGGCCAATTTCAGGAATCATTTTGATAAACATGTGCGCTCCGAACCAGCACTGGCGGTAAGGCAAGGCGGTTAAACGGTGGGTCTTAGTATTCGCTTGCTTGGGGTACGCCTTCTTCGTCCAGGCGTTTACCCACTTCCGCGGCTTTGGCCTGGTAGTCGGCTGGCGAATAGCCCGCCTCTTCAAGTGCCTGGGCGACTTCAGGGGGCATATAGTTCTCATCGTGGCGCGCAAGCACTTTATCGGCGTACAAACGACCATCGGACTGAAGCTCTCCGATCACTACCACGCCTTGGCCTTCGCGGAACAAGTCGGGCAGGATGCCGCTGTAGTAGACCTCCAGGTCATCAACGTAATCGGTGACGACAAACTCGACGTCCAGGCTCTCGGGGTCACGGGATACTGAACCCTCTTTCACCATGCCACCGGCGCGAATCTGCCGCTCCATGGGCGCGTCGCCCTGGGCGATCTGTACCGGGCTGAAAAACAGATTGATGTTAGCGCGCAGCGCGTACAGGGTCAGCCCCACGGCAATCGCGGCCAGCGACACAAGGCCCAGGATAATAAAGAGTTTCTGTTTACGTTTAGGCGTCATTGGGCGTTTCCCCTTGCGCTGTTTGCGCGTCTTGCACGGCGTTTCAAGCCTTTAATCAATTGGCGCTGTTCAGCACGCGCATGCCATACGGTGGCGAGCAGCAGTAGCGCTGTCACGCCCCAGGCAGACCACACATAAGGCGCGTGACCACCCATGGCGAGAAATTCGGAAAATGAGTCAAACGCCATTAGCGAGCCTCCTCTGCCGGTACTTTCACCACTTGGCCGGTCACCAATTCCTGTACCCAGCGTTTGTTAGCTTCGCGGCGCAAAATTTCACTGCGTGTGCGCATCAGCGTTAAGGCAATGAAAAAGCAGTAAAAACCCAGCACCATAATGACCAGAGGCAGCCACATTTCAGTAGGCATGGCCGGGCGCGAGGTCAGCGTAAATGAAGCGGGCTGGTGCAGGGTGTACCACCAGTCCACCGAGTATTTGATGATGGGAATATTGATCACCCCCACCATGGCCAGCACCGAGGCTGCCCGTGAGGCGCTATCGCGGCTGGTAAAAGCCCCACGCAGAGCAATTACGCCCAAGTACAAAAACAGCAAGATCAGCATTGACGTTAGCCGTGCATCCCACATCCACCAGGTGCCCCAAGTGGGCACACCCCATACGGCACCGGAAAACAGCGCGACAAAGGTCATAGCTGCGCCAAGAGGCGCCATCACCGCCGCCGCCATATCGGCGACTTTAATTTTCCAGACCATAAACACCAGGCCGGAAACCGCCATGGCAATGAAGATAGACTGAGCCAAAAAGGCCGCCGGCACATGGACGTAAATAATTCGGAAGCTATTACCCTGCTGGTAATCCGCTGGCGCAAACGCCAACCCCCACAGCGAGCCAGTGACGATCAACAGCGCCGCCGCGGCCCAAAACCAGGGCTGTAATTTGGCACTAATGCCGTAGAACCACTTGGGTGATCCCAGCTTATGTATAAAGGCCCACATAGCGTGTCCTGTCCTTAACCGTTAATACTGATACGCAGCGATGCGGCAATCGCCCACGGCGCCAACATGAGTGAGGCGGCGAGCAGCGCGCCCAGGATAGCCAGGTGTGCGGAGACACCCTCTCCAAAAATGGCCGCCTGCACCGCGCCTGCGCCAAAAATGAGCACCGGGATATACAACGGCAGCACCAGTAGCGAGAGCAGCACTCCACCCCGTGCCAAGCCAACGGTTAACGCCGCACCGATGGCGCCAATCAAACTCAAGCTTGCCGTACCCAGGGCAAGCGACAGCGCCAGCACGGCGTAGCTGCCCGCTGGCAGCGCCAGCATAATACCCAATATCGGCGCCATCAGCGCCAACGGTAGGCCTGTCAGCAGCCAGTGCACGGCCACTTTGGCCAAACTTAGCGCGACTAACGGCTGCGGCGCCAATAGCAGTTGCTCCAGACTACCGTCGTCATAATCGCTGCGAAACAGGCTGTCTAATGAAAGCAGCGCGGCTAACAAAGCTGCGACCCACAGCAAACCTGGAGCAATCACCGCTAACAGCTCAGGGTCGGGCGAAATAGCGATCGGGAACAGCGTGATCACCAGGGCAAAAAACACCAGTGGGTTGAGCACTTCGCCACGGCGTCTCAGCAATAGCGTTAAGTCACGCACGAGCGTGGCCTTCACTGCGGTCATTAACCCACCATTATGCTCACGCAGTGGCACTGCTGAAACCTGTTGAGCGGTCTCCGAACTTTGTGAAGAGCCGTGTGAAGAGCTATTTGAAGCGCCATGTAAAGAGCTGTGCAACCCTTTCTCCTTTACCCTAGGGATATCCGTCTGAGCAACGGTGAAGCGGTTAACTCGTGGTGTGTCGTTACTAACACGCAGCCCCCCGCCTGAGCGTGGGCAACCAGCTGTCTTTCTAGATCAGCGACGCCGTGGCGATCAATCGCGGTAAAAGGCTCATCCAGTACCCATAGGGCGCGCGGCGTTAACGTTAAGCGCGCCAGAGCCACACGGCGCTGTTGCCCTGCTGAGAGTTGCCCTGCGGGCACATCTTCAAAGCCTGCCAACCCAACCCGCTCAAGAGCTTCCAGGCGCTGATCTTCATTACCACTTTCCCCGCTTAACGCCTGATACCAGGCTAAATTTTCTAACGGGGAAAGCCCTGACTTAATGCCCGGTGCATGTCCTAAATAGAGCAAATTCGCGAGAAAATGTTCACGTGCTTCGTTCATCGCAGCGCCATTCCAGAACAGTTCGCCCTGGTAGTCACTGAGCTGGCCGGAGAGAATTTTCAGAAGGCTGGTTTTACCACTACCATTGGGCCCTTCAATTCGCACTATCTCGCCGCTGCGAACCTCCAGATCCAACCCTTGAAACAGCCAGCGGTCATCGCGTTCACAGGCAAGCTGGCGGGCTTGTAGACACAGGCTCAAGCGTCTCTCCTGGCATATTGATTTCGCGTCGAACTCTACACGTAAAGCCCCTTTCTCGCCACTCACACAATGCGGCGCTGGGTCGCAGCGTGACCTTCATCAATATGTCGTGAGAGCAATTATCTCTGGCACTGTATGCAAAAACAGGTCTACAATGAAAACCACTGTATGAAAGAACATGCAATGGAGATTCTTTGATGACCCTATCGATGGCAGCACCTACCGTTACGTTTGGCCGTAGACAACCGGCACCGCGCCCTTACGCAATGGCGCCTAGCATTACCCGACGCAATACCTATGCACTCAAAGTGCGTGGCAATGCACTGTGTGATTGCAACTTGTTCGATGGCGATGTCATTATTATCCGGCGCTATCAACACGATACCCAGACAGAAACTGCCGTTGCCGAAATAAACCAGCAAACGATCGCCTTGAGGCAGCTCTCTATCAGTCGCTTTGGCGTAGAGCTATGGCCAGAAGATACTTTGCAGCCAGCGCTATTTTTGCACAACCGGGATATTCAGGTACTCGGCATGGTAATGGGTGTGAAAAGTGAGACTACCTTTACGGAGCATTAATGCGCTATCGGGTTCCCGAGTTACCCACAGGGTCATGGCACACGGCTGACATTGAAGTAGAAAAGAGCCAATTTATCACCTGGATCTGCCACGCTCCCGATATCAACGCATTCACTACTCTGCTGAATGCGGCGAAAACCGCGCATCCTAATGCCAGCCACCACTGCACTGCCTACATTGCCGGGCCACCCGGCGAGCAAAATCTGATTGGCTTTTCCGATGATGGCGAGCCTGGCGGCACCGCTGGCCGCCCCATGTATCAGGTTCTCCAGGGGAGCCAACTGGGCCAGATTGGCTGTGTGGTCATTCGTTATTTTGGCGGTACAAAGCTCGGCACCGGTGGCTTAGCCCGCGCCTACGCTCAGGCGGTTAGCCATGCCCTTGAGACACTAGCTACCCGGGAAGTGGTTGAGCGCGACACCTACACCCTGCGCCTTACTTTTGCCAATGAAGCGATTGCCCGCGCCTGGTGCGAAGAGCACGACATCCCTATTGAGCAAGCCGACTACGATGGTGATGGCGTTCGCCTGACCATTGGCTGGCCACGGGACTGCCCGCTTGACCTTGCCCCGCTAGAAAACCGCTTGAAGAGTGCTATTGAGGTTCTCTCTGCACCAAAGGCATAACGCAGCAGATGAAAGGGCCCCATATGTCATTGCGAGGAGCTTGCGACGCGGCAATCTCGTTCTGCGGTGGCAAACAAACCGAGATCGCCGCGCTTCGCTCGCGATGACACTCACCGGCCATTGCGAGGAGCCTGCGACGAAGCAATCTCAAGCCTACCCTGAGAACCAACCCCAGATTGCTTCACTGCGTTCGCAATGACACCCCTATGTCGTTGATGGCAGAGGACTAGTTAACCCAGGTATTTAATCATTACCCCGGCCGCGACTGCCGACCCAATAACACCCGCCACGTTGGGGCCCATGGCATGCATCAGCAGGAAGTTATGTGGGTTGGACTCCAGCCCCACCTTATTCGCCACCCGCGCTGCCATAGGCACGGCGGAAACGCCCGCGGCACCGATCAATGGGTTGATGGGCATTTTGCTCACCAGGTTCATCAGCTTGGCCATCAATACCCCAGCGGCCGTGCCGATACCAAAGGCGACAATACCCAGACCTAATATCCCCAGCGTCTCAAATGCCAGGAAACTCTCGGCCATCAGTTTGGAGCCTACCGACAGTCCCAGGATAATCGTGACGATATTGATCAAGGCGTTTTGCGCGGTATCCGACAAGCGCTCGACTACGCCACACTCACGCATCAGATTACCGAAGCAGAACATACCGAGTAGCGGTGCCGCATCGGGCAGAAACAGCGCGACCAGAATCAGCAGCATCAGCGGGAAGATGATTTTTTCCAGCTTGGAGACCGGCCGCAACTGGGTCATCTTGATTTGACGCTCTTTATCGGTGGTCAGCAGACGCATGATGGGCGGCTGTATCAGCGGCACCAACGCCATATAGGCGTAGGCAGCCACCGCGATAGCACCCAGCAGCTCCGGCGCCAGCACGCTGGAGACGTAGATGGAGGTCGGGCCATCCGCCCCGCCAATAATACCAATGGCGGCGGCCTGATTGAGCGAGAAATCCATGATGCCCATCGAGGTGAGCGCCACGGCACCAAACAAAGTGGCAAAAATGCCAAACTGAGCGGCCGCACCTAAAAACAGCGTGCGCGGATTGGCCAGCAGCGGACCGAAGTCGGTCATGGCGCCCACACCCATAAAGATAATCAGCGGGGCGATACCTGAACCAATTGCTACTTTATAGAAGTTGTAAAGCATGCCATCGCTATAGCCGACGCCCACGGCGATATCACGTGCGGCACGCACCTGATCCGGTGCGACGCCATCGTGGGCTATCACTTTTAACGATTCACGCCAGGCTTCCGCATTCGCTAACGGATCCAGCGTCGCGCCCAGCGCTGCCGCTATCTGCTGTAGCACTGCGGGTTTCGCCACCTCGATCGCTTGGTCTAGCGCTGAAATCGCCAACCCTGCTTCGGGAATATTGGCCAGAATGCCGCCAAAGCCAATCGGCACCAGCAGCAGCGGCTCAAACTTCTTATAAATGGCCAGGTAAAGCAGCAGTAGCCCCACCATGATCATGACGGCTTGGCCAAGCTCAAGGTTATATAGCCCAGAGCCTTCCCATAACGTTACTAATTTATCCATTACTGGGCCCTTAGAGCTCGATCAGCGCATCGCCTACGGCTACGCTGTCGCCCTCGCTGACGTTAACCTTAGACACAGTGCCTGCGATACTGACACGCACTTCGGTTTCCATTTTCATCGCTTCAAGAATGATCACCACATCCCCTTCAGCGACTTTATCGCCAGGGCGAACATTAACCTTGAAGATATTGCCGGCCAGCGGCGCATCAATGCTCTCACCAGTGGGTGCAGACACTTCCTCTTTGGGGGCGCCAGTGCTGGCCGCCGTTTGCTCCTGCACTTCGCCCAGTTCACCACCTTCAGACACTTCCACCACGAAGGCTTTACCGTTGAGCTTAACGGTATAGGTTTCCGGGCCACTGCTAGCCACTGGCGCTTTGCTTTCCACCTTGGCGGGTGTCTTTTCAGCACTTGCGTCAGTTGCCTGGGGGGCAGGTTCAAAGGCGTCGGGATTGTCGCGGTTTTTAAGGAACTTCAAGCCGATCTGCGGGAACAGCGCGTAGGTCAGAACATCATCTACTTCGCGCTTGCCTTCGGCCAAGCGAATGCCTTCAGCGCTAGCCTTCTCTTTCAGTTCGGCAGCCAGCCTATCCATTTCCGGTGAGAGGTTATCCGCCGGGCGACAGGTAATCGGCTCGCCGCCTTCCAAGACGCGCTTTTGCAATTCGGCGTTGAAGGGTGCTGGGGCAGCACCATATTCACCTTTGAGCAGCGCCTGAACTTCCTTGGAGATCGACTTGTAGCGCTCGCCCATCATCACGTTCATGACCGCCTGGGTGCCGACGATTTGCGAGGTGGGCGTCACCAGCGGAATAAAGCCAAGATCTTCGCGCACGCGGGGAATCTCGCTGAGCACGTCGTCCAGCTTATCGCCCGCGCCCTGCTCTTTCAGCTGGCCTTCCATGTTGGTCAGCATGCCGCCGGGCACCTGAGCAATCAGGATGCGCGAATCAATACCACGCAGCGAACCTTCAAAGGCGGCGTACTTCTTACGTACTTCGCGGAAGTAACCGGCAATATCTTCCAGCAGCTCAAGATCCAGACCGGTATCGCGGCCGGTGTCTTTCAGCATTGCCACCACTGACTCGGTGGGGCTGTGACCGTAGGTCATCGACATGGACGAGATCGAGGTGTCGACGTTATCGATGCCCGCTTCTACCGCTTTCAAAATAGTCGACGTAGAGAGGCCGGTGGTGGCATGGCAATGTAAATGCACCGGAATCGATAGCTCTTTCTTCAGCCGGGAGACCAAATCAAACGCTGTGTAGGGCGTCAATAGCCCCGCCATATCCTTGATAGCCAATGAATCTGCGCCTAAGCCGGCAATGGTTTTGGCGAGATCAACCCAGCTATCCAGGGTATGTACCGGGCTCACGGTGTAAGAGATGGTGCCCTGGGCGTGACCTTCGACGTTACGCACCGCCTGAATGGCGCGCTCTAAATTGCGCGGGTCATTCATGGCATCGAAAACACGGAAGACATCAACGCCGTTGGTTTTCGCCCGCTCGACAAACTTATCGACAACGTCATCGGCGTAGTGGCGGTAGCCCAGCAGGTTCTGACCACGTAGCAACATGGCCTGAGGTGTATTGGGCATAGCCTCTTTTAATGCACGAATGCGCTCCCACGGATCTTCGCCCAAATAGCGGATACAGGCGTCATAAGTGGCCCCACCCCAGGTTTCCAGCGACCAATAGCCAACGCGATCCAGTTTTTCGGCGATCGGCAGCATATCGTCCAGCCGCATACGTGTAGCGAATAGCGATTGATGGGCATCGCGCAGCACGACATCAGTAATGCCTAGAGGGCGTTTTATTTCGTTCATTGTCATGGCTCACAGTAGAGAGTTGTAAGTTTGTAGTAAAAATAACAAAAAAATAGCCACAAAAGGGCCAAAATGAAAAAAATCGAGAAAGTTAACGACGCCGGCTTGAGCGATAACGATGCACTGCAGCACTGATCACCGCCATGACCTCGTCATTTTGCGCAGAGGAACCCGAAGATGGCGACGATTTATTGCCCGTATTAACAGCCACAGGGGCGGGCTGAAAACGCCCAACAAGCTTCGACATCAGCGTAACGCTAATGACCAAAACAGTAAGAAAAACAAACACTACGCCCATACCGAGCGCCATCAACGCCAGCCCTTCTTGCAATAGTTCTAGATCCTGCATAAAGCGATCTCCTTGAAGCCCGGTGTCTTGAAGCACAGCTCAAGTACCATTTTTACGCACATCATGACGCCAATACGGTGAAAGGCGCTTGGCGCAGTAAGGGGAATGCACTAACCTGCCACACTCAGAATAGAATGCAATGGCGCGATAGTGGAAGTCATGGTTGTTAATTTACTACAAAACGGCAGAATCGGCCTAGCCCCGATGGAAGGGGTAATCGACGCCCTGACTCGTGATCTGCTGACCCGGCATGCCGGGTTCGACTGGACGGTCACCGAGTTTGTACGTGTGGTCGATGCGCGCCTGCCGCCAAGAGTGTTTTATAAACACTGCCCCGAGCTTGCGCAACCGCCTGTGGCCACACCAAGCGGCATTCCCGTGCATTTACAGTTACTGGGCTCTGACCCAGTCGCCCTGGCGGCTAACGCGCGCCAGGCGCTTAGCCTGGGCGCGGTGAGCGTCGATCTTAATTTCGGCTGCCCTGCCAAACTGGTTAACCGGCACGATGGCGGCGCCTCGCTGTTACGCCAGCCTGATCGCGTCTATAAGGCGGTTAAAGCCGTTCACGACGCTTTAGAGGGGGAAATCCCGGTAACCGCCAAGATTCGCCTGGGCTTCGCTAATCGCCGTTTAGCGGTGGCCTGCGCCCAAGCCACCGAAGCGGGCGGAGCAGCACAGCTGGTCGTTCATGCACGCACCCGAGACGAGGGCTACCGCCCACCGGCACACTGGGAGTGGATCGGCAAAATTCGCCGCCAAGTGAGCATCCCCGTGGTCGCCAACGGCGATATCTGGACACTGGAAGATTACTGGAAAGCCCGCACCCTGTCAGGGTGTCGCGACGTGATGCTGGGACGGAGCGCCCTGGCCGATCCTTGGCTGGCGCCACGCATTCGCCACTGGCTGCAAACCGGCGAGCGGCTACCTGAGAGTAGCTGGGCGATGCGCGCCAACGTGCTCAAAGAATACGCCGCTCTACAGCGTCAAAAGCTACCCGACCGCGTCGTGGTCTCTCTGGTAAAGCAGTGGCTTGCCCAAATGCGCCAAGGAAGCAGTGAAGCTGAACAGAATTTTCAGCGCGTAAAGCGCATCACCGAGTTAGACCAACTGCTCGACAGCCTTGTTGTCGACGAACAGCAAGCTGCAATGGCTTAGCCCTTCTTTCGCACCACCCCTTTAACAGGCAAAAAAAAGCGCCCTACCGCAAAGCGGGGGCGCTACAAACGATCGCAAGACCGGGGCGCGAGCGACTTCCGGTCAGGCTAGAAACTGGCGGTCAGACTGGAAACAGAAAACCCGCTCTCAATAAGAGAGCGGGTTTTGGAATCTGGCGCGCCCGGGAGGATTCGAACCTCCGACCCCCTGATTCGTAGTCAGGTACTCTATCCAGCTGAGCTACGGGCGCGTAACGTTTTACTAACGTTTACTTTTACTGCGACCAAGACTATTACAAATACTGATTAATGCAATTAGCCTCTGGTACAACTAACTTTAAATACAGCTAATCTCAAATACGATTAACCATAAATGCAGTCAGCATAAAAAGGTGGCGCGCCCGGGAGGATTCGAACCTCCGACCCCCTGATTCGTAGTCAGGTACTCTATCCAGCTGAGCTACGGGCGCATACCTTGTGACCATGCACTTTTTAACAAAGTAAAAGCACTTACTGGCCATGCGATTGGCGGAGAGAGAGGGATTCGAACCCTCGATAGGGCTATAAACCCTATACTCCCTTAGCAGGGGAGCGCCTTCAGCCACTCGGCCACCTCTCCTCAACGGCACGGCGCGAATATTACCGATTTAGTCTTCTTGTGTCTAGTCTTCTACGGATTTTTTTCGCACCGGCCATATCTTACATATAAGCTTACGCTTTAAGCATCGTTTCATCATGCGAGCTCGCAAGGCTTATTCCACTTCATTTTCACTGTTTCGTTCACGCTGAATACGCTGGTAAATCTCTTCACGGTGAACTGCCACATCTTTAGGCGCATTTACGCCGATACGTACTTGATTGCCTTTCACACCTAGCACGGTGACGGTGATTTCATCACCGATCATCAGCGTTTCGCCAACACGGCGAGTTAGGATGAGCATGGCTGATCTCCTTTTCAGACGTTTTATGCAACGGGATATGTCAGCCGGAGGCAACACCATGCCATTATGCGACATAGTGTTCCCTGTCACCAATGACTCCGGCTCCATGACACCTTATACCTCCCGTTGAAAGAAAGCTCACCACCACACGGCAGTAAGTACCCCTTCAGCGTAGAAGGTTTAAGGTATTAATGTTATTCAGATTCGATATCTGCCTTATCTAAACCAAAAGCTTTGTGTAATGCATTAACAGCAAGCTCCATATGCTTCTCATCAATCACGACCGAGATTTTAATCTCAGAGGTGGAGACCATACGGATATTGACGTTTTCGTCGGCTAGCACACGGAACATTTTCGACGCCACACCGGCGTGAGAACGCATACCGACACCCACTAAAGAGACCTTAGCAATATTGTCGTCGCCACGCAGCTCACCGCCGCCCAAATCAGGAATCACCGTCTCTTCAAGCAGCTTCTTAGTGGCTTTGTAATCGCCCTTAGCAACCGTAAAGGTAAAGTCGGTATAGTCTCCGGCCGGCGCCACGTTCTGCACGATCATGTCCACTTCGATATTGGCATCGGCAATGGGGCCTAGAATGCGTGACGCCACACCCGGCACGTCCGGTGTATTCAGCAGGGTTAATTTTGCTTCATTTTTGGTGAAAGCGATACCGGAGATCAGTGGTTCTTCCATAGCGTCCTCGTCTTGGTCGGCTTCTGCAACAATTAGGGTACCGGGGCCGTCTTCAAAGCTCGACAGCACCCGCAGGGGTACGTTGTACTTTCCGGCAAACTCTACCGCGCGGATCTGCAGCACTTTAGAGCCGAGACTGGCCAGTTCCAGCATCTCTTCCACGGTAATGCTCGTTAAGCGCTGGGCTTTGGAGCAGACGCGGGGATCGGTGGTGTATACCCCGTCAACATCGGTGTAAATCTGGCACTCATCGGCGCCTAGCGCGGCGGCTAGCGCCACCCCTGTGGTGTCAGAACCACCACGGCCCAGGGTAGTGATATTGCCGTCTTCATCGACCCCTTGGAACCCGGCCACAACCACTACCTGACCAGCGTCCAGATCGGCCTTGAGGTCTTCGGTTTCAATGCGCTGGATACGCGCCTTGGTATAGGCACTATCGGTATGAATACCTACCTGGGCGCCTGTGTGCGAAGTGGCTGGCACACCGATTTGCTGCAGCGCCATAGCGAGCAGTGAAATAGTTACCTGCTCGCCGGTCGACAGCAGCATATCCATCTCGCGCGGTGCGGGATCGTCGTTAAGCGCCTGTGCCATGTCCGTCAGGCGGTTGGTTTCGCCACTCATGGCGGAGACCACGACCACTACCTGATGGCCTTGATCGCGGAAGCCCTTAACCTTTTCCGCTACGGCCTTGATACGCTCGACAGAGCCCACCGAAGTGCCGCCGAACTTCTGTACGTATAGTGCCATATGCCGTTTTTCCTATGCGTTCGGGAATGGAGGGTGAAAGTGTCACAAGTTTTAAATAAATAATAAGGCCGGTGACAATAATGCCACCGGCCCAGAGGTTTAGCTAAGAACGTTTTCCAACCATGCTGGTACGCTCTTCAACGCATCCGGCAGGGCGTCGGGTTGACTACCTCCCGCTTGGGCCATGTCGGGGCGGCCACCGCCCTTCCCTCCTACCTGGGAGGCAACATGGTTCACCAGCTCGCCGGCTTTCACTCGGCCGGTCAGATCCTGGGTGACCCCAGCGATCAAACTCACTTTGCCCGCCGCCTGGTCGGCAACGCCGAGGATAATCACTCCAGAGCTTAGCTTGTTCTTAAGCTGGTCAAGGATGCCGCGTAAATCTTTGCCTGATACGCCATCCAGCTGCGTCGCCAGCAGCTTCACGCCATTGACCTCCTGCACCTGGCTGAGCATATCGCTACCCGCTGCACTGGCTAGTTTGGCCTTGAGCTGCTCAAGCTCTTTTTCCAGGCTACGGTTGCGCTCAACCAGTGATTCTACCCGCGCTTCGACCTGTTCAGGCTTGGTCTTCAAGCGCTCACCCAAGCGCTCGAGGCGGGCTTCCTGCTCGCGAAAGTGGGCCAGCGCATTTTCGCCGGTGATCGCTTCGATGCGGCGCACGCCAGAAGCAATGCCCACTTCGCTCATCACATGGCAGCAGCCAATATCACCGCTGCGTGCCACGTGGGTACCACCGCATAACTCGATCGAGAAGTCATCGGCCCCAATGGTCAGCACGCGCACGTTCTCGGCGTATTTGGCCTCAAACAGCGCTGCTGCGCCCTTGGCCTTGGCTTGATCCAGGCTCATCTGCTCGATCTTGGTCGGCGCATTAGCCAGAATCTGTTCGTTGACCAGCCGTTCGACTTCCGCCAGTTGCTCGGCGGTCATCGGCTCGAAGTGGCTAAAGTCGAAGCGCAGGCGCTCGGCGTTCACCAGCGAGCCTTTCTGCTGTACGTGATCACCCAGCACCATGCGCAGCGCTTTATGCAGCAGGTGGGTGGCTGAGTGATTGCGAATGGTGGCTGTGCGCAGGCTGGCATCCACTTCACCACGCACGCTTGCGCCAACGCTTAGCGAGCCTTCTACCATCATGCCCTGGTGAAGATGATGACCGCTCTGCTTTTGGGTATCAGTGACCTGGAAACGGCCACCGTCGACATACAGGTAGCCGGTATCGCCCACCTGGCCGCCTGACTCGCCGTAAAACGGCGTGCGGTCTAGTACCACGACCCCCTTCTGCCCCGCTTCCAGCGCTGCCAGTGGATTGCCCTCGCTGTCGACCAGCGCGGTTACCTTGGCCTGATCTTCCAAACGGTCGTAGCCGGTGAAGGCAGTTTCGCCCTCCAACTCGATGGAGGCACTGTAGTCGGCGCCAAATTGGCTGGCCGCCCGTGCGCGTTCACGCTGGGCCTCTAACGCCTGCTGAAAGCCATCTTCGTCCAGGCTAACGCCACGCTCACGACAGACGTCGGCGGTAAGGTCGAAGGGAAAGCCGTAGGTGTCATAAAGCTTAAACACCGTCTCACCCGGCAGCACCTTGCCATCCAACTCGGCCAGTGCCGCATTCAAGAGCCCCATACCGTGATCCAGGGTGCGTGCGAACTGCTCTTCTTCTTTCAGCAGTACACGGGCAATTTGATCGCTCGCTTCACGCAGTTCCGGATAGGCATCGCCCATCTCCGCATCCAGCGCCTCCACCAGCTTGTGGAAGAACGGCTCAACCGCGCCCAGCTTGTGGCCGTGACGAATTGCACGGCGAATGATCCGACGCAGGACATAGCCGCGCCCTTCGTTGGAAGGCAGCACGCCATCAGCAATCAGGAAGGCACAGGAACGGATATGGTCGGCAATTACGCGCAACGAAGGCGTAGCGGTATCAGGGTGCCCGGTCGCTTTCGCAGCGGCTTGCAGCAGGTTCTGGAACAGGTCGATCTCATAGTTGGAGTGGACGCCCTGCATGACAGCGGCGACACGCTCCAACCCCATACCGGTATCGATGGAGGGCTTGGGCAGCGGGTTGAGCGTGCCCTGGGCATCGCGATCAAACTGCATGAACACCAGGTTCCAGATTTCGATATAGCGATCGCCATCCTCTTCCGGGCTGCCCGGCGGGCCACCCCAAACCTCAGGGCCGTGATCAAAGAAGATTTCCGAACTGGGGCCGCAGGGGCCGGTGTCGCCCATCTGCCAGAAGTTATCTTCATCCAGTTTGGAGAAGCGCTCAGGGTCGATGCCAATCTCATCTTTCCAGATGCGCTCAGCTTCGTCATCGCTGATGTGTACCGTTACCCACAGCTTGTCTTTGGGGAGTCCCAGCGTTTCGGTTAAAAACACCCAGGCAAAGCGAATGGCGTCGCGCTTGAAGTAGTCGCCAAAGCTGAAGTTACCCAGCATCTCAAAGAAGGTGTGGTGGCGTGCGGTATAGCCGACGTTGTCTAAATCATTATGCTTACCGCCCGCGCGAACGCAGCGCTGCGCAGAGGTGGCGCGCACGTAAGGGCGCGGATCGCGGCCTAGAAACACATCTTTAAACGGCACCATGCCGGCATTGGTAAACAGCAGCGTCGGGTCGTTGCCCGGCACTAATGAGCTGGTGGGTACAATCGTATGCCCCTGCTCTTCGAAGAAGGTGAGAAAGGCCTGTCTAATCTCTGCGCTTTTCATAGGGTATCCGTAACAAGAAAGCGTGATGTCCCAGGGCGCTGTTGCCGCTACCCTCAGGGGTCGCAAAGCAGCCATTATAGCGCAGTTGTCAAACGACTAAAGCCGCACTTAGTGGCAGAAAGGCAAACAGCCACGTAAACAACTGGATGAACAAGCGTATTAGAGCGCTACTAGAAATGTAAGAGGGGGTATTGTATAGGCTGGGGAAAACGTATTACAGACAGGAGAGCGCATAGCGAATTTGTTCAAAATCGAAGCCGCGACTGGCGAGAAAACGTTCACGCCTAGCGCGCTCTTTGGGGGTCTCACCGGGGCTATCAAAACGCCGCGCCAGGGTTTCCCGGGCTAGCTCAAACCAGTCGACCTGCTCGCCCCCCTCCACTTCTTCAAAAGCGGTGGCAAGGGTTTCCTGGTCTATGCCGCGCTGGCGCAACTCGCCTTTAATACGAATCACGCCTTGGCCACGCAGTATGCGCGAGCGCACGAAACTGGCCGCAAAGCGCGCGTCAGACTGCAGCCCTTGTTCAACCAAGGCGTCCAGGCACTCATCAATAGCGGCATCGTCGAAAGACTTTTTCTTCAGACGCTGAGCAAGCTCGGCGCGGGAGTATTCGCGCCGAGCCAGTAAGCCAATGGCGATATCACGGGGCGTAGCATCACGCTGGGAGGTGAATGCCATCAGCTTATCTTAGCGAGAGTCGTCTTAAAGCAGATCGTCATCACCCGCATCCAATTCTGCCGCTGCTTCGGCAGGCGCATCTTCCTTCTCCTTTTTAGGATCGGGCTTGGCCAAGAGCTGCTCACGAATCTGCGTTTCGATTTCGAGCATAATTTCCGGGTGCTCTTCCAGATACAGCGCTGAATTGGCTTTACCTTGACCGATTTTCTTACCTTTATAGCTGTACCAGGCACCGGCTTTGTCGACTAGGTTGCACTGCACGCCCAGGTCGATGACCTCACCGGCGTGGTAGATACCCTTGCCGTAAAGAATCTGGAATTCAGCCTGACGGAATGGCGGTGCTACCTTGTTTTTGACTACTTTCACGCGGGTTTCGTTACCGGTGACTTCATCACCCACTTTCACCGAGCCGGTACGACGAATATCCAGACGCACGCTGGCATAGAACTTCAGCGCGTTACCACCAGTGGTGGTTTCGGGGCTACCGAACATGACGCCGATCTTCATGCGGATCTGGTTGATGAAGATCACCAAGCAATTGGCGTTTTTGATATTACCGGTGATTTTACGCAGTGCCTGAGACATCAAACGCGCCTGTAGGCCAACGTGGGAATCACCCATTTCGCCTTCGATTTCAGCGCGCGGGGTCAACGCAGCGACCGAGTCGATAACAATCACGTCAACACCGCCAGAGCGTACCAGCATGTCGGTAATTTCCAGCGCCTGCTCACCGGTGTCCGGCTGGGAAATCAGTAGATCATCCAGGTTGACGCCTAGCTTTTCTGCGTAGCTGGGGTCAAGCGCATGCTCGGCATCGACGAAGGCACACACTTTGCCTTGCTTTTGCGCTTGCGCAATCACCGAAAGGGTCAGTGTCGTTTTACCCGAGGACTCTGGACCAAAAATTTCAGCCACGCGGCCAAACGGCAGCCCGCCGATGCCGAGGGCGATATCCAGACCCAATGAACCAGTGGAAACCGACGGCATGACGACACGCGGTGCGTCGCCTAGACGCATGACGGTGCCCTTGCCGAACTGACGGTCGATTTGGGTGAGTGCAGCGTTTAGCGCTTTAGTGCGGTTGTCATCCTGAGCCATTCAGAGATTCCTCATAACAAGCTGTATAATTAGCCAGTAGTATGCCAAAGATTGCGCCGTAAACAAATCCTTGATCGCGCTTTCTCTCATCTATTTTATCAACAGCCTTTTTGCATATGCGCCTTTTTCTTACGGCTGGTTCGTCTTGCTCGCCTTCTCGCGCTCATTCAGGCGCGCCACCAGCCCAACCAAGGCCTGACGCACGGCCTGCTCTCGCACCGACTGACGGTCACCTGGAAAGTGAAAGCATTCAGCTTCCTGGGCAGCAGCATCTCCCCAGGCCAACCAAACCGTACCCACCGGCTTTTCAGCGCTCCCCCCCTCTGGGCCTGCAACACCGCTAACGGCAACAGCTAAGCCCGCGCCACTTTCATTACAGGCACCCAGCACCATGGCTTTGACGACCTCCTTACTGACAGCACCGTGCTCGGCCAGCGTGGTCTCAGGCACCCCCAATAAGCGCGTTTTAGCAGCATTCGCATAGGTCACATAGCCCGTCGTAAAGTAAGCAGAGCTACCCGCCACCTCGGTAATGGCGCTGGCAATGCCGCCCCCCGTACATGACTCAGCGGCGGTCACTTCCACATTCAACTGCTTACACAGCCGCCCCAGCCGCTGAGCTAACAGGGTTAAATCAAGATTTTTCAGGCTAGTTTCGCTGGGCACTATGGTCGCTCCTTCAAGTGAGTCGTCTATTCAGCGTAGAATACTGCGTTTAGCTTTCTCAAAGAAATTGCTCAATCAGGACGCCCATGTCACAGGCCATTCCCCCTAACACGCCCATGATCACGCAATATTTAAAGATCAAGCGCGAGCACCCCGAGGTACTGCTGTTCTACCGCATGGGGGATTTTTATGAACTGTTTTTCGACGACGCCAAGCGCGCCGCCGCACTGCTGGATATTACCCTTACCCAGCGTGGGCAGTCAGGCGGCAAGCCGATCCCGATGGCAGGCGTCCCCTATCACAGCGCTGAGGGCTATCTGGCCCGCCTCGTCGCTGGCGGCGAGTCGGTCGCTATTTGTGAGCAAATTGGCGACCCCGCGACCAGCAAAGGGCCCGTTGAGCGCCAAGTGGTGCGTATCGTTACCCCTGGCACACTCCACGATGAAGCGCTGCTCGATGCCCGCCGCGACAACGTACTGGTGTCCGTTTCTCCCGGAAAAGAGAGCTGGGGCCTTGCCTGGCTGGAGCTCTCCAGTGGTCGCTTCAACGTACTGGAAGTAGACAGCGAAGCCGAAATGCTCGCCGAGCTGACGCGTCTCTCCCCGGCCGAGCTGCTGGTACCCGAAAGCTTAACGCTACCCGAGGCCTGGTCGCAGAAACGCAGCCTGCGCCGCCAGGGCGAGTGGCTGTTTGATTTGGAAAGCGCTACCCGTAGCCTCTGCGACCAGTTCGAAGTGCAGGATTTACGTGGCTTTGGCTGTGCGCACTTAACCTCTGCGCTAATTGCTGCCGGGGTATTGATCGATTATGCCCGGGACACTCAGCGCTCGCGCCTGCCCCACGTGACCGCCATCAGCGTTGAGAACCGCGACGACGCGGTGGTGATCGACGCTGCCAGCCGCCGTAATCTGGAAATTGATATCAACCTGGGCGGCAGCAGCGACAACACCCTGGCCAGCGTGCTGGATACCTGTACCACCGCCATGGGTTCACGGCTACTCAAACGCTGGCTTAATCGGCCACTGCGTCAACGCGAGATTGTCCAGGCCCGTCATGCGGGTGTGGCGCTGCTAAGCCTGGATGCCGCCTATATGCCGCTGCGCGAGACGTTGAGCGCGGTGGGCGACGTGGAGCGCATTCTGGCCCGGGTGGCGCTGTATAGCGCCCGCCCGCGCGATTTGGCACGGCTGCGGGATGCACTGGTAACGCTTCCGGAACTGGAGCAACAGCTTAGCGAGGTTGAGAGCGGCAGTGCGCTGGATAACCTGCGCCCGCATATTCGCCCCTACCCAGAAATGGCCGATATGCTCAGCCGGGCGCTGGTAGAAAATCCGCCGGTGGTGATCCGCGATGGCGGGGTGATTGCCGATGGCTTTGATTCAGAGCTGGATGAGCACCGTGGCATGGCCGAAAACGCGGGCGACTATCTTATTCAGCTCGAGCTTCGCGAGCGCGAGCGCACGGGGCTAGCCAATCTCAAAGTGGGCTACAACCGGGTGCACGGCTACTTTATCGAACTACCGCGTTCACAAGCCCAGCAGGCGCCCGCCGACTATATTCGCCGCCAGACACTTAAAAATGCCGAGCGGTTCATTATCCCCGAGCTCAAAGAGTTTGAAGATAAGGCACTCTCCGCTAAATCTCGCGCGTTGACGCGTGAAAAATGGCTCTACGATCGCCTGCTTGGCGATCTCAACGCAAGCCTTCACGCGCTGCAGAGCACCTCGCAAGCCTTGGCGGAACTGGACGTACTGTGCGCCTTTGCCGAGCGCGCCGAGGCGCTGAACTGGGTGCGTCCAACACTCAGCGAAACCACCGGGATTCAAATTGACGCGGGACGACATCCGGTGGTCGAGCAGGTGAGCGAGACACCCTTTGTGCCCAACGACGTGACGCTCAATCCTGACCAGCACATGCTGATTATTACCGGCCCCAACATGGGCGGTAAATCGACCTATATGCGTCAGACGGCGCTCATCGCCCTTCTCGCTCACTGCGGCAGTTTTGTGCCCGCCGATGCCGCCGAGATCGGCCCGCTGGATCGAATATTCACCCGCATTGGCTCATCGGATGACTTGGCCGGCGGGCGCTCTACCTTTATGGTCGAGATGACTGAAACCGCCAACATTCTCCACAATGCCACCCAGCAAAGCTTGATCCTGATGGATGAAATTGGCCGCGGCACCAGTACCTTTGACGGTCTGTCGCTCGCCTGGGCAAGCGCTGAACATCTGGCAAAAGGACGCGCGCTAACGCTGTTTGCGACCCACTACTTTGAAATGACGGCGCTGCCTGAGCATATGGAAGGGGTGGCCAATATCCACCTAACGGCGACCGAGCATGGCGACAGCATTGTGTTTATGCACCGCATCGAAGCGGGCCCGGCCAGCCAGAGCTATGGTTTGCAGGTGGCGCAATTAGCGGGCGTGCCCAACCATGTGATTAAACGTGCCCGCGAGAAGCTGATAAGTTTGGAGCAGCGCGATGTGGATAACACAGCGCAGGCGCCGCGAACCGCACCGCAGCAAAACGATCTGTTCGCCGCTGCACCGCATCCGGTGGTCGAGGCGTTGGAAAACGTCGATATGGATGGTTTAACACCGCGGGAAGCGCTATCACTATTGTATCAGTGGCGAGACCTGATCTAATGGTGCTTATAGCATGAAAGGCGATAAGTTAGATTCAGGTGCCAGGGCAGGTTGAAGCGAGGGTCTTTCGACAGGGCCGGAAAATGTTCCCGACTATTCCGGCATTTCCGCCATCCATGGCGGTCAGATGTCGAAAGTAGCGTCTTCGCGGAAACCTGTACTGGCATTGCTACCAACTGGGATCATATGGCGCTTGCCGCCAGGTATGCGCACCTCTAGAATGTCGTTCAAACTTTTAGCTTATAAAAAACGGCTGATTTATAACCATTCACGATTGACCATGGCTGGGAGTTACCCGGCCCTGCAAGAGGGATAGCAAGATGACGTTTGTCGTTACCGAGAACTGCATCCAGTGCAAATACACCGACTGTGTGGAAGTCTGCCCGGTCGACTGTTTTTACGAGGGCCCGAACTTCCTGGTCATTCATCCTGACGAGTGTATCGACTGCGCGCTGTGTGAGCCCGAGTGCCCCGCCGAGGCGATATTCTCCGAGGATGAGCTGCCGGATGGACAGGAGGCCTTTATCGAGATTAACGCTGAGATGGCCGAAGTATGGCCCAACATCGCCGAAAGAAAAGACCCGCTGCCGGACGCCGAAGAGTGGGATGGCAAGCCCGGCAAGCTTGAGAAACTAGAGCGCTAAACGCTGTGACGGTTTAAAAATCAGCACATAGCTCTTTTTAAAAGCTCTCTTTAAAAATTCTCTTTAAACCAGCGCTGGTTGTTAAAAACAGCGCTGGTTTTTTTGTGTTTTCAAAAGTGTATCGTCAAAAATGTGCTGCCAAATTGCGGGCAAAAAAAGGCGACCCGTAGGCCGCCCGCTCCAAGCACTTCCTCTGACCACTCCCTGGATCAACCTCCTCAGATGACGTCCTTGCCAGGGCTCACCTCACTGTATCACCCGGCGCATCTGACCTACATCCCGCTGCATCCTGACTGAAGCGTCCTTGCCTCCCCTTGTCCTGTGTATATTGTGTCAGATCATGGCCGCTTCTCAACAAAGCCAAAATACAAAAGGGCGAGCCGCTGCGACTCGCCCTTTTTAAAAAACCACTTATTAAACAATTACTTAAATTTTAATTAGTGGCAAAGTAAGCTATTTCTTACCCTAAACTGAGCGATTCTCGTCGGTATTTGTAAGATATCTCTTACAAAATTTTGAGACATCTCTTACAAGCACCTCTAAAAATTCGCTCGATATTGGCATTTTACTGCCCTTTAATGGCTTTCAAACCTGGGTAGGTCACATCACCCAGCTCTGCTTCAATCACCAGCAAACGGTTGTACTTGGCAACCCGATCAGAGCGGCAAAGTGAGCCCGTTTTAATCTGACCGGCACAGGTACCCACCGCCAAATCGGCAATGGTGGTATCTTCGGTTTCACCGGAGCGGTGAGAAATAACCGCCGTAAAGCCAGCATCCTGCGCCATCTTAATCGCGTCCAGCGTCTCAGAGAGCGAACCGATCTGGTTGAACTTGATCAGGATAGAGTTACCGATCTGCTCATCGATACCGCGCTTGAGAATCTTGGTATTGGTCACGAATAGATCATCGCCCACCAGCTGCACTTTATCGCCCAGCTTGTCGGTCAGCGCTTTCCAACCCGCCCAATCTGATTCATCCATGCCGTCTTCGATAGACACAATTGGGTAGTCGGCACACAGGCCTGCCAGGTAATCGGTAAAGCCTTGGGCGTCGTAGCTTTTGCCTTCACCGGAAAGGTTGTACTGACCGTCTTTGTAAAACTCAGACGAAGCACAATCCAGCGCCAGCGTGACGTCTTTACCCAGCTCATAGCCAGCATCGGCAACGGCTTGTTTAATCACCGCTAGCGCATCAGCGTTAGACGCCAGGTTAGGCGCAAAGCCGCCCTCGTCACCGACGGATGTAGAGAGCCCCTTCGCGGAGAGCACTTTCTTCAGCGCGTGGAAAATTTCCGCGCCCATGCGCAGCCCTTCGCGGAAGTTAGGCGCGCCCACTGGCTGCACCATAAATTCCTGGATATCGACGTTGTTATCCGCGTGCTCGCCGCCGTTGATGATGTTCATCATCGGCACCGGCATGCTGTACTGGCCAGGTTGACCGTAGAGCTCGGCAATGTGGGCGTAGAGCGGTACGCCTTTGGCGTTAGCAGCTGCTTTAGCCGCCGCCAGCGAAACGGCTAGGATGGCATTCGCCCCCAGATTCGCTTTGTTTTCAGTGCCGTCCAGCGCCAACATGGCATCGTCCAAGCCGCGCTGATCGCGCGCATCCATGCCCATCAGCGCATCACGAATTTTGCCATTGACCGCATCGACTGCTTTCAGCACGCCTTTGCCCAGGTAGCGCGACTTATCGCCGTCGCGCAGCTCTAACGCTTCCCGGGAGCCGGTTGAAGCACCACTGGGGGCACAGGCTTCACCGACAGCACCACTGGCAAGGCGTACATGCGCCTGCACGGTCGGGTTACCACGAGAATCCAGCACTTCCAACGCACTGATAGCAACAATTTTGGTCATGGCAGTATCCTTTCCTGTTAGTCAGATAAAATTATTAATATAACGACCTGATTAGCTAAATACAGCTTAGCGAATCGTTAGCGGCTCAAAACCTTTAACCAGCGCATCCAACTGGGCAAGCTGAGTCAAGAACGGCTCTAATTGATCCAGCGGCAATGCACAGGGACCATCGCATTTGGCGTTGTCTGGGTCAGGGTGGGCTTCCAAAAACAGCCCGGCAAGGCCGACAGCCACGCCTGCACGCGCTAACTCAGCCACCTGGGCACGGCGCCCATCAGCACTATCGGCACGCCCACCGGGGCGCTGCAGCGCGTGGGTCACATCGAAAAATACCGGGTAGCCGGTTTGCTTCATATCACCAAAGCCCAGCATATCAACAATCAGATTGTTGTAACCAAAGCTTGAGCCGCGCTCGCAGAGCATCAACTGGTCGTTACCCGCTTCCTGGAACTTGCTGAGGATATGACGCATTTCATGGGGCGCCAAAAACTGCGGCTTTTTGATATTGATGACCGCGCCGGTTTTGGCCATGGCGACCACCAAATCAGTTTGGCGAGCCAAAAAGGCCGGCAGTTGGATAATGTCAGCGACTTCAGCGGCTGCTTGCGCCTGCCAAGGCTCGTGAACGTCAGTGATGATCGGCACGTTGTGGCGAGCTTTGATATCGGCCAGTATCTGCAGCCCTTTCTCGATACCTGGGCCGCGGTAGGAGTGAATCGAACTGCGATTGGCTTTGTCAAAGCTGGCCTTAAAAACGTAGGGCATACCCAGCTTCTGGGTCACCGTGACGTAGGCTTGAGCGACTTCGTCGGCAAGATCGGCCGACTCCAGTACGTTCATGCCACCCAGCAGCATAAACGGCAAGGAGTTACCGGCGGTTAAGCCGGCAACGTTAATATGACGCTCTTGAGATCGGTCTTGAGAAGCCATGCTTCTGCCCTCTTATTCCTGCGAGTTCGCGTGGGCGCGACTGCGCGCTGTTTTGTAATCCAAGGCGGCGTTCACAAAGCCAGAGAACAGCGGGTGACCATCACGGGGAGTAGAAGTGAACTCCGGGTGGAACTGGCAGGCTACGTACCAAGGGTGGTCAGCCAGCTCGATGACTTCAACCAGCGATTGGTCGACGCTCTTGCCTGAGATAACCAAGCCCGCCTTTTCAAGCTCATCGATAAACTGGTTATTGACCTCGAAGCGGTGACGGTGGCGCTCGACAATCTCATCCGAGCCGTAGGCTTCGCGTGCTTTGGTTCCCGATGCCAAACGGCATACCTGGCCACCTAAGCGCATGGTGCCACCTAAATCAGACGCTGCATCACGCAGCTCGACTTTGCCTTCTGGGCTTAGCCATTCGGTGATCAAACCTACTACCGGGTGCTGGGTGTCGTGGGTGAACTCGGTAGAGTTGGCGTCGTTCCAGCCTGCCACATTACGGGCAAACTCAATCACCGCCACCTGCATACCCAGGCAAATACCCAGATACGGCACGTTGTTTTCGCGGGCGAATTGAGCGGTCATAATCTTGCCTTCTACGCCGCGCTCGCCGAAGCCGCCGGGCACCAGAATGGCGTCTTTACCCGCCAAGCGCTCGGTGCCGTGACGCTCGATGTCTTCGGAGTCAATATAGTCGACGTTGACCTTAATGCGACCCTGGATACCGGCGTGAATCAGCGCTTCGTTGAGCGACTTGTAGGCATCCAGCAGTTCCATGTACTTACCGACCATGGCAATACTGACGGATTTGAGCGGATTGAGCTTGGCATCCAGCACCTTCACCCACTCGGATAAATCTGCTTCCGGGGCTTCCAGGCGCAGCTTATCGCAAACGATCTCGTCCAGACCGTGTTCATGGAGCATCAGCGGGATACGATAGATCGTATCGGCATCCTGCAGCGGTACCACGGCACGCTCTTCGACGTTGGTGAACAGGGCGATTTTGCGGCGCTCGCTCTCTTCCAGTTCAACTTCGCTGCGGCAAATCAGAATATCCGGCTGGATACCGATGGAACGCAGCTCTTTAACGCTGTGCTGGGTCGGTTTGGTTTTGGTCTCACCCGCCGTTTTGATGTAGGGCACCAGGGTCAGGTGCATAAACAGCGCACGGTTGGCGCCCTGCTCACTACGAATTTGGCGGATCGACTCCAGGAAAGGCAGCGATTCGATATCACCGACCGTGCCGCCGATCTCTACCAGCGCCACATCAAACCCTTCACCGCCCGCGTAAACGCGCTCTTTAATCTCGTCGGTGATATGTGGAATGACCTGAACAGTGCCACCGAGATAGTCGCCCCGACGCTCTTTACGCAGTACGTGCTCGTAAACACGGCCGGTCGTAAAGTTGTTGCGCTGGGTCATTTTGGTGCGAATAAAGCGCTCGTAATGCCCGAGATCAAGATCGGTTTCGGCGCCATCTTCTGTGACGAACACCTCACCGTGCTGGAAGGGGCTCATGGTGCCCGGATCCACGTTGATGTACGGGTCGAGCTTGAGCATGGTGACCTTAAGGCCGCGGGCCTCTAAAATCGCCGCAAGCGAGGCGGAGGCGATGCCCTTGCCAAGAGAGGACACAACGCCGCCGGTCACGAAGATATATCGTGTCATGGATAACCTGTCGAAACGTGATCAGAAGGCACGGCAGAAAGCCACGCCAGGATGGGTCGACAGACTAGCAGATTACGGCTTAAGGCTCAATTTGAACTGCACTGCTTAAAGTACGCGCTGTCATTCTGAAGCATCGCATCTTGTCATTGCGAGGAGCGCAGCGACGCGGCAATCTAACCCAGATCGCCACGCTTCGCTCGCGATGACATGAAGCTAAATACGCGCTGTAAATTGTGAAGCATCGCGCCCTGTCATTGCGAGGAGCGCAGCGACGCGGCAATCTAACCCAGATCGCCACGCTTCGCTCGCGATGACATGAAGCTAAATATGCGCTGTAATTGTGAAGCATCGCGCCCTGTCATTGCGAGGAGCGCAGCGACGCGGCAATCTAACCCAGATCGCCACGCTTCGCTCGCGATGACATTTAGCTAAAGCATCGCGCCCTGTCATTGCGAGGAGCGTAGTGACGCGGCAATCTAACCCAGATCGCCACGCTTCGCTCGCGATGACATTAAGCCTATAAAGGCACTTCTTTCACACGCCCAGGTAATCCAGAATACCTTCTGCAGCCTGGCGACCTTCGTAAATCGCCGTGACCACCAAGTCAGAGCCGCGCACCATATCGCCACCGGCAAAGATTTTTTCGTTGCTGGTTTGGAAGGCGTACTGGCCGTGCTCTGGCGCGGTGACGCGGTCGCGCTCGTCCACTTGGATATTAGAGCTATCGAACCACGGCGCAGGGCTTGCCTGGAAGCCGAAGGCGATAACCACGGCATCCGCCGCAATGATCTCTTCAGAACCGGGCACTACTTCAGGACGCTGACGGCCGTTTTCATCAGGCTCACCCAAGCGGGTGCGCACAACCTTCACGCCTTCGACCTTCTCTTCACCGACGACCGCCACCGGCTGACGGTTGAACAGAAATTCCACGCCCTCTTCACGAGCATTGGAGACTTCACGGCGCGACCCCGGCATGTTGCCTTCGTCACGACGGTACGCGCAGGTCACGCTGGTGGCGTTTTGACGAATCGAGGTACGGTTACAGTCCATCGCCGTATCGCCGCCGCCCAGCACGACCACACGCTTGCCTTCCATAGAGATATAGTCGTTGGGATCTTTTTCAAAGCCCAGGCAGCGGTTAACGTTGGCAATCAGGAAATCGAGGGCCTTGTACACGCCCGGCAGATCTTCGCCAGGGAAGCCGCCTTCCATGTATTTATAAGTCCCCATACCCAGGAAAACCGCGTCGTACTCCTGCATCAAGGTCTCAAACTCAATATCGGTGCCAATCTCGGTATTCAGGCGGAACTCGACGCCCATCTCTTCAAAGACTGCCCGACGGCGCTCCATCACGCTCTTTTCCAGCTTGAACTCGGGAATACCAAAGGTCAGCAGGCCACCGATTTCTGGATACTTGTCGAACACCACCGGCTTAACGCCGTTACGGGCCAAAATATCCGCACAGCCCAGGCCCGCAGGGCCTGCGCCAATGATGGCGACTTTTTTATCCGTCCAGGTAACGTGGGACATATCCGGACGCCAGCCCATGGCGAACGCCGTATCGGTAATGTACTTCTCCACCGAGCCGATGGTGACGGCACCAAAGCCGTCATTTAGCGTGCAGTCGCCTTCGCACAGACGATCCTGGGGGCACACGCGACCACATACTTCGGGCAGCGAGTTGGTTTTGTGCGACAGCTCAGCGGCTTCAATAATGTTGCCTTCCACCACCAGCTGTAGCCAGTTGGGAATGTAGTTGTGCACCGGGCACTTCCACTCGCAGTACGGGTTACCGCAGTGCAGGCAGCGATGCGCTTGGCTCGCCGCATCGGTGGGTTTGTACGGTTCGTAAATTTCCGCAAACTCTTTGGCACGGGCGCGGGCGTCTTTTTTCTGTGGATCCTGACGACCCACATCAACAAACTGAAAATCGTTATTTAAACGGTTAGCCATGATCTCTCTCCTGTCAGCGTGAGGGGCATAAGCGGGTTATTGCGGCTGACGCCGAGACTGATCCAGCAAACTACCCAAGCTGGCTGCTTTTGGCTTAACCAGCCAGAAGTGGCGCGCATAGTCGCTGAAGTCTTCCAGAATAGCCGCCCCACGCGCGGAACCCGTCGCGGCCACATAGGCTTCGATCATTTCACGCAGGTGACGACGATACGCCTCCATGGCCTCTGTGTTAACGCGGTGAATCTCGACCAGTTCGTGGTTGTACTTGTCCACGAAGGTGCGCTCTTCATCCAACACATAGGCAAACCCACCGGTCATGCCCGCACCGAAGTTGACCCCGGTCTCACCGAGCACGCAGACCAAACCGCCGGTCATATATTCGCAACAGTGGTCGCCTGCGCCCTCGATCACCGCTGAAGCGCCAGAGTTACGCACCGCAAAGCGCTCGCCCGCGGTACCGGCGGCGAATAGTGTCCCGCCAGTGGCACCATACAGGCAGGTGTTGCCGATAATGGCCGTTTTATGACTCTCAAACTGGCTGACTTTGGGCGGTACAATCACGATACTGCCGCCATTCATGCCCTTGCCGACGTAGTCGTTGGCGTCGCCTTCCAGGAAAAGATTCAGACCCCGAGCATTCCATACCCCGAAGCTCTGCCCCGCCACGCCGACGAAATTGGCCGTGACCGGCGCCGCTTCCAATCCCTCTTCACCGTAGCGTTTGGCAATGGCACCAGAGGTGAGTGCACCCACGCTGCGGTCACAGTTGGTGATGGTGAAGTGGAATTCACCGCCCGACTGGCTTTCGATAGCATCTTTCAGCGCCGCCAGCACTTCCTGGTTTTTAGCGCCCGGATCGTGGGGCACGTTACGGCTAACCCTGCAGAACTGCGGCGCATCTTTGGGTACAAAATCATTGGCCAGCAGCGGCGTTAGATCGAGCTTACGCTGGGAAGCCGTATCACCCTCAAGCACTTCCAGAAGGTCGGTACGCCCGATCAAATCAGTGAGCTTACACACACCGAGCATAGCCATCAGCTCACGTACTTCTTCGGCGATAAAGCGGAAGTAGTTCTTGACCATATCCACGGTGCCGCGGAAGTGCTCGCCGCGCAGGAAGTCATCCTGAGTTGCGACCCCAGTGGCACAGTTGTTGAGGTGACAGATACGCAGATATTTACAGCCCAACGCCACCATGGGCGCGGTGCCGAAACCGAAGCTCTCGGCGCCAAGAATCGCCGCTTTGACAACATCCAGACCGGTTTTCAGGCCGCCATCGGTCTGCAGGCGAATCTTGTCGCGCAGCCCGTTGATGCGCAGCGCCTGATGCACTTCCGGCAGCCCCAGCTCCCAGGGTGAACCGGCGTGTTTGATCGAGGTCAGCGGGCTTGCCGCTGTACCGCCGTCGTAGCCTGATACGGTAATCAAATCCGCGTAGGCCTTGGCCACACCGGTGGCGATCGTGCCGATCCCCGGCTCGGAAACCAGTTTCACCGACACCTGGGCATCCGGATTGACCTGCTTAAGGTCAAAAATCAGCTGGGCCAAATCCTCGATAGAGTAAATATCGTGGTGCGGCGGCGGTGAAATCAGCGTGACGCCGGGGACTGCGTAGCGCAGCCGAGCAATCAGTTGGTTTACCTTGCCGCCGGGTAGCTGACCGCCCTCACCTGGCTTGGCACCTTGGGCGACCTTGATCTGCAGTACTTCTGCATTGACCAGATACGCCGGGGTTACACCAAAGCGGCCAGAGGCAATCTGCTTGATCTTGGAGCTGCGAATGGTGCCGTAGCGGGCTGGATCTTCACCGCCCTCACCGGAGTTGGAACGCCCGCCGGCTTCGTTCATGGCCTGGGCCAGCGCTTCGTGGGCTTCCGGCGATAGCGCCCCCAGTGACATACCGGCGCTATCAAAGCGCGGCAGTAAATCTTCAACCGGCTCTACGTCTTCCAGCGCAATCGGTGTTTCCGCAGGCTTGAGCTTGAGCAAGTCACGAATAGTGGCCACAGGCCGCTCGTTCACCAATTGAGCAAACTTTTTCCACTTGGTATAGCTGCCTTCCTGAACCGCCGCCTGTAGTGACATCACCACATCGGGGTTGTAGGCGTGGTACTCGTGGCCGTGGACATACTTGAACATGCCGCCTTGGGAGATGCCTTTACGGGGAATCCAGGCGTCTTTTGCCAGCAGCGCCTGCTGCATCTGCAGCTCGGCAAAACCGGCGCCCTGAATGCGCGAGGCCATACCGACAAAGCAGAGATCCATTACTTCATCTGCCAAGCCCACGGCTTCAAACAGCATCGAGCCGCGGTAGGAAGCCAGCGTCGAGATACCCATTTTAGACAGGATCTTGAACAGGCCTTTCTGCAGCCCTTTACGGTAGTTCTCACGACCGTCAGCCGGGTTGCCGGTCAGCTCGCCCGTGCGGTGCATATCCGCCATGACCTGATAAGCGAGCCACGGATAAACCGCCGTAGCGCCCACGCCAAACAGCACCGCCATTTGGTGGGCGTCGCGAGCGTAGCCGGTTTCTACCACGATGTTGGCGTTGGGGCGCAGCGCCAACCGGCCTAAGTGAGAGTGCACGGCACCCACGGCCAGGGCAGCCTGAATGGGAATCAGGTCTTTCGTCAGCTCCGCATCGGTGAGTACCAGAATGACTTTACCGGCGCGGACTTGAGCTTCTGCCTCCTCACATAAAGCTTTAAGCGCTTGATGCAAGCTCTGCTGATCGGGGTCGTAACCCAACGACAGTGTATAGCTGGCAAACGCTGGATCGTTCTGGCTAACCAGGGCGGTAAACTTGCGTGGGGACAGTACCGGTGTGGTCAAGATCAAGCGATGCGCGTGCTCAGGCGTCGCTTTAAAGACGTTAAGCTCAGCGCCACAGCAGGTTTCCAGCGACATCACGATCGCTTCACGCAGCGGGTCGATGGGCGGGTTGGTGACCTGAGCAAACTTCTGACGGAAGAAGTCAGTCAGCAGGCGCGGGCGGCTCGACAGCACCGCCATGGGCGTATCGTCGCCCATGGAGCCAACGGCTTCCTGGCCACTCTCTGCCAGCGGGCGCAGCACCTGGTCACGCTCTTCGAAGCTAACCTGGAACAACTTCTGCTGAACGTTGAGCGAATCGGCATCCATGGTTTGGAAACGCGCAAGCTCGGTCAGTGCCGACTCTAAATAGTTCGCCTCCTGCTTAAGCCAACGCTTATAGGGGTAGGCGGATTTCAGTCGCTCATCGATATCGGTGGTGTGCAGCACTTCGCCGGTTTCGGTATCCACGGCGAGCATTTGACCAGGGCCAACGCGGCCCTTAGCGACCACGTCTTCCGGCTTATAGTCGTAGGTGCCGATTTCAGAGGCCAGGGTAATGTAGCCATTCTTGGTCATTACCCAGCGCGCCGGGCGCAGGCCGTTACGGTCTAGCATACACACCGCTTGGCGGCCGTCGGTCATCACTACGCCCGCCGGGCCGTCCCACGGCTCCATGTGCATGGAGTTGTATTCGTAGAAGGCGCGCAGCTCGGCGTCCATGGTCTCTACGTTCTGCCAGGCGGGCGGCACCATCATGCGTACCGCGCGATGCAGCTCCATACCGCCGGTCAGCAACACTTCCAGCATGTTGTCCATACTGGAGGAGTCGGAGCCGGTGGTGTTAACGATCTCGTCCAGCTCGGTGATATCCGGCAGACGCTCGTTAACGAAGTTGGCTTTACGCGAGTTCGCCCAGCCGCGGTTGGCCTCAATGGTGTTGATCTCGCCGTTATGGGCCAATAGACGGAACGGCTGTGCCAACGGCCAGCGCGGCGCGGTATTGGTCGAGAAGCGCTGGTGGAAAACGCAAATGGCAGTTTCCAGGCGCGGGTCATTCAAGTCCTGATAAAACGCCGGTAGGTCTTCCGGCATCACCAGGCCTTTATAGGAGACCACTTCTGACGAGAGCGAGGCGACGTAGAAGTCTTCTTCACCGCGTAACGCCTGCTCGGCACGGCGGCGGGCCATAAACAGGTCAACATCGAAGTGTTCACCCTGGCCTGGCTGCACAAACAGCTGACGAATACGTGGCAGGCAGTCCAGCGCCATGGGGCCGCAAACGCTGGAATCGGTGGGCACATCGCGCCAGCCAACCACGTTCAGCCCACGTGCTTCCAGCTCGCCAGTCAGGGTATCGCGGGCATGCGCTTCACGGGCATCATCGTTGGGTAGAAACACCACACCCACGGCAAAGCGTTCGCCCAGCTCAGCATCAAACGCCTCTTTGGCCAGCGCCTGCATAAACGGGGTGGGCATTTTCAACAGCAAACCACAGCCATCGCCGGTTTTGCCGTCGGCAGCGATACCACCCCGGTGGGTCATGCAGGTCAGGGATTCAATGGCAGTTTTCAGCAAATCGTGGCTAGCCTGGCCTTCCATATGGGCAATCAGGCCAAAACCACAGTTATCGCGAAACTCGCCAGGCTGGTGAAGACCTCTATTCATGGGCGTGCCTCTACTAGTCAGCGTATTTTTTTAGCAGCGTGCTTATGGTATAAAGGACGGTTTCGCTTTTTTTATAGTGCTTATAACCTGCCCAGAATGGGGTACTTCCCAAGTTCGCTGCCGCAACAAAATGGCCGGTCAGCATAGCGATTGCTAGCCACTTTGCGCAATCTCTTGGCGCCCACATCGTTAGAGAAACTCTTTTCAAATCCTGTATTTGCATCCTCATTCAAGGAAAAAATACATATACTTCAACCACTTGTAACAAGGTAAAACGCTATTTTAACGCTTTTTATTTTCCATTAAACTTTAGTCTAAACAGCGCCCAAAAACCCATGCCGATAGCGCATAAGGCATACGGATTATATAAAACAGCGTTCGACAAATGGGCTCACGATGTAGCCGAGCGAATAAAAAACCGCCCAATGAAAACCACTCTACGTAAGGAGCGATCCATTGGGCGGATAGGATATAGCTGACCAGGTTTTGAAATGACCAGTTTTTGGAATGAATAAGTTTTGAAATGACTAGCTGGTGAAAGGATTACTTTTCCACTGGACAGCGCGGGTAATCATCGAGCAGCGTGCGAAGGACATCAACGGGCGTGGCATCGCTAACACAAGCATCGCCCAGGGCGTTAAGCAGCACCAATCGCAGCCGCGTATCGATATTTTTCTTATCCAGCCGCATGCGGGTTAAAAAGTCATCGCTGGTCATATTCGCCGGTGCCGCTAACGGTAGCTCGGCGCTCTCGATCACCGCCAGGCTGCGTGCTAGCGCCGCATCGGTGAGCCAGCCCAAGCGTCGGGAAAGCGTTGCCGCCATGGCCATGCCAGCGCCCACGGCTTCGCCGTGTAGCCAGTTGCCGTAGCCCTGATGCGCCTCAATGGCATGACCAAAGGTGTGGCCCAGGTTGAGCAGCGCGCGGACGCCCTGTTCCGTCTCATCTTCGGCAACAATGTCTGCTTTGATTTGGCAACTTCGTGCAATGGCGTCTGCGACGACCTCAGGCTCCACATCAAGTAGTGCGGGCATGTTGGCTTCCAGCCAGCTTAAAAACGCTTCGTCGCGGATCAGGCCGTACTTGATAACCTCGGCCAGCCCGGCGGAGAGTTCGCGACGGGGCAGACTCTTGAGCGTATCAATATCCACCAGCACCGCTTTGGGCTGCCAGAAGGCGCCAATCATGTTTTTCCCCAGCGGATGGTTAACGCCGGTCTTGCCCCCCACCGACGAATCCACCTGGGAAAGCAGCGTGGTGGGCACTTGGATAAACGCTACACCTCGCTGATAGGAAGCGGCGGCGTAGCCGACCATATCGCCGATCACTCCACCGCCTAAAGCAATTAGCGTGCAGCGGCGGTTAAAACCGGCCTCTAGCAGCGCGTCCCAAATACGGCTGACCTGTTCGATGGTTTTGTATTGCTCGCCATCGGGGAGTATGACCGTGCGCACTTCCAGATGATCCGGCAGGCTAGCGCAAAGCTTGTCCAGGTAGAGCGGCGCGATAGTCTCGTTAGTGACGACCATCACCTGCTGGCCGGCCAGATAAGGCGTTAGCATATCGGCACGCCCCATCAGCTCGGTGCCAATATGAATCGGATAGCTGCGCTCGTCTAAAGCAACATGAAGGGTGCGTTGCGCGCTGGCTGTCGAGTTCATGGTGATACCTTATGGTTAAGCGTTTTAGCCGACGATGATGAGGGCTCAAGTGGATCTACCAACCGATGCACCCGGCGCAGAATTTCATTGACCACCGCTCGCGGGCTGCGCCGGTCGGTGCGCACGGCAATATCCGAGGTGGCGCGATAGAGCGGGTCGCGCTGGGCAAACATATCGTTGAGCACCTGCTCGCGGTTGGCGCACTGCAGCAGTGGCCGGTTGCGATCTTTCGCTGTCCGTTTGAGCTGCTGGTCGACGGTGGTCAGCAGATAAACCACCGTGCCACGCTCGCGAAGTGCGCGGCGATTCTCTTCGCGCAGCACCGCACCGCCGCCAGTGGCGACAACGACTGGAGAGAGCCGGGTTAGCTCATCAATCATATGAATTTCCCGCAGGCGAAAGCCCTGCTCGCCCTCGACATCAAAAATCCACGGGATATCTGCCCCGCAGCGGTCTTGGATGGCGTGGTCACTGTCGTAAAACGGGCGCGCAAGCTCGGCCGCCAATAGGCGACCAATGGTGCTTTTGCCAGCCCCCATGGGGCCTATGAGAAATAAATTGGGTAAATCCTGCATCAGCGAACCGTTAAGCCATCGTCTAGGAGTCGTGGAGTAATAAAGACTAACAACTCTACCTTTTCATTGCTCTCTTCGGTATAGCGAAACAGTCTACCGAGCAAAGGAATATCACCCAAAAGCGGTGTTTTGGCGATTTGGCGCAGCTCTTCGGTGGTCAAAATTCCGCCTAACACCACCGTTTGGCCGTTATCTACCAGCACTTGGGTCTCAATCTGGTTGGTATCAATCGGCGGTTCACCGCCAAACTCCGATTCACGAAAACTGTCATTTTTAATCACCAGATCCATAATAATGCGGTTATCCGGGGTAATCTGCGGGGTGACTTCCAATGAAAGCTCGGCTTCTTTGAATTCGGTATCCGGATTGTCGTTGCCATCCACACTCTGGAAGGCACGCTCTTCACCCTGGCTAATTTTGGCGGTACGTTGATTGGCGGTAATAATTCTGGGCTGAGAAATAGTCTGGCTTTTCCCTTCGCTTTCCAGTGCGCGCAGCTCCAAATCCAACAGGATATCACCAGATAAGTAGCCAAAGCTAAAACCGGTGCCCGGCCCAGTGGCAGCACCTAAATCCACAGCCAGGCCGCCCTGTGACCGGTTGATGCCATCGGGGTTGATATCCCGTCGGCTGAAGGTGCCATCTTCCGCCTCCTGAAAGCCGCGGGTACTCGACATACCCCAGTTAACTCCCAGTTCACGGGAAGCAGTGTCCCTTGCAATGACAATGCGCGCCTCAATCTGTACCTGCCGAACAGCCACATCCAGGCGGTCAATGGTGCGGGCAATATCACGCACTTGATCAGCGGTATCTTGCACCAGCAGCGTATTGGTGCGGTTATCAATGCTGACGCGCCCCCGCTCGGTAAGCAAACCAAAGCCGTCATCGCCACCTCCGCGTAGCAACTGAGCTAAATCTTTGGCCCGTGCATACTTGATCTCGATAAACTCGGTGACCAACGGCGAGAGCGTTTCGCGCTGATTGCGCGCCTCTAGTTCCTGGCGTTCCAAATCGGCCAATTCACTAGCGGGCGCTACCACGATCACATTGCCCTGCTCACGGCTCGATAGCCTCTTACTTTGCAGAATCAGTTCGAGCGCCTGATCCCAGGGCACATCATTTAAATTGAGCGTTACACGCCCCGATACGCTATCGCTGGCGACTAAATTTAGCCCGGTAAATTCGGCCAGTTTCGCTAGCACCGAGCGTACTTCTATATCCTGAAAATTAAGACTCAACCGTTCGCCGGTGAAGCGTTCACCTGTCGTCTGGGAGGGTTGCGCCTTCTGACTGGCCGGCTGGACTTCCACAGTCAGCGTGCGGCCATTTTGCGTGGAGATCATCGCATAAGCGCCCTGCGTGGCGATCGCTAACTGGGTGGCGTCCTGGCTGGTGCGGGGCGTAATCCGTGTTATGGGAGTGGCGAAATCGGTGACATCGTAGATTTGGTTAAGCGAGTCTGGCATCGCCACATCGCGCAGATCCACCATCACTTGATCAGGACCGCCTTCCCGCACGTTCGCCTCGACGCCTTCGCGATCAAAGGTGACTATCAGCCGTCCGGCACCATCGGTGCCGCGACGAAAGTCAATATTCTCAACCTGCGGCCCTTCATCGGTTTCAAGCCCCGCTGAAGCGATGCTGGGCGAAGGGCTAGGCAAGCGGCTGGCACCTGAAGCAAAGGTAATGCGTAGGCGATCATCCATTACCCGTGATGTGAACGCCTGCGACTCGCTCAGATTGACCACCAAACGCGTGCGGCCATTGCCCTCCAGCGCGGTAATCTGTTCGATACCGTTACGATTAACGTTGATGCGCCGATCAGTGAGACCACTTTGGGTTGCTGCCAAATCCAGCGTCACTCGGGGAGGAGAGTCTAAGCGGTAGCTGCGTAGTTCAGGCATATCACCGGTAAAACGCAGGTCAAGATGGGTTCCACCGTTCTTAGCGGGTTGAACCTCAATACCGGTCAGCACCGAGGCAGCTGCCAATGAGGGCAACAGTAAGCATAGTGCGGCCATGGCCATGTAGAGAGTGATTCGCCAAGCTGTAACTGCCATGAGCTGTATCCGCTTACTCGCTGTTTTCGTTGATGACTAGTGACACTTGCCGCTCCTGCCACCCTTCAGGCTGAGTGAACACCCGTTCGGTAACGCGTATTTCTTGGGCGTTGATCTGGGCGATACGCCCATAGTCGGTGCCCATATAGTTACCCTCTTTGACGCTGGTCACGTTGCCATCCGGCGATGCAATCAACGCCACTTGTCGCTCTCCCATACGCATAGTACCGACCAATCGCAGCTCTTGCAGTGAGAAGCGCTCCAGCGGCTCTGGCGCGCGCTGCCGGTCGGGAGCGAGCGCAACTTCGCCTCGATCAGCGCTATCCTGAGCAATCTCGTCGGGAGGCAAAAAAGGGCTACGCCCGTCGCTATACAAGTAGGATAAATCTTGGTTTTCGGGCAGCGCGACAGCCATAACTGGCGGTTGCCCGCCAGGGGTCTGACGAATATCGGCCAGCGTGCCTTCAAGCTGAGCCAAGTCGGCGTCTGCACAGCCGGTGAGCACCACCGCGGAGACCGTCAAGGTGACGGCCGAGGTTGCCCTTCTTGTCCTTCTTGTTGCTACAAAAAGCAGTTGTTCAGCTCTCATGGCGCCTGCGCCCCCTCTGTGGAGGTTTGGTCGCTCTCCTCCACATAGCGGTAGGTGCGGGCCAAAAGCGAAAGACGCAGCGCTTCGCCGCGGCCATCGGCGGGTTCCAGGTTAAAATCGTGCTGGGTCACCATGCGGGGTAGCGAGGCGATATCGGCACTAAAGCGCGCTAACTGGTGATAGCCGCCACGCACCTGTATATCCAGCGGCTGCTCGACATAATGGGCCTGGGCTTGCGCTGTGCGCAGCCGAATCGTTTCAATGGTCAGGCGGTTATCGGCGGCGGCATCGCTAATGCTATCCAGCAGCGAGGGGATTTCTGCATCGGTAGGGAGCATGGTACGCAAGCGCCCCACCTGCCCTTCCAGAGTCGCCAACTGATCGCGCATTTCCGGCAGGAAGGCCGCTTGCGAGGCTTTGCTGCGGTATTCGCTCAGCAGCCTGGCTTCTTGGCGCTGGGCGACCATCAAGGCCTCGCGCTGTTCACTCACCACTAGCCACAGCATGACGCTCAATGCTGCCAGCAGCGCCAAGCAGCAGCACAGCACTTTTAATAGCCACGGCCAGCCGCCGGCCTCTTTAACGTCTAGATCCCGCCAGTCGACATCCCACAGGTGCTGCCACTCAATAGCCCACTGCTCGCGGTTAAGCGTCATGGAAGCGCCTCCTCAACGCCTTGCGGCAGCGCTGCGGTGGTCTGTTCCACATCAAAACGAAATACTCGGCCTGAGCCGTTTTGCTCACTCTCTACCGCCAATAGCGAGGGCACAGCCAACCCCGGTAGAGCGGCAATGCGGCGCAGTTGCTCGGAAACCTGGCGATCACTGCCTGCCACCGCAGTAACACTGACGTTATTCCCGCTCTTCGATAAGCGTTGATAAATGACGCCATTGGCCACGCTCTCTGCCACATCATTAAACAGCTGCACAGCATCCGTTCGCTCGGTCTGCAGCGCCTGAAACACCGCGATCTGCTCGCCTAAACGCTCGGCTTCGCTGGAGTAGCGTGAGACGCTCTCGATATCGGCATTAAGACGCTCAATATGGTTACTAATGTAAGCATTACGTTGCTGCTGGGCTGCCAGCTTGAGCTGGTAAAAATGCGCGACCAGCAGGCCCAGTACTACACCCACCACCAGCATGCCCGCCACCACGACGTAGAATTTGCGGGTTCGCCGTTCACGCTGCGCTTCCCGCCAGGGCAGAAGATTAATCGTCATGCTCATTGGTTAACTCTCATTGACCATGTCTCATTGACTTACCCTCATGGCCAAGCCACCCGCGGTAAGCATCGCTGGGGCATCGCTAGTCAACGCCTGAAGGTTCAAGCGCTTGTTCATCCGCATGTTCTGGAAGGGATTGGCAATGGTCACCGACATACCGCTATCTTCAGCAATGCGCTCGGCAAGCCCTGGAATCACACTCGAACCGCCCGCTAATACGATGTGTTGCACTTCTTGCTGACGCCCGGCGGTGTAATAGAGCTGCAGGGAACGCCCCACCTGCTGCACCACGGTTTCCAAAAAAGGGTTGAGAACACGCTCATGGTAATCATCGGGTAGCCCGCCGCGCTCTTTGGCGAAACCCGCTTCCTCCATGCTTAAATCGTAGCGGTCGCGAATCGCATCGGTGAGCTGACGGCCGCCAAACAGCGTATCGCGGGTATAAACGATATGCCCGCCGCGGACGACGTGGAAAGCATTCATATTGGCACCAATGTCCACCAGACCAAAGCAGGCGGTAGGGTCATTCTCCACCTTAAGCTGGCGCCGCAGCTCGGCAAGTGAACGCTCCATGGCGAAGGTCTCCACGTCCACTGCCGCAAGCTTTAAACCTGCCTGTTCTAGCGTGTCGGTGAGCTGCGTCACATCCTGCTGCCGACAGGCGACCAACACTACCTGCTGGTGCTCATCGTCAAAGGGCGCAGGGCCAAGGCACTCAAAATCAAATGCCACTTCATTGAACGGAAATGGAATATGGCGGTCGGATTCGGCCACGATGCGCTCTTCGATCTCCTCATCGCTTAGCCCGATAGGGAAGCTCAGCGTTTTGGTAATCGCGGCGCTAGCGGGAACAGCCACTGCAGCTTTACGGGTAGAGGGTTTAGCGTGTTCTAGTGCACGACTAAGCACACTGGCAACGCCATCGATATCGCGAATTCGACGCTCCACAACCGCCCCTTCGCGAAGTGGTCGCACGGCATAGCTTTCTACCTGGTAATGATCGTGGCATTGTTTTAGCTCAAGCAGCTTGACGGTCGCCGAGGTAATATCGACGCCAATCAACCCTTTACCAGGTTTTAGAAAGCGCATATTGGGTCTGGCTCCACCTGCTTGTCGCCCGTTTTCACATGTGATTTGAGGTTACATGATTTTTAGTTCCGTCACACGCGAACCCACTTAGCGCATATCAACACTGGTGGCCGCCGCTTCAGGTTCCTATAATGGCTGCCAATTGCATGATACGGCCGTTTAGATGCCGATCTTTTCATTCTTCCCAGGGTGCTCTTCGTACATGACGTTTCTTCGAACCCTTATTGTGTCGCTGTTTTTTCTCATCGTCTCGTTGGTGGGCGCCACCGCCTTAGCCGTGGTGGGGGCCGCCATTTACTTTGCCCCAGGGCTGCCCGACGTTCGCCAACTGCAGGACTTCGAACTGCACACACCGCTACGTATTTTCACCCAAGACGGTAAATTGATTGGCGAGTTCGGCGAAGAGCGCCGCATGGCGATCAATTTTGATGAAATTCCGCAGGATATGATCAATGCCTTGATCGCCGCCGAAGATGCCAGCTATTTTGACCACGCCGGTGTCGACCCGCGAGGCCTGGCGCGGGCGGTGGTTCAACTTGCGATGAGTGGCGATATCCAATCGGGCGGCTCGACGATCACCATGCAGGTCGCGCGTAACTATATGCTGACACTCGATCAGACGTTTACGCGTAAAATTCGTGAAATCCTGCTGGCACTACAAATGGAGCAGATACTCGATAAAGAGGAAATCTTCGAACTTTACGTGAACAAGATTTTCCTGGGCAATCGCGCCTACGGTATCGCTGCCGCCGCCGAAACCTATTACGACAAGCCCCTCGCCGAGCTTAGCCTAGCGCAAACGGCCATGATTGCGGGGCTGCCCAAGGCACCTTCTGCCTTTAACCCGCTGGCTAACTCCGAGCGTTCGCTGATTCGTCGCAACTGGATTCTGTTCCGTATGCGCGAACTCGGCTACATCGATGATGCCACCTATCAGACAGCGGTTCAGGATCCTGTAACGGCCCGCCGCCACTATACCCAAGCTGAAGTCGATGCCGCCTATGTCTCCGAAATGGCACGTCAGTATGCCGTGGAACGCTTTGGCGATGACGCTTACACCGGTGGCTATCGTATTTACACTACGATTGATAGCGAGCTGCAGCCCTTTGCCCGCCAAGCGCTGGCCAACGGCCTGACGGCCTATGACCTTCGCCATGGCTGGCGCGGGCCGGAGCAGCGTGAGATTGCGGCAAGCCTTGTCGAGGCCCAGGAGCAAACCGCGACCCAAGGCCTGGAGGAGGAGCTTTCTGAGTCTCCCGAAATTCGCCAAACCGCACGCCAAGCCGCCCAGCGCAGCCAAACGGAAGTCGAAGGGATCGAGGGCGACGTCAGCAACTGGGTTCAGGTGCTTGAGCGCACGCCCAATTATGGCCTGCTTCAACCCGCCATCGTGGTAGAAAGTAGCGGCCGCGAAATGCAGGTGCTAACTCGCAACGATGGTCTACAGACGATCGGCTGGGAAGGTTTGAACTGGGCACGCCCTTACCTGAGCCCGCGGAGCCGCGGAGCTGCACCCAGCTCGGCTGAGGAGATTGCCGTACGGGGTGATATGGTGCGCGTCATTGAGAATGAAGACGGTTCGCTACGCCTCTCTCAACAGCCGGATACCGAAGGCTCGCTGGTCGCTCAAGACCCTCAAACGGGTGCTATCCTGGCACTCCAGGGCGGTTTCGACTTTAACGCCAGCAAGTTCAATCGTGCTGTACAGGCACGACGCCAGTCAGGCTCTATCTTCAAGCCGTTTATTTACTTAGCGGCCCTTGAGGATGGAGAGATGAACGCCGCCAGCGTCGTTAATGATTCGCCCGTGGTGCTTGACGATGGCAGTAACTCATTGTGGCGGCCGGTCAACTCCAGCCGTGACTTCCAAGGCCCTATGCGCTTACGTCCAGCCCTTGCCCGTTCGCGCAACCTGGTCACTATTCGCGTTCTACAAACCATGGGGCTGGATTACACGATTAACTTTTTGGAGGGCTTCGGCTTCTCTCCCGCCCAGCTCCCTCGTGGCTTATCATTAGCGCTAGGCAGCGCGAGCTTAACGCCGATGGAAATGACCAACGCTTACGCGGTGCTCGCCAACGGTGGTTTCCAGGTGTCGCCCTGGTTTATTGAGCGGGTTACCCGTGACGACGACAATGAGCTGATTGATGAAGCCACGCCGCAGGTTGCCTGCCCCAGCTGTGCCGAAGACCAGGAGACGGTGGAAATTGATGGCCGCGAATACCCGATCGCCAAACGGGTAGCCGACCCAGCCGCTGTCTACATTCTACGCGATATGCTACGTGACGTTATCACCTCGGGCACTGGCCGCGGCGCACTGAGCCTTAACCGTGAGGATATCGTCGGTAAAACTGGCACCACCAACAGCCAGCGTGACGCCTGGTTTGCGGGCTTCAACAGCAACTTGGTGACTACGGTTTGGGTCGGTAAGGACAGCAACGAGACCATTTCTGAATATGGGGCTCAGGCCGCGCTTCCTATCTGGGTAGAATTCATGGGGGATGCCCTGGAAGGTACGCCGAACGCCGTGCCTGAACGTCCAGCAACGGTGGTCACCGCTCGCGTTGACCCTGACTCCGGCCAACGCTTAGCAGATGGCCAGTCTGGCGGGATTACCGAGCTGTTCCACCAGGATCACTTGCCGGATTACCAGCAGCGCCGCATTAGCCGCGAGCTGGAAGAAGCCAGTGGTTCTGAGGGTTCAGGCACCGCTGAGTCGATCTTCTAACTCGATCTTCTAAACCAGCCAATCCTGTAGCACACCAAACAAAAGGCCCACCAAGCAAAAGGCCCGGAGATTATCTCTCCGGGCCTTTTCTGTTACTGGCTACCTTTGGGTCTGTATATAGGGTCGCCTAACGTTTAACCACTAACGGGGGTCGCAGGTACTTCGCGCTTACTGGCCAACCAGTTAGCGCCAATGGCGACGATCATGACCGCGACACCAGCAATTTCGGTCATCAGATTGGGATAGAACACCCCAAAGATCGCGGCGGTAATCGCGATGCGCGGTAGCCACGACATTTTGGTAAACAGATAGCCTTCCAGCGCCGCGGCAAAGGCACCTAATGCCAGAATGGCAATCACTCCATTCCAGATGACCACCGGCACCGGGCCACCAATGATAATCTCAGGGTTGAAGACCATAAACAGTGGGATCAGGTAGAGCCCTTTGGCAAACTTCCACGCCTGAAAGCTGGTTTCCATCGGCTTACTGCCCGCAATCGCCGCCCCGGCAAAGCCTGCCAAGGCGATGGGAGGCGTCACATTGGAATCCTGGGAGTACCAGAACACGACCAGGTGGGCGACCAGCAGCGGCACACCAAACTCGGCTGTCAGTGCAGGGCCGACGAGGACGATGAGCACGATATAGCTGGCGGTAACGGGCAGCCCCATCCCCAGTACTAAGCTTGCCAACAGTACCATCACCAGCGCCAATACCAGGTTGCCGCCGGAGAAAGCCAGCATCATGGAGGAGAATTTCAGTCCCAAGCCGGTTAAACCCACTACCCCAACGATAATCCCGGCGACTGCACAGGCCATGGAAACCGCTACCGCATTGCGAGCACCTAGTTCCAAGCCCTCGATCAGCTTGGCAAAGCCTGTACGTACCACGTCTTTAACGGCCGTTGCGGTCACTGGCTGGCCCTGCCTGGGCGCCACAAAGAAGAACCACAGCACATAGCGCAATACCGCTACCGCCAAAATGGTGATCACTGCGTAGTAGCCTACCCGCATGGGCGACATACTCATCGCCAGCAGCCAGACCAGCACCGCCAACGGCAGCAGGAAGTGCCAGCCATCCTTCATGACCTGGCGCATCTGCGGCAGTTCATCCTTGGGTAGCCCCTGCATGCCCTGCTTGAGAGCGATGATATGCACAAACAGGTACACCGTCGCGAAATACATGATCGCTGGCAGGATACTGACCTTGACGATGTCCAGGTACGGCGTATTGGTGTACTCAGCAATCAGGAACGCCCCGGCCCCCATTAACGGCGGCATGATTTGCCCGCCGGTCGAGGCCGCCGCTTCGATACCACCTGCCTGCTTGGCTTTGTAGCCCAGCCGCTTCATCAATGGAATGGTAAAAGCACCGGTGGTGACCACGTTGGCAATCGCGCTGCCAGAAATCGAGCCCATGCCCGCCGACGCCAATACCGCCGCCTTGGCTGGCCCGCCACGCTGGCGGCCGGTCGCCGCATAGGCCATATCGATAAAGAATTTACCCGCCCCGGTGCACTCCAAAAAAGCACCAAAGAGGACAAAAATAAAGATATAGGTCGCCGCAACGCCTAGCGGCAGGCCGAAAATACCCTCTTGCCCCAAGTAGAGTTGACCGGCAACTCGATCAATGGTGTATCCGCGGTGTTCCAGAATGCCCGGCATCCACTCGCCAAGCCACGGCAGCTCGCCCCGCGGCCCCGCAAAGGCATACACAATCGCCAAGAGGCCAATCACGGTCATACCAAAACCTACCGCGCGACGGCTGGCTTCCAGTACCGTCACCGTGGCAATACAGGCGACCAGAATATCGGTCTCATTCCAGAACCCTGCACGGCTAAAAATCTCATCCAGGTTGAGTACCAAGTAACCACCGGTGAGAATCGCCCCGGCAAAAAACACTAGATCAAGCCCCCAGCCCAATACACCACGTTTGCGAGTGGGCCCAAAGGCTGGAAACATTAGAAATGCCAGCACCATAATCAGTGCCAGGTGAATACTGCGCTGATAAAAAAGCCCTAAGGGCTGAATACCGGCAGAGTAGAGCTGAAACAGGGAAAGACCCACCGCCACAATGGTGATCGACCACAGCACCATGCGGGGTTGAATCACATTACCGCCGGGCACCACGCTCGACGGTTGATTGGATTCGCTCATGAAGTCCTCGGAAGCGTTAACTAATGTCGTTTTTATTCACGCGGGGATGCGTGAGGGTCTATCAACTGAATGGTTACGCGTTGTCCAGCGGCGTGCTCACTGAGGCTCACTGGCGCATGCTCACCGCCAGGCCACACCACACGATGATTAACAGCCGGTGAACCTACCCTCAACACATAACGGTTATTGGCTACAGGCTCGTTAATGGCATTAATCCAGTAACCGCCCTCACCGTCTGATACCTGCTCGCCGCGGCCAAAAATATGCCCAAGCCCTGCGGCGAAATCGGGTTGATGGCTACGCTCTAATTGCATGACGCCCGCTACATTACGATAGCAGTCCAGCACCGTGAAATGTTCAACGGAGTGCTGCCACTTAATACACCAGCGACCGTCAGCCGGCACCGCTTCATCCACTAGCGTGTCGCCTTGTTCGGTCACCACGGCTAGGCGCATAAACGCCGACGCCGAAGCGGGGGAAGCCCCCACTTCGGCGAACGGACAACATGCAATCAGTAGCGCCATCAGTCGTCGCTGCCACTGCATGGCAATGTCCTTATGGCAATCTGATTATGAAAATATCATTACACGATTAAGGACGCAGACGATCCGGGATTTCAGCACCGACTTCTTCGAAATAGCGCAGTGCGCCCGGGTGCAGCGGCACGGGGGTCGACTCCATAGTGAACTCAACGGTGGTGTCGTTAGCCGCCGGGTGAACCGCAATCAGCTCATCGGTGTTTTCAAACAGCAGTTGGGTGAGTTGATAAGCCAGCTCTTCGTCCATATCGGCATTAACGACCAGCACGTTGGGGATACCGATGGTCTGAACGGCTTCGTCCATACCGTCGTACATACCCGCAGCAAGTTGGTAGGGAGCAAATACCGCTTCTTCTTCCTGGGCATTGGCTACCTCTTCATCAGACAAGCCAATCAGGCGAATATCGCGGGTGGCTGCCAGGTTGAGAATCGAGCTGGTGGGTGGCCCAACGCTCCAGAAGCCGGCGTCGATATCACCGTCGCGAATGGCATCAGCGGTTTCGTTGAAGTTAAGGCGCTGGGGAGTGAAGTCTTCATAGCTAATGCCATTGGCTTCAAGCAATGCACGGGCGTTCAGCTCGGTGCCGCTACCCGGTGCACCGACGGAAACGCGCTTACCCGCTAGATCAGCAATCGATTCGATATCCGACTCGGCCAGGGTCACCAGCTGTACCGCGTTGGGATAAACCGACGCCAGTGCGCGAGTATTTTCAATCTGGCGGCCTTCAAAATCATCCGTGCCGGTATAGGCTTGATAGACCGTATCGGCCAGAGCCAGGGCGAGATCCGCGTCACCGCGCATGATCAGGCCCATATTTTCAACCGAGGCACCGGTCACTTCAGCAGTCGCCTGAGCGCCTTCGATATGGTTGTTGATCATTTCGGCAAAACCACCGCCGATAGGGTAGTAAACGCCACCGGTACCGCCAGTCGCGATTGAGAGTTGTTGAGCGCTTGCTGGAAGTGCAACCGCGAGCATAGAAGCGGCAGCGGCTGTGGCGTATAGAGAGCGTAGAGTTTTCATGAGCATTTCCTCCGTCCTGCTTGGACTTATAGGTATGGTTGACGATAAAAAGGAGGTGTTGAAGCCCCAGCTTCTGGCTGCCGTCACGACGAACCGGAAGCGGTGGAGGTGAAGTTAGCACGGCTTATGCGTTGGATGCTAATAGGGCGTTATCAGCGCAGCAGTGCCTTTACCTCATACAGCCATGAGTGCCTCAGAAGGTGTAACCGCCCAGCAGTTGGATCGAATAGCCAGCTATTAAAATCCTGAAATCCCGCATAAATGTCTTATTTTATGCCGAATTGTTATTATTTATTGATAATGGCCGTCAATTTCGCCCACCCCACCGTTATTATTGATTCAGGATAGGAGCCACACTGCTATGGAGCCCGGTTTTAAAGAGGAAAATAGTCGGGATAAAGGCGCGCCGCGGCAAAACCTCGCCATTAGTGCTTATCGCCAACTCAAGCACGACATTATTCGTGGCCGCTATGCACCTGAGCAGAAGCTGCTGATGAGCCGACTAAAAGAGCAGTACGGCGCCAGCACCGGGCCGCTAAGGGAAGCGCTATCACAGTTAGTCTCTGACCGCCTTGTGGTCGCGATCAGCCAGCGCGGCTACCGGGTAGCGCCCATGTCGCTGGCCGAACTCAACGATATTTACGACGCCCGGGCTCAGCTTGAAGGGCTGATCCTGCGCTTAGCTATAGAGCGCGGCGACGACGACTGGGAAGCCACGGTGCTGGCTACCGCACATCGGCTGGCCAAGGTCACCGACATCAACACCCCCAACGACCTGCTCGACATCTGGGATCAGCGCCACAAAGCCTTCCATACCGCCATTGCCAGCGGCTGCAACTCCCCTCACCTACTGCAAATGCGCAACACCCTGTTTGACCAGGTAGAGCGCTACCGCCATCTGTGGTTGCAGGAAACCGTGATGTCGTCCCAGGCGCTGGAGCTTAAGCGCCAGGAGCACGCTGCGCTGGTCGATGTCATTCTGGCGCGCGATACCGCCGAAGCCGACACCCTGATGCGCGATCACCTGATGACCCCCGTACCGATCATTACCCGCGTCCTTCAAGAGCGCGGCATCGGCTGAGCTTTTCGTTTCGGCTCTTCGTCCCAGACCAAAGTTCTACGTTTTAAAAAAATGTAGATATTTTAAAAAAACGGCGATACATTGGCTGCAAGCTATTTTGCATCTATTCCTTCCCACTATCCGAGGAATCTACGCCATGACGCATTTCAACTGGGACGACCCGCTACTTCTGGAACAACAGCTCACCGATGAAGAGCGCCAGATCCGCGATGCGGCCTACGACTACTGCCAGGAAAACCTTCAGCCCCGCGTGCTAACCGCCTTCCGTGAAGAGCGCTTTGACCGCGAGATCATGACCGAAATGGGTGAGCTTGGCCTGCTGGGCGCCACCGTTTCCCCCGAGTACGGCGGCGCAGGCGTTAACCACGTAGCCTACGGTTTGATTGCCCGCGAAGTAGAGCGCGTAGACTCCGGCTACCGTTCGGCCATGAGTGTGCAGTCTTCGCTGGTGATGTACCCCATCGAGACCTACGGCTCCGAAGAGCAGAAGCAGAAGTTCCTGCCCAAGCTTGCCAGCGGCGAAATGGTCGGCTGTTTTGGTTTGACCGAACCCGATCACGGCTCTGATCCGGGTGGCATGATTACCCGGGCGGAAAAAGTTGACGGCGGCTACCGCCTGACCGGCGCCAAAATGTGGATCACCAACAGTCCGATTGCCGATATCGCGGTGGTGTGGGCGAAATCAGCGGCTCACGACAATCAGATTAAAGGCTTTATTGTCGAGCGTGGCACCGAAGGTTTCACCACGCCCAAAATCGAAGGTAAAGTCTCTTTGCGCGCATCAATTACCGGTGAGATCGTGCTGGATAACGCCTTCGTTCCCGAAGAGAACCTGCTGCCCAACGTCAGTGGTCTGAAAGGCCCCTTCGGCTGCCTCAACAAAGCCCGCTACGGCATCGCCTGGGGTGTGATGGGCACGGCCGAGTTCTGCTGGCACGCAGCGCGCCAATACACCCTCGACCGCAAGCAGTTTGGCCGCCCGCTGGCTGCCAACCAACTGATCCAGAAAAAGCTCGCCGATATGCAGACCGAGATCACCCTGGGCTTGCAGGCAGCCCTGCAGGTGGGCCGCCTGATGGATAGCGGCAACTGGGCACCGGAAATGGTCTCTCTGATCAAACGTAACAACTGCGGCAAAGCGCTGGATATCGCCCGCCAGTCTCGCGATATGCACGGCGGTAACGGCGTCTCCGACGAATACGGTGTTATTCGCCATATGGTCAATCTGGAGTCGGTAAACACCTACGAAGGCACCCACGATGTACACGCTCTGATTCTGGGTCGCGCCCAGACAGGCATTCAGTCGTTCTTTTAATCACCGCACCTTGATCACTTGTCACTTATTAACGGAGCCTCTATGAACGAGCTAACCAAACCACTGGCCGGTATAAAAGTACTCGATATTTCCCGCGTACTGGCCGGGCCGTGGTGCGGACAAATGCTCGCGGATATGGGGGCAGATGTGATTAAGGTAGAGCGCCCCGGTAGCGGCGATGACACCCGCCACTGGGGCCCTCCTTGGCTGGCGGGCAGCGAAGAGTCGGCGTACTACCTGTGCGCTAACCGAGGTAAACGCTCGCTGACCGTCGATATGGCCAAGCCCGAAGGCCAGGCAGTGATCAAGCAGCTAGTCGCTAACTCTGACGTGCTGATAGAGAACTTTAAAGTTGGCGGCCTGAAACGCTACGGGCTGGATTACGCCAGCTTAAAGGCGCTCAACCCTAGGTTGATCTACTGTTCGATTACCGGTTTCGGCCAGGAGAGCCCTTACGCTCACCGCGCCGGTTATGACTTTATGATCCAAGCCATGGGCGGGATCATGAGCCTAACTGGCAAGCCCGACAGTGAACCCGGCGGTGGCCCGGTAAAAAGTGGCGTCGCCTTTACCGATATATTCACCGGGTTATATGCCGCTAATGCAATTTTAGCGGCGCTTTATCAGCGCCGTGATAGCAGCGAGGGTTGCCATATCGATATGGCATTAATGGATGTGCAGGTAGGCGTACTCGCCAATCAGGCACTCAATTACCTCACCTCCGGCAATGTGCCCCAGCGATTGGGTAACGCTCACCCCAACATCGTGCCTTATCAGGCGTTTGCCACCCAGGATGGCCATATGATTATGGCTGTCGGCAACGACGAGCAGTTCAAGCGTTTTTGCGCGGTGCTTTCGCTACCGGCTTTGGCGGAAGATCCACGCTTTGCCACCAATGGCGCCAGGGTAAACAATCGTGCTCTGCTCGTTCCGCAGCTGGAAGCGGCGTTGGCCCAGCGCAGCACTGATGAATGGCTAGCCGCTTTTGAAGCCGTAGGCGTTCCCTGCGGGCCGATCAATACGCTGGATCGGGTGTTCGACGACCCCCATGTGAAAGCCCGCGGACTTAAGCAGACCCTGCCCCACGACCAAGCAGGTCAGGTGGATCTGGTCGCTAACCCTATCCGTTTTAACGGTGCCCAAATGAGCGCCACTACGGCGCCGCCTCACTTAGGCCAACATACGGAAAGCGTGCTGGAAGAACTTGGTATTAGCTTGGAGCAGCGCACTGCGCTTCGCGCAGCAGGCATCATTTAATAGCACTAATGGTTTATGCACTCGATTTATGCACTTCCCTCTTATAGGCGCCTACTTGGCGCCTTTTTTTAAGCCAAAAGAACAGACCAATATTGCAAGCCAAGAAGCAGGCACCTGGCTAATGCTTCGCAACCCATGGTTGTACAAAAGCTATACAAAACGTATATTAAGACCTAAAGTTAAGAGCGTTGAATGCTTCAACATAGGCTATAGGCATTAATCTATCTAATGTTATGGCATTAACAGCGCCATCCAACACCCATCCCTCAGGAGCAGCTATGAGCCAGTGCGCACGCGTCAATGGCAGTTGCAAACGCTGTGAAGGCGACTTGCCCTTTGAGTTCACCATGGCCTTTCAGCCAATCGTGGATCTATCGCTGGCCCAAATCGTCACCTATGAAGCACTGGTTCGTGGGCCGTGCGGTGAATCCGCTTGGAGCGTCATTTCGCAAGTGACTGATGAGCTCCTCTACCGTTTTGATCAGGCCTGCCGGGTAAAAGCAATCGAAATGGCCAGCGCACTGGATATGCAAACCGACCTTTCGATCAACTTTCTGCCTAACGCCGTTTATGAGCCCGAAGCCTGCATCCAGGCAACGTTAGCGGTATCAAAACGGGTGGGTTGGCCTACCCATCGGCTTATTTTTGAAATCACCGAAACCGAGCGCGTCCGCGACCGGCAACACCTGTGCAATATTATTAATGCCTACCGCTCCATGGGCTTTAAAACGGCGCTTGACGACTTTGGCAATGGTTACGCCAACCTTGACCTGCTCACTGACTTAACCCCCGATAAACTTAAAATCGATCGTGAGCTGGTGATGAACTGCGATAAGGATCTTCGCCGCCAAGCACTGTTAAACGCGATCATCCTGCTCGCCCAAGAGCTCGATATGACTCTTATCGCCGAAGGTGTCGAGACTCGTGCCGAAGCCTTATGGCTAGCACGGGCTGGCATTGTCCAGCAGCAGGGTTTCTACTACGCAAAACCGGCGATTAACACTTTGTGCACCAATATTGTTCCGCTATTAGTGGGGTTAAAAAATGAAGTAGATAGCAGCTCAGGAGCGGTGTATGAAAGAGATTAGTCTCGACAGACTCTACCAGTTATTTAACCGCTCAAAGCGCAATACCGAAAACGTTATCAAAGCGGCACCGATTGGAATCTGTATTACAACCCCTTCGGGTCACTTTGAAATGGTCAATCCAGCTTACTGTGAATTTTATGGCTACCGGCAGGAAGAGCTTTTAGGCCAGCACCTTACCCACGTAGTGCCCGAAGAGAACCATGCGATTTTATCAGCGCTGCATACTGAGTTTATGCAGGGCAACGAGGATCAAGAGCTGCGCCAAGAGTGGGATGTGGTTCTCAAAAACGGCGGAAGACGCACCATCATCGCCGAAGCTGCGCGTATTGAGGCTGACGACGGCGAACCGCGTAAAGTCACTTTCATAATCGACATTACCCAGCGCAAACAGCTAGAAGAGCGGCTCAAGCAGGCTAATGAGCGCTTGGATCATATGGCTCACCACGATGAGCTAACGGAGCTGCTCAACCGTCGTGCCGGTTTGCAGCGCCTGGATGAAGAGATCAAGCGCTGCGAGCGGTATGGAACACCTTTCAGCATCGCGATCTATGACCTGGATGACTTCAAAGCGATCAACGATACCTATGGGCACAGCGCGGGCGATAGCGTTTTACAACAGATCACCTCCTTAGTGAGTGCTGTACTGCGCGATACCGATTTGCACATACGATTGGGCGGTGAAGAGTTTTTAATCATTATGCCAGGCGTAAATTCTGAAGAAGCCTACCAAGGCATGGAACGCATTCGTGAAAGCGTCGCGCAACAAACGTTTACTAAGCACCAATTAACGATGACGCTCTCATCGGGGATTGCCAGCTACGTTGAAGCCTCGGGCAAACGGCTACTTGATCGTGCTGATAAAGCTATGTATCAAGCTAAACAGACGGGGCGCAACCGTGTTGTCATTGCCTCGTCATCCATGTAGGCAACGCTTTTAAACTTCACAATCAGGCCCCTATCAGGCACCCCTATTAAGCACTATGCTAAAAGATCAATCCTCATCAATTAGGAAGTAAGCCATGAGCAGCAATGCCGAACTAAACGAGCTAAAACATAAATACGTCGCTGCTGGCGCTGCAAGCCCCGCAACGGCGTTCGCCGACCACGCTGAAAACGCTGAAATCTGGGACGCGGACGGCAACCGCTTTATCGACTTCGCAGGCGGCATTGGCGTACTCAACGTAGGTCACCGTCACCCCAAAGTGGTCGCAGCGGTAAAAGCCCAGCTCGATAAGCTGATGCATACCTGCCAAACGGTCATGCCTTATGAAGGCTACGTGAAAGTCGCGGAAAAACTCAGTCACATCGTGCCCGTTCGTGGCCATGCCAAAGTCATGCTGGCCAACTCGGGTGCGGAAGCGCTGGAAAATGCGGTCAAGATCGCCCGCGCCGCCACTGGCCGTTCTAACGTTATCTGCTTCGATGGCGGCTACCACGGCCGTACCTTCTTCACCATGGCCATGAACGGCAAGGTGGCGCCTTACCAGAGCGACTTCGGCCCCATGCCGGGCACCGTTTTCCGTGCGCCCTACCCGGTGCCTTACCACGGCGTTAGCGAAGACGAAGCTATTCGCGGCCTGAAAATGACGCTGAAAACCGATGCCAACCCCAAAGATACCGCGGCCATCGTGCTCGAACCGGTGCTGGGCGAAGGCGGCTTCTACCCGGCCTCTACCAGCTTCCTGACCAAGATCCGTGAGATCTGCGATGAGCACGGGATGCTGATGATCATCGATGAAGTGCAGTCAGGCTTTGGCCGTACCGGCAAAATGTTTGCCATTGAGCATAGCGGCGTTGAGCCGGACATTATGACCATGGCGAAGAGTATGGCCGACGGCATGCCGATCTCCGCCATCGTGGGTACTGACAAGGTGATGGATGCTTCAGGCCCTAACTCATTGGGCGGCACCTACACCGGCAGCCCTACCGCCTGTGCGGCCGCGTTGGCGGTCATGGAAGTGTTTGAAGAAGAGAGCATCCTGGAGAAGAGCCAGGCTTTGGGCGACAAGCTGGCCAAGCGCTTCAACGTTTGGGCAGATAAGTTTGATTGCATCGACAACGTGCGCAACATGGGCGCCATGGCTGCCTTTGAACTGGTGTCGAACAAAGCCGATCACACGCCTAACCCTGAACTGGCTGCCGCGCTGTGCAAGAAAGCCCGCGAAGAGGGCTTGATCCTGCTTTCCTGCGGCATGTACGGCAACACCATCCGCTTCCTGATGCCCGTCACCATTCAAGATGACGTGCTCAATGAAGGGTTGGATATTATTGAGTCCTGCCTGGATTCACTGGTGTAATTAAGCGTTAGTCAGCAAGAACCAAACCGCCGCCCAAATTTGGGGCGGCGTTTTTACTTGTGTGGATACCTAACCGGTTTATTGCGCCATGAAGCGAGGCAGCCACAAAACAATATCCGGCCATACGCTGATGATCAAGGCCGCCACGCACATCAGCAGGAAGAAAGGTAGCGCTGCCAAGGCCACCCGGCTGATGCTTTCCCCCGTCAGGCTTTGCAGCACAAACAGGTTGAATCCGACTGGAGGCGTTATCTGGCCAAGCTCGATCATGATGATCAGGAAGATGCCAAACCAGATGGGATCGAACCCCGCCAGCAGTACGATCGGCAGCGTAATCGGCAGGCTCATCACGGTGATCGAAATACCGTCCAGGAAAAGCCCCAGCACCACATAGAAAACCGCCAGCGCCAGCAACAACGACATCGGGGTAAAGTTTTGCGCGGCGATCCACTCCGCAAGCTCCCGGGGCAGGTGCAGGTAGCCCATCGCCGTGGAGAGCAACGTGGCGGTAATCAACAGGCTGCACACCATGATACTGGTGATTAACGTGCCTCTGAACGCCTCAATAAACAGCCGCGCCGAAAGCTGGCGCTCGACGCCAAGCAGCACCAGCGTTGCGGCCACGCCCACCGCCGCCGCCTCCGAGGGCGTGGCAATACCGCTATAGATAGAGCCAATCACGATGCTGATCAACACCAGCACGGGCAGCAGAAGCAGAATGGATTGCCCTACGCTCTGGTCAGTCGCTGCCTGCTTGGGTGCCAACGACGGCGACAAATAGGTCCTCGCGCCGATATACGCGCTATACAGCAGCGCAATTAACAAACCCGGCACTACCCCCGCCATGAACAGCTGGCTAATAGAGACTTCCGCCTGAACGCCATAGACGATCATCACGATCGAAGGCGGAATCAACAGCCCCAGGCTACCGGCGCCCGCCAGCGAACCGATCGATAGGTTGCGATCGTACCCCCTCGTTTTCAGCTCCTGGGTGGTGATTTTGCCAATCGTCGCGGTCGTCGCCGCGCTGGAGCCGCTCACCGCCGCAAACAGCGTACAGCCAAGCACGTTGGTGTGGAGAATACCGCCCGGCAAATGGCGGGTGATCGGCACCAGCCCTTTGAAAAGCCGCTCGGAAATGTTGGAGCGAAAAATCAGCTCGCCCATCAATATAAACAGCGGGATGGCCGATAACTCCCAGCTATTACTGGCACGGTAGAGAATTCGCGAGAAAATCAGGCCAATACGATCAGCACCGAAGTCGCCAAACAGCCAAAGCGAGCCGATGGACACGGCCAGCATGGATGCAAAAATCCAGGTGCCCATCGACAAAAAGAACAACAGCAGTACGCCGACCCCGACGGCCGACCAAAAAATATCCATAACGCCTTTCCTATTAGTCGCTGCTTCAATTGACGCTAGACGAGTAGCCTGAACGCAGAGCCATTATTTTTAGGGCTCTGACTAACAGAGTGATGGAAATTAACCACATGCCCACGAGGATGGCGCTCTCCGGCAGCCAAATAGGCGTCTCTGCCATGGTTTCACTGACGGTGCCGCGGCTGTAGCTACGCAGAACATTCTGAAACCAGAAGGTCGAGAGCCACACAAAGCAACCTGCCGTTACCAAGCTGCTGAATAGCTCCAGCGGCCAGCGCATGGTTTCAGGAAAGCGCTCCAGAAGCAGAGAGACACGGATCAGCCCGCCCTTCTCCAGCACATAAGGCAGGCCTAAAAAGGACATAGTAGCCACGGCATAGCCGATATACTCATCGAGGATAAACGTCGAGTGGCCAAACAGCCTCAGCGCTATCTCTAACAGGATATGGCCGAGCATATAAATAATGAGCAGCACGGCAATGACAGCACCGACCCTATTGAGCAGTTTAGAGATACGCTCAATGACATTGAGCGCCCTCATTCGGCGCCTCGGAACTCGCTCAAGATCGACTCGCCGTCATCTCCGGTATTCTCCAGCCAGCTCTCGACCACGCCACTGGCGGCTTCCTTGAGAGGCGTTAGCAACTCGTCCGAGACGGGATCACTGATCACGACGTCGTGCTCACTAAGCGTCTGGTAGTTTTCTTCGGTACGCGTTTCAACCGCTTCCCAGTTGTGTTGGTCAGTCAGGCTGGCCGCTTCCATGACCGCATCCTGTTGAGCGTCGGTAAGCGATTCGAACGCATCGCGATTCATGTGCACCATGTTAAGGGGAATGGCGTACTGAACCCCGGCAAAGTAATTCTGGTGCTCCCAAAAGCTGGCATTGGCCCCCGCTTCGGCGGACGTTAACACCGCCTCGATACCGCCGGTGGCCAGTTGGGGTACCACATCGGCCCAGGACAGGCTGACCGGCGAGGCACCTACATTTCTAAATGTCTCGGTACCGTTACGGTCAAAGGTGCGAATCTTCAGGCTCTCAAGATCGTCCTGGCTCGCGACCTCGTCTTCCGACCAGATACCGCTCGGCGGCCAGGGCGAGGCATACAGCAGCACCTGGTTATTATCGGCGAACACCTCTTCGTAATAGGGTTTTGCTATGTCATAAAGTCGCCGCGCATCGGCAACATCGTCGACAATAAAGGGGAGCGAAGAGAGTAGAAACAGCGAATTGATGCCGCTCATGGTGCCCGAGAGGGTATCAGCTATCTCGACGGCGCCATCGGCCACGCCATAAAAATGATCGCCGGAATTAAAGCCGAGCGAGCCACCCGTATGCAGCGTGATATCAATTTCGCCATCGGTTAATTCGGCAAGCTTATCAATAAAATAGGCATCGCCCTGAGCATGAATGGAGGACGCATTATACTCATTGGAGAAGTCCATACTGACCGACTGGGAATGCGCATAGCCACTGACGAGTAGTGCCCCTAGCGCTATCGAAAGTTTTTTACCTGAATGAGGGAATTTGTTATTTAAATCAGCAGGATGGAACATTCTTTTAACCCCTATTTTTGATTGGTATAGGGATTAAACTACAGTCATTTGGGAACCATTTATGTCCCATAGCGACGCGAACGAACCAGACAACGACACGCCGCCCAGTGGACGGCGTTGCCTATGCTGCGTGATTAGCGTGGCCGACGATCGCCTTCGAGGAAATTAGCCGTAAAGACCGCTTTGCCATGGGTCTCAAACGACCACTTCATCACCTCAGTTAGCGCTGCCATCACAGCATCGAACTCGCCAAATACCTGGGTGCTCATGCGATTCGGGTGTACTTCCAATCCTGTCGCCTCAAGGCGTTTCACCACCTCTTTGACCACCGGCTTGAAGTCATCGGCCAACGGGTAATAGCTAAGCTGTACGGAAAGATACATAACGCCTCCTTACGCTGTGTTTTGGGGCTGACGGACGCTGGATAAACGCTGCCAGGCAGCCAAAATAGCGGCACGGGTCTCGTCCGGATGCTCCATCGGGAACATATGCGTACCGGGGACTTCACTCACCGATAGCCCTCTACGCTTCAAGCGTTTTATACGTGAAGCGGTCAATAGGTGGGACTCTTTGCCCGCCACCAGTTCTAACGGTACGCCCAAACGCTGCGGCAGGCGCGATAGGTGATCCGGCAGGTGGCGGAAAATTTCCACCTCAATACTCGGGTCAAAGGTCAGCTCTGCACTGCCATCATTTAGCAAGCGCGTCCCTGCTTCAATGTAGTCGTTGAGCGCCTCCGGGGTAAAGCGACGAAACAGCCCCCGGCGACCCAGCGAGCTTGCCATCGCTTCGCGACTCGGCCACACGGTGCGCCGCCCCAAGGTTTTTCCAGCAGGGGTAACCCGATCCACAAAGCCAAACCGCTTGGCGGCTTTCATTGCCCAGGCGTCCTTGCCCAGCATCAAAGGGGGATCAAGCATAATCACCCCGCAGAAGCGCTCGGGCTGCTTATCCGCGGCCATGGCCATTAGCGTGCCACCCAAAGAGTGCCCCACGCCCAGAAGCGGCGTATCCGTCTCGGGTAGGTAGCTCAGCAGCTCATCCACCAAGTTGCCCCAGTTATGATTAACGGGGTAGTCAGGGTGGTGACCCAGGCGATCCAGAGGGTGCAGATCAAAGGTCTCTGCCAGTGGGTTCAGCAGGCTGCGATAGCTTAAGCCCGGAAAACCATTGGCATGGGCAAACACTAAACGAGGACGTTGGGCAGCATTAGCAGACATGGCAAGGCTCGCGCGTTAAAAAGGCAGGAAGACGGCTAATGTGAAACATGATTATTTACGCCGCCTATCATACATCTGTTTTAACGCGCTCCTGCATGAGCGTCAATCGACAAAAGGATTAACAGGCTAATTAAAACAGCGACAATTGATGCTCCTGGCTGTTGTCCGCCAGTCGATACCCTACTCCAAGCAGGCGGACGGGCCGCTCGCCCCTGGCCCAACCAACGTTAAGCAGAGTTTCAAACTGCTCCAGGTTAGGCGCGGGGTCGGCGTGTTCGACGGTGGTTTGGGTAAAGTCGTTGAACTTCACTTTTACGATTAACCCGCGCACCGCCAGTGGCGGGTCAAGCCGTGCGTAGCGGCGCTCTAAATCTTCGATCAGCGCGGGTAGCTCTCGGTGGCAGGCATCGAGGTTGGGTAAATCCTGGGCGTAGGTCTGTTCGGTGCTGACCGACTTGCGCTCCCGGTGGGTTTTCACCGGGCGCTCGTCCCGCCCCCAGCTCAGCTCATGCAGTCGCCGTCCAAAACGGCCAAAGTGCTCGACCAGGTCGGTCAGCGTGCGGGTACGCAGGTCGGCGCAGGTGTGGATATCCAGCCCCGCCAGTTTCTCGGCCGTGCGGGGCCCTACCCCGTGGATTTTCTTGACCGGTAACTGTTGTACGAAGCTATCGACCTTATCCGGCGTAATCACGCACAGGCCGTCGGGTTTGTTCCAGTCGCTGGCAATTTTGGCCAGAAACTTGTTGGGCGCTACGCCCGCCGAAACGGTGATCCCCACTTCGCGGCTGACCCGTTCACGGATCGCTTCAGCCATTAGCGTCGCGCTGCCGTGATGCTGGGTGACCTCCGAGACATCCAGAAAGGCCTCATCCAGGGAGAGCGGTTCGATCAGTTCAGTCACATCGCGATAAATGGCGAAGACCTGGCGGGCAACTTCTTTGTATTTGGCCATCTCACCGCGGATCACGGTGAGATGCGGGCAGCGCTTGAGTGCCTGAGCCATCGGCATGGCCGAGTGAATGCCAAATTCGCGGGCGGGATAGTTGCAGGTGGCGACCACCCCGCGCTGCTCGACGCTGCCGCCAATCGCAATCGGTATATCCCGCAGCGCGGGATTATCGCGCATTTCCACTGCTGCATAAAAGCAGTCACAGTCGCAGTGAATGATTTTGCGCACCGGCTAGCCTTCCAACTGTAAAAAAACACAGTCTAGCATAGGCGTTATGTGCCACAGAAGGTTCTTAGCACCTGCTCATTTTCCGTGGCGGGCGCCGCTAAACGACGCGCTTCCACGGAGTCATCGAATGGCTGGGTGACGACCGCCAGCAGAGTATGGAAAGGGGTAAAGTCACCGTCGTAAGCGGCATCAATGACCTCTTGAACCCGGTGGTTGCGGGGAATAATGACCGGGTTGGCGCTTCGCATGGCCGCAAAACGCTCACTATCTTGGCTGGCTATCTGCGCTTGCTGCCAGGTATCCAGCCACGCGGTCAACTCGCCAGGCTGAGTCGTCAGCGCCAGCAGTGCCTGGCGGTACTCATCGCTCGGCGAGGAAGCGTATTGCGTGAGCGCGTCAAAGGTGGCGGTCATGTCCATCCGCCCCTGATGCATCTGGCTTTCGAGACCTTCCATTAGCGCTTCGGCTTGAGGGCTTTCCGCCGCTAAACCGAGCTTATCGGCATGCAGGCGGACTTGCTCGGCGCTGAACAGTGATTCAAAGCGCCGGATGGCGTCAGTGGCCTGCTCCACGACCGCGTCGCCCTCTTCCCGCATCAACGGCAGCAGCGTTTCGGCAAAGCGGGCCAGATTCCACTGAGCAATCGCTGGCTGGTTGGCAAAGGCGTAGCGTCGGCCTTGATCGATGGAACTGTACACCTTCTGCGGATCGAACTGCTCCATAAAGGCGCAGGGGCCGTAATCGATGGTTTCGCCGGCGATGCTGCAGTTATCGGTATTCATCACGCCGTGAATAAAGCCGACGCTGATCCAGCGAGCAATCAGCACCGCCTGACGAGCGACCACCGCTTCCAGCAGCGCCATATAGGGATCTTCTGCGTTGGCGGCATCCGGGTAGTGGCGCGCAATCACATGATCCGCCAGGGCTTTGAGCAATGCTTCATCCCGCTGTGCAGCGGCAAACTGAAAGGTACCCACGCGAATATGGCTACTCGCCACGCGGGTAAAGACGGCGCCGGGCTCAGCCATTTGCCGTACCACTCGCTCGCCGCTCGCCACGGCCGCAAGGGCACGGGTGGTGGGAATTCCCATCGCCGCCATGAACTCGCTGACCAGGTACTCACGCAGCACGGGGCCTAACGGCGAACGGCCATCGCCGCCGCGGGAAAACGGCGTGCGGCCGCTGCCTTTTAGCTGCACATCGCGGCGAACGCCATTCTGATCGATCACTTCGCCCAGCAGCAGCGCACGGCCATCGCCCAGTTGCGGCACAAAGTTGCCGAACTGATGCCCGGCGTAACCTAAGGCGCCCGGCTTGGCATCCGGCATGGGCTGGTTGCCGCTAAACCAATCGGCAAGCGTTGTAGAGTCAGGTAGCTCTGTGGCCCCTAGCTCATGGGCAAGCGGCGCATTGAACGCAATCAGCTCCGGGCTGGCCACAGGCGTTGCTTGGGTGGCGACCCAGAGGGGTTCAGGCAAGGTGGAATAGAGATGTTCGAATGGCAGCACGATAGGCTCCGCTTTTAGTGGCAATAACTACCTAATACCCTAGCATTCTACTCAACTAAACGCCGAGGCGATGTTGCCAAACATACCAAATGTTAAAAACAGCGAGCTGACGCCACTGCCAAGGGATTTTTATAATCGGGACACGCTTGAAGTGGCGAGAGATATGCTTGGCTGCTGGCTGGTACGTGAGCATAAAGTCCGGTCACTTTTCTCTTAATAAAGATTTCTGTGAATTTTTTCCGCTGGTTATTGTTTGGCACAAGGTTTACTTTTCACAAAATACTTTTATAAAAGTAAACCGAGTGACATCTATGCTAGGTCAACGAATCCATCAGGCACGCCTTGCTGCTGACTTGACGCTTGAAGCGTTGGGCCAGCAGCTTGAGGTTTCCAAGGCGGCAATACAGAAGTATGAAAAAGGTAAAGCAACACCCGACTCCTCTAAATTGCTCAAGATCGCTAAAGCGTGTGGCGTTCGCACAGAATATTTTTTCCGAAAGTCGACGGTAACGTTGTCGAACATCGAATTTCGTAAACACAGCACGTTTGGGAAGAAGCGTTCTGACGCTATACAAATCCGCATTACGGAAATGATTGAGAAACGTGTCGAATTGCTTAACGCGTTCCCCGAGTTGCCCATTCCACACTTCGCAGTCCCTGGTTGTGTACCTCGCCAAATAGAAGATTTGGACGAGATTGAGGGCATCGCAGAGAATGTACGACACGCATGGGAGCTTGGGTTAAATCCAATTGCCGACTTGACCGCAGAGCTTGAACCCTTGGGGTTGTTGGTAATGGCAGTCGACGTGGAACACAAAGCATTTTCGGGCATGACTGCTACAGCAATGACAGTAGATGGGCAGTACTACCCTGTCATAGTGGTGTCTTCTCGCTGGCCTGGGGATCGCCAGCGTTTTACTCTCGCCCACGAACTGGCTCACGTGCTTTTTGCAGGTCGATTGACGGACGGAGTAAATGAAGAAAAGGCATGCGACCGTTTTGCTGGCGCGTTTTTAGCCCCAAGAGAGTCCGTTGTTAAGGAGCTTGGCTCTCAGCGAAAGCGCTTAGAGCCACAAGAACTTTACCATCTAAAGCATGAGTACGGCCTTTCAATGGCCGGGTGGGTAATGCGTGCGTTTCAATGTGGCGTTATCCATGACGGGTTGCGAGAGGCAACGATGCGAATGTTCTCGGCTCGCGGCTGGAGGACTAACGAGCCCGGCGAGGTGCTACCTAACGAAGCCCCTTCTCTATTTGAGCAGCTAGTATATCGGGCATTAGCAGAAGACCTTATTTCCGAGGCAAAGGCGGCTGAACTGCTCGGCATCCCAAGAATGCGCTTCTATCGAGAACGCCTAATGGAGTCTGCTGATGCTGTTACTCATCAGTGACGCCAACGTAATAATTGATTTAGAGGCTGGGGGCATACTGGAAACACTCTTTCAGCTTCCTTATGTTTTCGCTATGCCTGACGTGCTTTATGAAGAAGAAATTGAAGACGGCAGCCCGTACCTAATTGATATGGGGTTAAAAACACTCGTTGTTGAATCCTTGTACATCGATTATGCGATCACCTTGGGAGAAGAGCATGGCGAAGAGCCCGGCTTGTACGACAGGCTAGCGCTGGCTTTAGCTAAGCAGGAAGCCTGCCCGTTGCTTACGGGAGACAATAATCTGCGCGCCCTTGCTGGGCGCGAAGGTGTTGATATAAGAGGCACGCTATGGGTGTTCACTGAGATGATTGAGTTCGGGCTATTGTCCAATGAGGAGAGCTTAGCCTCCCTTGATTTGATGAAAGCACGCAAACGCAGATTGCCTTGGGACGATGCCAAAAAACATATCGAACGGGCAAACTTTGGCTCCAGGCAATGAGGAGCATGGTAAAAAGTTTCCCAGGAAATGCTATCAGTGTTTCAGGCGCTCTAGTTTCCGTGCAAACAGCGCACAGCCTGCTCAAGCACCGGCGTCAACGGCGCCCGCCACTGGTGGGTCAATAGCGCATCTGCCCGGGTGACGCCGAGCGATAGCGATGCCAGAGGGATGCCCCGCTCATGGGCGGCGCGGCAAAAACGGTAGCCGGAAAACACCATCAACGAGGTGCCCACTGCCAGTACCGCCTCCGACTCTGCCAGCGCTACCTGCGCTGCAAGCCGCCGTTCGGCGGGCACCACATCGCCGTAGAACACCACGTCAGGCTTCAGGATGCCGCTGCAGCGCGGGCAGTCGAAAATGCGAAAGGTGCTGAAGTCAGTTTCCAGGTCGGCATCGCCATCCGGAGCGTGCCCCGCCTGCAAACCAGTAAAGCTCGGATTCATGCGCGCCATTTCGGCATGCATGGCGTGGCGCATCATTTGGTAGTCGCACACCATGCACTTCACCATGTCCGCTCGGCCATGCAGGTCGATCACCCGGCGGGAACCGGCGCGCTGATGTAAGCGGTCAACGTTTTGGGTCACCAACTGCTGGATATAACCCTGTGACTCCAGCGTGGCCAACGCACGGTGTGCGCCGCTGGCTTGGGCTTCGCGCATGGCGCTAAAACCGATCAGCGCGCGGGCCCAGTAGCGCTGGCGAACGTGATGAGAACTCATGAAGTCGCCATGCTGCACCGGGGGTGGCCGCTTCCACTGACCATCCGCATCGCGATAGTCCGGAATGCCACTGTCGGTACTCACACCGGCACCGGTAATCACCCACAGTTTGGGGTGCCGCTCAATAAAATCAGCCAGTTCCTCGCCCGCCTGGGCAACGCTTTCTGCAATTTCCACGGCCTGCGTCAATCGTTCACCTCTAGGCAATGTGGCTCAAACTCAACGATACTGTATAGCAACAGCGGGCCATGCAACGCGCCCTTTAACGGTTATTGTGCACCCAGGAGATACTCTTATGCAGCACGATCATGACATTATTATTGTCGGTGGCGGCATGGTGGGCGCCGCCCTGGCGGCCCGCGTGGGTCATGCGGGCTTCTCCGTAGGGCTGGTGGAGCACGGCGATGCCCCTACTCCCCCTAGCGGTGACTATGACCTGCGTATTTCCTCGCTGAATGCGCGCTCGTTAGCGTTCGTTAAGGCCAGCGGCACGGCTTTACCTGAGGAGCGTAGCTGCCCGTTTCGGCATATCGATGTTTCCAACCAGGACGGCACCGGCCACTCGCTGTTTTCCGCTCACGATAGCGGCATGGATGACTTCGGCATTTTTATCGAGAACCGCACGCTGCAGTACGCCCTATGGCAGCGCTTGGAACAGTTGCCCAGCGTTACCTGCTACACCCAGTGCGCGCCGTTAAGTACGATCACCTCAAGCACTGGCCGCCTGCTGGAGCTGGATAATGGCAAAACCCTAAGCGCCCGCTTGATCGTCGGCGCCGACGGCGCGCAATCGACCCTGCGCGAGCTAGCAGGGATCAGCGTTAGCAGCTATGACTACCATCAGCGGGCGATGATCATTAACGTGGAAACCGAACTGCCCCAGCAGGATGTCAGCTGGCAGGTCTTCACCCCTACAGGCCCCATCGCCATGCTGCCGCTACCAGGCCATCGTGCTTCCTTGGTGTGGTACGACACAGATAAAACCACCCAAGCCCGCGAACAGCTTGACGATGAGGCACTTAAAGCAGCCATCGAAATGGCCTTCCCTAAACGCCTGGGTAACCTCATCCGCATCGTCGCCCGGGCCAGCTTCCCCATCAAGCGCCAACATGCCCACCGCTATATCGGCAAGCGCCTGGCACTTATTGGCGACGCGGCCCATGTGGTGCACCCGCTGGCAGGCCAGGGGTTAAATATCGGCCTGCACGACGCCGACACCCTTGCCGAGATCATTATCCAGGGCCGCGACCCCGGCGACTATGTCAACCTACTCCGCTTTGAGTGCCAGCGCCGCGCGGCCAACCAAGCGATGATCGCCGCCACCGACAGCTTTCACCACCTGTTTACCGGCGCCAAGCCGCTGCGCCAACTAGGCGATCTAAGCCTGCAAATAGCCGAGCGCTTCCCTTTCGCCAAACGCATGATGATGCAGCAAGCTAATGGGTTGAATCCGTTTAAGATGTGGTAACACCAGCGGTGGTGGAAACACTCACAATGATGAGAGGCTGGCTTCTTTCAAAGAGCCAGCACTATTTTCATGAAGAGCAAGTAGCAGGTACTTTTATCGTAAAAAATCTACGACCTAATGGAACTTCAGGCTTTTACTGAGAGGTTTCGGAGGGCTGGCAAACCAACCCCAGTTGACTGAAACCCACCATCCACGGCAATGACTTGCCCGGTAACATAACCACTTTTCTCAGAGCAAAGAAATACAATCATCTCAGCAATTTCTCGCTCACTGCCGTAGCGATTTAAGGGAATAGCGTCATGATAAGCAGCGCGAATTTCAGGAGTGTGGACAGCCAGCGCAAGCTTGGTATCTACTGGACCTGGCGCCACACAATTAGCCCTGATGCCATGTTCGCCTAGCTCGGCTGCCTGTTGTTGAGTCAAATGAATGACGGCCGCTTTGGAAGTACCATAAGCCACACGCAATGTACTGGCCCTTAGACCCGAGATAGAGGCAATATTAACAATCGCACCTTTGGCCGCCTTGAGCAGAGGTAATAGTGACTGCGTAGTAAGAAAAATACCATCCAGATTAGTCGCCATAACCCGTCGCCATATTTCGTAAGTGGTTTCTTCTAACGGGCGAAAATCGGCAACACCGGCATTATTGACCAATGCATCAACTCGTCCGTATTGATTCTCCACCTCTTGCGCTAAATGAGCGATATCATCTGGCTCCGATATGTCATATACCCACGCATAGGCGTTTTCCAGCTTAGCGGCAACCTTCTCAAGTTCTGGTGCATCACGGTCAACCATAAGCACTTCATAACCCTGTTCCAAAAAGAGCTGAGTCGTTGCCAGTCCAATACCACGTGCAGCACCTGTTACTACTGCAATACGCTTTGTTGTTATCATCACTATAGCCTTAGTAAAAGTTAGTTAACGAAATATTTCTATGAGCATTAAAGAAAGGGTTGGGAAAGCGGCAACGATTACGAGACCTAGCAAGCAGGTAAATACAAAAGGTAGTGCTCCTTTTGCTACGCTCTCAATTGATAATCTGGTCACATTGGCAGCCACATAAAGATTAATTCCTACCGGCGGTGTAATCAGGCCTATCGAAAGGTTGATCATTAACAGCACGCCAAACCATATAGGATCCCACCCCATTTCATGGACAACCGGCATAAAAATTGGCAAAGAAATGAACATGACGGTGACCGCATCCATGAACATTCCCACAATAAGCAAGATCAACATTATTACTAGTAGAATGACCCACTCGTTACTGCTAAGACCAAGTAGCAGTCCAGAGTAGGTTCCGACAAGGTCATCAACGGTCACCACCCAACCGAACAAACTGGCATACGCAACTACCAACATAACAACAGATGATGATGCAGCTGCATCGCTTAGCGCCTCATATAACTTTTTTAAGGTTAATGTGCGGTAAGCAAGTCCACCCACAAACAACGCATAGACGGTAGCCACCAGCGCTGCTTCTGTTGGTGTAAAGGCCCCAGAGTATATTCCGCCCAAAATAACGACAGGCGTTAGTAGCCCCCAAAAAGAGTCACGAAATGTGCTCCAAAGTCTTTTTTTATAAGAGAGGTTCGTATCAACAAGGTCACCCATGGTTGCCAGGCACAGCTCATCAACCTTGCCAGTCTTAGCGCCTTTATCACGTCCTAGCGGCAGGGTTAATATCATGATGCCCCCCATCAATAGGCCAGGAATAATGGCCGCAAGAAAAAGCTTGGAAATGGAGGTCTCTGCAATCACTCCATAAATGACCAGTCCTATTGAGGGTGGAATCACTATCGAGAGAGCCGCTCCCGTGCACACTAAACCTGCAGCATAAGCCTTACGATAGCCATCTTCTTCCATCCCTTTAATAATCATGGGGCCAATTGCAGCCACAGATGCAGGCCCCGAACCACTGACGGCACCCCAGAAAAGACAAACCACTGTTCCCACGACCCCCATACCGCCAGGCAAACCACCAACGAGAACTCTAAAAAAAAGCACCATGCGTTCGGCAATTCCCAGCACTCCCATCAAGGTACCGGCCAGGATGAAAAATGGGATTGCAAGTAGAGAGAACTTGGTTATCCCGGTAGCAATCAGGTCACCTACCATATCTAGCCCAAAACCCATATGCCACATAGCATAAATAGCAGAGAGACCCAGCGAGAAAGCCACCGGCACACGCAATAGTAAGAGTAGAAAAAACACCAGAATCATCTGAGAACCTGAAGAGAGTGTGGCGAATACCTCAAACATTCGCACCTCCCACGCACTCACTATCACGATTTCGCTGCTCATCCCTTAGCCGCTGCAGATAGCGAACTATGATCAGTGCAAAACCGAAAGGAATAGCCACATGATAATACCAAGCAGGCAACCCCAACCCGTAAGAACGCATGCCTGAACTTAGCTGATTCATCAGCACTTCCCATGAAAAGTAAGCAGATAGTGCCAACAATGCGACTGAAAAAAGACCAGACAGCAGAAAAACGATTTTACGTAGGCTGGCCGGTAATAAATCGTAGAAAAGCGAAACGGCTAAGTGTTCTCCCCTTCGCGCCGCGATAGCCGCACCAAAAATAGTCAGAATCAAAAAACCATTTGTCAGTAGCTCTTCTGTAGCAGCCAGAGAATAGTTAGTCCCATAGCGAACAACGACATTGGCAAACCCCAACAGGGTCATGCCCATAAAAAGCACTGCACAGAATATTTTTTCTGCCTCTCGCAGCATAAATTTCATGTTACGGCACCTCTATCAATTGCGGATAAAGCTCCAATAAATTACTTGGAGCGTTATCCAGACCAAGCATGAAACAGCTGGGATCAGTTACCGTTCTCTTCCACCGCATTAACAAAGGCCGACACAATCTCAGGGCCTATTTTCTCAGCCCACAGGTCAAAAGCCGGTACCGTTTCAGCACGAAACGCCGCAATTTCATCCTCTGACAGCTCAGTAATTTGCATGCCTTGTTCGCTCAGAAACTCCAAACCATCAGCGGTACTTTCTCGAGTTACCTCTATCTGGTAGGCCATTGCCTGCTCTGCAGCAAGCTGGATTATCTCTTGAGTCTTTTCGTCGAATCCTTCCCAACGTTGCTTAGATATGCCCAAAAACAGGGGATCATAAGAGTAGTGCCAAGTAGTCAAATAATCCTGCACTTCATAAATTTGCTGAGGGATAATAACAGCCCCAATGGGGTTCTCTTGTGCATCCACCACGCCTTGCTGCAAGGCAGTCATCGTTTCCGTCCACTGCATTTGTTGGGGATTAGCCCCAAGTTCATTCAAGACATCGACATACATGGGGCCTGCAACACGTATATTGAGCCCACGGATATCCTCTGGGGTACGAATAGGTCGTACACTATTGGTTAACTCCCTAAAACCATTCTCCCCCCAAGCCAGCACCACAATTCCCTTCTCTTCCATTATGGCTTCAAGCAACTCAACAGGTTCACCCTGGGTTGTGGCATCAACCTGGTCGTAATTTGCATAGAGATACGGTAGCGAGAAAACCGCCATTTCCGGCACGAGAGGAGTGACATTGATAGCAGACGTGATGAGCAGATCAAGCGCACCACGGCCCACCATCTCAGCTTGGCGCATTTGATCACCGCCCGAAAGCTGTGCATTGGGGAAAACCCGCACATTTAGCTCACCTTCGGAAGCTTCGTCTAATAACTGAGCAAACCGCTCTGCCCCCAAGTGCCACGAAGTGGCATCTCCCGTGTTATGAGAAAGCCGCAATGTCTCAGCAGATGCAGTACTGGCGAGCACCAGTCCAGCAGCGGAAGCAGCCCATACAAGCTTACGAAAACTAAGGTATTTCATTGTGTTGTATTCCTTCTGACGTGCTTGTGCTGTCGCACTTGATTATTATTGATCCACAATATGGAACGTATTTTGTATTAACGACAATAAAAATTTGCCAAAGGCATTTCAAAAAGTCAAATTATCTGCAAAATAAGCTTTACAGGCGAAACAGAAAACAAAAGATGGTTCATAATATGGAACTAAAAGCTTTATCAAATGGAAGCACGACGGCTGGCGCGCAAAGTGTTGATCGTGCGCTCAGTTTATTAAGCCTAATTGCTCGACAAGCAGATAAGGGTAGCTCGCTTACTGATTTAACCAAGTCCTGTGGCTTGAATAAGCCCACGGTGAGGCGCTTACTGCTTGCGTTGATCAATGCAGGGATGGTTGAGCAGTCGCCCGCCAATCAGCATTACCACTTAGGCCCGGAGGCTTACTTACTGGGACAAAGAGCCTCAGAGCTACATAACTTGACGCGCCTCGCTACTCGCAATGTCGCGCGCTTGGCGCTATCAACCGAAGATGCCGCTTGCCTTTCCATTCGCAGAGGCCACCATTCGCTGTGCTTATACCGTGAGGATGGTGCTTACCCCATTCGCACCCATGCCCTGACACAAGGTGCGTACCATCCTTTAGGGGTCGGGGCAGGCTCACTTGCCATGCTGGCGGCTCTTCCTGACCGTGAAATCACCCAAATTTTAGACGCGCAACGCCCCCTCCTCGAACAGCAATACCCTCGGCTAATCCCGAGCCGTATGTTAAGCCTGGTTGACGAAACCCGGTCCCAGGGTTACGCAATTAACCCTGGTTTGGTATTTCCTGACTCCTGGGGCATTGGCATTGCCTTACGCTGGCCCGATGGCGTACTGGCGGGCTCACTCTCTCTGGCCGCGATACAGAGCCGCATGCAGGAACCGAGAAGATCGCAGAACCTTGTGCCACGATTACAAGAAGAAGCTCTCGCGATTGAAGATCTGTTAGCCGCTGAATTTTTAAGATATCAAACACCCGCAACCCCTTAGCTAGGAGCACATAATGACAAAAGCGTATATCGTCGGCTGGGGCCATTCCCCTTTCGGAAAACTGCCCGAACCCAACACCGAAACCCTTATGCAGGGCGTAATTCAGGAGGCTCTGCTTCACGCTGGAGTTGCCCACGAAGCCATTGATGGCATTTTCGTCGGAGTCTACAACAATGGCTTTTCTGCCCAGGACTTCCAGGCAGCTCTTGTGGCCATGGGCGATGAACGCTTTGCGCACACCCCTGCAACGCGTTACGAAAATGCCTGCGCAACGGGAAGCGCAGCGCTGCATGGCGCACTCGATTTTATTGAATCAGGACGCGGGCGTATTGCATTAGTCGTTGGCGCCGAAAAAATGACGGCGACTCCCACCGCCGACGTGGGCAATATTCTGTTGAGTGCCAGCTACCATCAGGAAGAAGCTCACATCGCAGGAGGCTTTGCGGGCGTGTTCGGCGAAATAGCCACAAGCTACTTTCAGAAGTATGGCGACCGCTCGTACGAACTCGCCATGATTGCCGCCAAAAATCATGCCAATGGTGTTGCTAATCCCTGGGCGCAAATGCGCAAGGATATCGGCACCGACTTCTGCGCCACCATTTCAGAGCGCAACCCTACGGTAGCTGGCCCTTTACGGCGTACCGACTGCTCTCTCATATCAGACGGCGCCGCAGCCCTGGTTATTGCGGATGCCGAAACCGCCGCTCAGTTAGAGCGTGCTATTGCTTTTCGAGCGCGCACACAAGCGAATGATCTCATGGCACTTTCCCGACGAGACGTTCTGGCTTTCCGAGGCGCCTCTATCGCCTGGAAACAAGCGTTAGAAGCCTCGGGCCTCAGCCTTTCAGACCTATCTCTCGTAGAAACCCACGACTGCTTCACCATCGCCGAGCTACTGGAGTATGAGGCTATGGGACTAGCCGCCCCCGGCGAAGGCTATCGTGTCATTAGGGAAGGTATTACCCATAAAGATGGCGCCTTACCCGTCAACCCTTCGGGAGGCCTCAAATCCAAAGGCCACCCCATCGGCGCCACCGGCGTTTCCATGCATGTCATGGCTGCCATGCAACTAATGGAAGAGGCAGGCGACATGCAAATACCCAATGCCCACATAGCAGGTGTCTTCAACATGGGTGGGGCTGCGGTGACCAATTATGTCTCTATTTTGGAGCGTATGAAATGAGCCAATCACTAGAGCACGGCGTGACACCGGTCTCAACAAAAGTCATGAATCTGTCTCATTTCCTGACCAATAGCGCACGCCGCCTAGCCAATGAGATCGGCTTTGTATGGGGAACGCGCACCTGGCGCTGGCAGGAAATGGAAGCGCGCTCCATGGCGTTTGCCTACGCACTCGACAAACAGCTGGGACTACGCAAAGGCGATCGGTTACTTGTTCAATCCTCCAACTGTCACCAAATGTTTGAAGCGATGTTCGCCTGCTGGAGAATTGGCGCCATTTGGGTGCCCGCCAATTATCGCCAGTCACCGGAAGAAATCGCTTGGTTAGCGGAGTCATCAGGGGCAAAAGGGTTGCTCTGCGGCGCCCAATTTTCTGACCATGCAACCGCCTGCGCCCCAGTCGTCGACTTTACTGTCTCCATTGGACAAAGCAACTTTGCTGATGATTACGACACTCTTGTTGAGCGCTTCATAGGTGAAGAGATTGCAACCTGCGAGGTCAACCGAGATGACCCCGCCTGGTTATTTTTCACCTCTGGGACGACCGGAAAACCCAAGGCCGCTATTTTGACCCACGGGCAAATGGCCTTTGTGGTGACTAACCATTTATGCGACCTGATGCCAGGAACAAACGCTGATGACGCCTCGATTGTGGTAGCACCGCTCTCGCATGGCGCTGGTGTTCATCAACTTGCACAAGTTGCAAGCGGAGTGAAAACGATTCTCCCAGCGGAGGATAAATTCAATCCCGAATCCATATGGGCATTGGTGGAGAAATGGAATGTCACCAACCTGTTTACGGTTCCCACTATTGTCAAAATGCTGATCGAACACCCTAGTGTCGATCAATATAACCATGCATCACTGCGTTATGTGGTCTATGCCGGTGCACCCATGTATCGGGCCGACCAAGTGAAAGCACTGGAAAAGCTCGGGCCTGTGCTAGTGCAATATTTCGGGCTTGGTGAGGTGACAGGCAACATTACTGTGCTACCACCTACTTTTCACCATGTTGAGGATCAGCACATGAAAACAGGCAGCTGTGGCTTCACGCGCACAGGCATGCAGGTTCAGATCCAAAACAGTGAAGGCCGTGAAGTTCCTGCCAATGAAACCGGGGAAATCGCCGTGATAGGCCCTGCCGTTTTTGCCGGCTACTTCGACAACCCGGAAGCCAACCGGAAAAGCTTTCGCAACGGTTGGTTCTTAACGGGCGATTTAGGGCATATGGACGAAGAGGGATTTGTTTATTTAACCGGGCGTGTTTCTGATATGTACATATCCGGTGGCTCTAACATCTATCCAAGAGAAATCGAAGAGAAACTACTCACTCACCCCCTCGTTTCAGAAGCGGCCGTATTAGGAGTACCTGACCCCACTTGGGGTGAAGTCGGTATGGCTGTTTGTGTACCTTATCCTGGGAAACAGCTTGATACAGAGTCTTTGAATCAATGGCTTAGCGAGAAAATTTCTCGCTATAAAGTGCCCAAAAACTATGTCGTTTGGGATGAGATGCCTAAAACAGCCTATGGGAAAATAACTAAAAAACTTATTCGAGAGACTCTAGTGGCGCGCGGTGAAATAAAGGAGTCGTCATGAGCTTATCACAACTAAAAGATTCACAGATGGGGGCTATCCAGCACCCAGGCCACCCTATAACTCAGAGGCATCAGGCCCAGCTTTGCCACACAACACCCATCCCCCTCCTTTTAAAAGGAGGGCAAAGCTTACACGATGCTATTATCAAAGAGTTAAGCGTACATAATATTACATCGGCTTATATCACCCTTAACAACGCGCAAATGGATACCCTGCGCTACGTGATACCGGGAGACGACCCCAAAGGTGAGCACGCGGCCTGGTATAGCGATACTTTTCACTTAGGTGCACCGGCTCAAATTTTAACGGCAGGCATTCATGTAGGCCGCCGCGAGGGCAAACCTTTCATGCACTGTCACGGAACCTGGAGTGGGGTAAGTGGTAAGGATAAAGGCAAAGAGGAACGTGATCAGGTGGTCGCTGGGCACTTACTCGCGCCTGAATCATACTTAGCCGAGGATATACAGGTCGACTGTATTGCGATAGAGGGCGCATGTCTGGATGTTCATTACGATGAAGAAACTCGGTTTCCGCTATTTTCACCCAGCACGACTTTAAGCAACATCAATAAAAAGAATGCGCTATTACTGACCTTGCGACCAAATCAGGACCTTCAAACCGCGCTTGCTTCTATAGCAAACGATTATCGGGTCGAAACCGCTCAGATACTGGGTATTGGTAGTTTAATCAAGACATGCTTTAACGATGGCAAGCAACTGCTTACCCACGCTAATGAAATATTGATCTTGAATGGGGAATTAAAGGATCACCAAGCGACTATCCAAGCAGTCTCCGTCGGCATTGGTGGTGAGCAACACCAAGGGCAATTGGCCCCAGGGAAAAATGCCATCTGCGTCACTTGCGAGCTACTGCTTGTATTTTAGGTTGAAATAAAACCAACTATGCTAAAAGGCAAGCCAATGCCCGTGGCCTAAAACAATCACAACTATCCCTCTCTTAAGGTAAGGCAACCCTATGGCATCTACACGATACGCGCTGTTCACGGCAACGCTCTGTTCCGGCCTTAGCCTCCTTCTGGCTTCCCCCCTGTGGGCCTGGGATGGGGTCGTCGAGAAACAGACCTTTGAAATGGACAGCTTCACTACCCATGGCGGCGAGACGATCCCCAACGTCACGGTGGGTTGGGAAGCCTACGGCGAGCTCAATGACGCCCGCGATAACGTCATTCTAATCACCCACTTCTTCTCTGGCACCAGCCATGCGGCAGGCCGCTATGAGGAAAATGGGCAGCCGACCGGCTACTGGGATGCCATCATTGGCCCCGGCAAGCCACTCGATACCGATGAGTACTACATCATCTCCTCGGATACGCTGGTTAACCTGAATGCCAATGACCCCAACGTCACCACCACCGGGCCCGCCTCCATCAACCCTGGCACCGGCGAGCCCTGGGGCATGGACTTCCCGGTCGTCACCATCCGCGACTTTGTCGAGGTACAGCGCGAGCTACTCGAAAGCCAAGGCATTGAATCGCTGCATGCGGTGATGGGTGCCTCGATGGGCGCGCTACAAGCTATCGAGTGGGCCAGCGCCTACCCTGACCGAGTTGAACGCTTAATCTCAGTGATTGGCGGCGGCGTTGCCGACCCTTGGCTACTGGCCACGCTAAGCGCCTGGGCAGCGCCGATTCGTTTAGACGCCAACTGGAACGAGGGTAACTACTACAACGGCGAACCACCTACCGACGGGCTAAAAGAAGCGCTAAAACTGGTCACACTCAACGCCAACCACTGGCAGTGGGCTAATGAAACCTTTAACCGCGATTGGGCCGACGAAGCGCGCGATCCCGCCCAGGATATCAACGCCCGCTACGCGATCGAACAAACGCTGGATGATATCGCCGCCGCCCGTGCGGCCACCTCCGATGCCAACCATCTGCTCTATCTGGTGCGCGCCAACCAAACCTTTATGGCAGGCCACGGCGACTCGCTAGAGGAAGGACTTGCCGCCATCGAAGCACCGACACTCATGCTGTATAGCGAAAACGACCTCGTCTTCGCGCCTGAAGGTGTGCGTCGAACCGCCGAGCTAATTGAGGCAGATGGCACTGAGGTGACGCTTGAAACCCTGGAAGGCGATCGAGGCCATTTGGATGGCGTTGTTTCCATCAATCAAGCTAGCGATACATTGCGGGCGTTTTTGCAGTAAGGGGGGTAGCGCTGGCTTTGAGTCTTAAAGCCAGCGCTTAAGAAGTTGCGATATGAACCAGACTAACTAGCCGCCATTCAGGCCAGAGCCTCTAAAACATTAGCGGTTGGCGTTCTCTTCGGCCACCTGACGAAGCGCATCGACAAGCACTTCAGCTGGCTGGGCGCCCGAAATCAGGTAGCGCCCGTCGAGGATGAATCCCGGCACGGCAGTGACCCCTGCTTCCATGAATCGCTGTTCTGCCGCTCGAACTTCGTCTGCGTACTGATCAGACCGGGCGATGGACTCAGCAACGTCACCGTCAAGCCCGACCTCAATGGCCTTCTCGCGTAGAACCTCTGGGTCTGAAGGGTTTTTCGCCTCACCAAAGTAGGCATCAAACAGTGCCAATTGCAGGGGTGTCTCTAGGTTCTGCGTTGCAGCCCACGCAAGCACGCGGTGGGCAGCGAAAGTGTTGTTCGCCCGACGCTCCTGGGCACCACGAAAATTTAATCCAAGCTCTTCGGCCACCGCCATAATCTCGCGCTGGAACTGCGCCATGCTGGCAGCATCCTTACCGTACTTGCGGCACAAGTGCTCCAGGATCGGCTCGCCCTCAGGCGGCATATCCCGGTTGAGCTCGAAGGGCTGCCAGAAAAGCTCAACGTCGATCTCGCCATCAAGGGTTTCTAGCGCTTGTTCCAAGCGCCGATAGCCGATCGCGCACCATGGGCAGGCTACATCGGACACTAGATCAATTCTTACCTTCTGCATGATGGATCTCCTCGTTGGGTTCGGTCATCAGCGCACAAACTGCGCTAAGCCTTGGCTTTTATCAAGCAACACCTAAACGCAACCAACCCAGTAGGTGTGCACTTTTTCCAACCCATTGGCGGCGTTGGTAAGCAAAAGCCTCTCACTCACGGCTTAGCATCTTACTAGCTCCGACGCTGGGGGTTGAACTGGTAACGAGGACTAAAGTTCGTCAGCACCAGGTGGGCAGCTCTGTCGATTCGGCAAACGCGGCAATCACGACTTTTCCTGGTTTGTGTTTGAAGATTAAGGAGTCATGACTTTCAAGAATGTAGCTTGCACCTTATCAAGAGAAAGGCAACCACACCCGATGCAGTCTGTCATCATATCTCTCAGTTCAATTAACTGCGTTCTCTTCCTGTTTAGCTCGCCTCGCCACCTAGAGCCCAATTTGTCCCAATCAACAAGAGTGACACGGGTATGATTCGGAAGCTCTTCAAGCTCAAATAAAATGCCTATAAGTTTATTTTTCGCGCCCCTCTTGACCTCAACCTTAGTTGAGGTTTCAGAATAGCCCTACGTTAAAGCCAACTCAATCTTATCGCTTCAGATAACATTTTTATTAAAAACGTGTAACTAAAACCAAACCAACACCCTTGAAAAAATCAACTCAGAGGATTTTAAAATGAAAGTACTTGCCTTCGGCGCTAGCAACAGCAAAAGCTCCATTAACAAAAAACTGGCTTTTTATGCAGCACAACAAGTCAGCGATGCAGATATTTCGTTAATCGATCTTAACGACTTTGAAATGCCAATATTTAGCGGAGAAAGAGAAAAAGAGTCTGGCATCCCTGAATTGGCGCATGCTTTTTACAACGCTATCGGTGAAGCAGATGTCATTGTAATGTCATTCGCGGAACACAATGGGACTTATACGTCAGCCTATAAAAATCTATTTGACTGGACATCACGAATAGATATGAAAGTATTTCAAAATAAACCCGTTCTTATGCTATCTACCTCGCCTGGTCAAGGTGGGGCACAAAGTGTCTTAGCTTCCGCACAAGCGTCAGCTCCCTATTTTTCAGCAACCGTTATAGGCGCGCTTTCCTTACCAAGCTTTTTTGACAATTTTGACTTAGAGCAGGGTGTTGTCACTAACCAGCAGTTTAACCGAGACTTACATGGAATATTAATTAAAATTTAATTTTGTCTATTTTTGGGAAATCGTCTGCAGTCTGTCATCACAGGCGCTATAGAAACTTATAGCGCCTGCCATCACCAGTGGCAAAACCGCTGCGACTCGAAGGATATGACACCTGGAGAATGGCCTGGCTATGCGCTACTTCAGACCATAACAAGCTTCTTCACGTTAAGCTCTTCGCGATATTGGTCAGCATACCAAAGCGCATACTGGAACTGATGATTCAACCAGCTCTCTGCCAAGGTATCAAAAACAGTAGTCCGTTTAACTCGTTAGACGTCTTTGACTAGAATGGCTTCCCATATCGATTTTGGCATAGCGTACTTGTGCGTGATCATTTCTTCTAAACTGAGCATATTCCAGCCGCTTTGGAAAAGGTGCTCGATGGAACTTCGATCAAAAAAACGCTTGGGCTCGCCATGAACGGAGTAGTAGTTTTTATCGATCAAGGGGTGTCCCGAGGCGCCGAAGTGATGATCGTTTGTCGAGTTCAACCGACAAAGGAGAATGCCGCTATCGGTCAGAGTGTCACGTATACGAGTGACAAGACGCAGCGTCTCTGCCCAAGGGAAATAGTGCAACGATAGGCTCGCAACGACCACGCTGGCTTTTTCACTCTCAAGCGGGAAAGGGTCACGGAGGTCTTGAACAAAAAATTTTGCGCGTGGTACGTGGCCTCTAGCCGTTGTTACGGACTCTTCAGATAAGTCGAGTGCGACAAGGTCGACGCCGGCTCCAACGAGGATTGCGCTATCTTCACCAGCACCACAACCAAGCTCTAGGACTGGCCCACAGTCCGCTCGATCAGTGATAAGAGGTAACCAGCGTTGAAGCCAGGGGTCTGAAGACATGGGAAATCCTGAAGATATCTAGTTAACAGTGATTTCATAAATTAATTTAACCCTACCCCATTGATTCCCTCACGAGCAAAAATAAATTCAGCAGTGTTTGAAGCAACCACCGGGCGTACTCCTGTTCATAATCAGCAAGCCGGTGTGTAACTTTTTAAAATACCTCAGCAGTACATAGCCCATCGACATATACCAAAATACGTTCAAACTGATGAAAGTACATTTCGTCCTATACTGAGCAACACCCAGTAATGATAAGGAGCCAGCTATGAAAAAAGCATTATTAGCGCTAATCGCTACAATGCTGATAAGCGGGTGTAGCAACAGCAACACCACCGCATCAAACGCGCCCGCTTCAGATACTGCAACCGAGCAAAACCAGCCCCACCACCAAGTGACCGACCAATGGGTCGGCCGATGGACTGGCGTAGAAGGGTTATTCCTGGAAATCAGCAAGGACGAGCCTGCAGGCCCGGGACATTATCTCCTTCACATGCGCTACGGCCTGGATGCCGATCAAATCGGCACTTTCGAAGGGCAGGCCACCGCCGAGGGCATTAGCTTCAACCGCGGGGGCGGCCCACAGCTGCTTCGTGCGGGCGACGGCGAAGCCACCGGCATGAAGTGGCTATTGGAAAAGGAAGACTGCTTGGTAGTCGCAACAGGTGAAGGCTATTGCCGCGACTGACCTGAGCGGTGGTCACTCAAGGAGCGGCGGGATAAAAGCAGTTATTCAGCCGCTAGTTCAGCAAAGTGGCCCGCTTAATCCAGGGTGTACTTAAACCACCGCTGCTTTAAGCGGCAACCAGCCTCTTTACTTTAAGCTCTTTGCGATGCTGTTCGGCATGCCAAAGCTCGTATTGGGACTGCTGGTTCAACCAGCTTTCCGCAGAGGTATCAAACGCGATAGAAAGCCGCACCGCCATTTCAGGGCTAATACCGGCCTTGCCGTTCAGCACAGCACTGAGCGTTTTGCGACTTACGCCGAGCGCTTCCGCAGCGGCTGTAACAGTAAGACCAAGGGGCTCCAAGCAAAGCTCGCGTAATACTTCACCAGGATGGGGAGGGTTGTGCATCAGCATTGGCGGTACCTCAGTGGTAATCTTCATAATTCACTATCTCGGCATCTCCGTCCTCGAACCGGAACGTCACGCGCCAGTTACCACTAACCGTGACTGACCAGATTCCAGAGCGCTTACCTGAGAGTTCGTGCAAGCGAAGACCTGGCAAGTCCATATCGTTGGCATCTGACGCTGCATTAAGTCGACCAAGAATAAGCCGAAGCCTCTTTGCATGCGCAGCCTGAATCCCTGCAGTGCTGCCGGATTTGAAGAATTTTGCCAAGCCTTTGTGTTTGAAGCTTCGGATCATCTATAAAATGTACCCTGCAACGTATCAGGTGTCAAAAACATGGTGCAAATCAAAAAGAGTCGATAAACGTGCTATGTCCCTACCGTTGATAACACAATTAGGTTAAAGACTACTCGCCCGCCACTTCAGTAAAGTGGCCCGCTTTATCCAGGGTGTATTCGCCAAAATCCCGCGCCAAATAAAGCGAGCCCGAATAGACGCGATGGGCCTCCTTTCGGATGTCTTCGATAGAAGGCGACGTATGGGGGCTGAGCTGGTAACGGGGGCTAAAGTGCGTCAGCACCAGATTGGGCAGCTGTACGGTTTCGGCAACCGCGGCAGCTATGCCCGACATCCTACAACCAGCCCCCTAATCCAACGTTTTCTGAATTCGGTAAAGTAGCGCCAACGCCTCGTCTTCCGAAAGAGGTGAAACGGCTTTAGCCAGTGCCGCCTCGATTTGTGCCGTTGCCTGTCGACCTTGCAGTGCCTTAGCTTCACCACTTGGTGTTAATCGGGCGAGTTGACGGCGTCCGTGGCGGTCATCTTGCCTCCTGACGACATACCCTGCCGCCTCTAGACCGGCCAGAATAGATTGCATGGATTGAGGCGTTATAAATGCTGCATTCGCGAGATCCGCGTTTGTCATGTCTGGTTGCGTCATCAACGCGGAAAGTACGGCATTTTGTGCGGTGGACAGACCACAAGCCTTCAGCGCTTCGTCCATACGACGGCGTAACCGATGCTGGGTTCTTTTTAGGTTGTAACCCAAAGACTTCTCCAGACTATATTGCTTTATCATATAAGGATCCTTACACTATATCAGGTAACTGACATTATACATTCTTAGGAGAAAATGGCATGGCATCTCTCACCGGCGTCGATTTTGTGGGCATTCAGGCAGATGATCTAGAAGCCGCCAAGGATTTCTATAACGGCAAGCTCGGCCTCCCCATCATTAAGGGCCCGCCTGACGCCGTGGTATTCGACGGTAAGCCAGTCCCTTTCGCAGTTCGCAAACCTCTCACCGATCTGTCAGCCGCAAAAGGCTATTTGGGAGCCGGTGTCGCGATTTGGTTTGCCTGTGATGATGCCGATGCTCTTCATGCAGATCTCGCCAAAGGCCAGGTCGACATCGTATTTCCTCCAAAGGCTGGCCCATTCGGCCGTTACTTCGCTTTCCGCGATCCGTTCGGCTACACAATCACGGCACATACCGCAATGAGTCAGGAAACCTGACATGACCAGCTGCTGGATGGGAGTCGCCTGCGCGCAGCATGCACGGGCAGGCCGTGATGGCGGATTCGCGCAGCTTGGTCACGGGAAGCAATCTGCCGTAAGGGGGCTGAAAAAAGGAGACTGGATTGTCTATTATTCTCCACGCGAAAAAATAGACGGCGGGGCTCCTGTGCGGGCGTTCACGACCATCGGTCAAATCACTTCGGATAGACCCTACCAAACGGATCAATCCATGGGGTTTCATCCTCACCGTGTAGATGTGGAGTACCTGTTCGCAACAGAGCTAGCCCCTATCCAACCACTCCTTGAGCAGCTGGAACTAACACGAGGACGAAAGGCGAATTGGGGTATTGTCATGCGTGGTGCAAAGAGAGAGCTTTCCGAGGCGGATTTTCGAAGAATTGCCGTTGCGATGGGAGTTGATTGGTAATCTCCCTCGTCAAACCCTTGCCGCTTTTCAATAGCAGCGTCAGAGAGTCCCGGCTAGGGCTCGGATATTAGCACTGCGAGATACTCATGAAGCCTGAGTTAATCGTGAAGCGTCTGCTTGCAAGAATGGCCAAAAACAAAAGGCTATTCGCCCGCCACTTCAGAAAAGTGGCCCGTTTTATCCAGCGTGTATTCGCTAAAATCCCGCGCCAGGTAAAGCGAGCCCGAATAGACGCGCAGGGCCTCCTTTCGGATGTCCTCAATGGAAGGCGACGCAAGGGGGTGGAGCTGGTAACGGGGGCTGAAGTGCGTCAGCACCAGATTGGGCAACTGTACCGATTCGGCAAACGCCGCGACCAGCTTGGCGTAGCTATGCCCGACATCACCAGCCTTCTGGGCCATCTCTTCGGTGTAGGTGGCTTCATGCACCAGCACCTGTGCCCCCGCGCACGCTTCAAACAACAAATCAGGCTGGTCATTGTCCCCAGCTATCACCACTTTTCTCGGCTTGTGCTTGAAGATCAAGAACTCATGGCTTTTTAACCGCTCACCCTCAAACTCAACATCAAACCCTTGCTTCAACTGCCCCCACAACGGCCCTCTTGGAATCCCCTTTTGCGCTAGTTTATCCACATCCAAGGCAGCGTCGACCCTTGTCTCCGTAAACCCATAAGCGTAGGACGGCGCCCGGTGTGAAAGCCTGAACGTGGTAACGGCAACGCTCTCAAACTCAACGCTGGGCAGCTCGTCCGAGTCGATAAACTCCAAAGCGAAGGGTAAACATAGCTGCGTGACCTCACAGGTGGCCTCCAACCATGCCTTGATGCCTGCGGGCGCCACAATGGTCAGTGGCGCTTTTCGGCCACCCATTCCCGCACTCGCCAGTATGCCCGGCAGCCCATAGCAGTGGTCGCCGTGCACGTGGGTAATCAAGATGGCTTTCAGCGAATGGAAAGACAGTTTCGTGTGCAAAACCTGATGCTGGGTGCCCTCACCACAATCGATCAGGTACCAGCCCTTCCCCTTGCTCTCGCGCAAAGCGACGCCGGAGACGTTTCTGGTTTTGGTGGGTACGCCGGCGGAGGTGCCGAGGAAGAGTAAATTCATATCTTGTTCGTGCGCTCGCTTATTCACTCGCTTTGAGGGTAAGGATGCAGATTTCAAATAGCTAAATGAAAACAGTGGTGCTTATACAATGACTAGGCATACATTAATACAGTTAAGGCTTACCTACATCCGCCAAACTGAGCTGACGTCACTTGTGGCTAAAGCATTAGCGATGCCTAGCTCAGAGAGCACTCGCAATAGGCGCTAGCTTGCTAGCGTCCTAATTGGCAGGATTGTTAGCTCACTACGGCTGTGTGTCATAGGTCAACACACCTTCTGGTATTTGGAACCAGTCTTGCTTTTCACAGACCCAAACGTGAATGGTGGGGTTGATATCGCTTGTATCTGAAAGCGTGGAAGGCTTCAACATTAGGTGATGAGGATTGCTTGGATTGTAATGGTAGATGTGGTTAGCGCACACGGGGCAGAACTTAGCTGAGCTTGTATTTCCACTCGCAGCAATCCTGCTCCACTCATTCATTTCTCCGTTTATATCAATGGCGTCTGAATCTATCATTGCGGTAATGCTAAAAGCACTCGTCGAAAGCTTTTGACACTGTTTGCAGTGACATGCGGCGACAGCAATCGGGGGTTTAGAAAGCTTGTAGGTGATATGTCCGCATAGACATGAGCCGGTAATTGGATACTTCATTTGTAATGAACCTCTATCTTTTGTACAGGTAATGGCCCATAGGGGCATACTTGCGTTTTGAGCGCAGCGAAGAAAAATATGTCCGCTGCTTTGGATTGTCAGACGGTACTTTATGGCGAACGCTTAGAGAACCAAGCATGAACAAAACCTGCCTGGTAAAATTGAACTGGTGAGTCAAAACCGCCACGCCTGATGATGGCTTTAACATCGTCGGGAGGGAGTATTGCGACATCTTTCGCCCATGCTGCATGGGTCTTTTCTATAGCACCAGAAGGAACGTTTGCAGCGTGCAGCATGGCTACCCATGCCTGAAGCAATGCTCTGTATTCATATGAACCAACCTCTGACGAGAGGTCTGCGCTCACCAGAATTCCTTCAGGGTGCAGCCTGTCCGCGATAGCATGGAAAAAGTTCGAGCGTGCCTCATCATCAATAATGAATTGCGAAACCATAAAACATGTAGCTGCGTCATGAAGCTCAACATCTGGCAAAGATTCCAGATAGCCCTCATGGAACATACAACGAGAACTAAACCCTTCTTTCTCAGCTCTTAGACGGCATTCATCGAGCATCGCACCAGAAGGCTCGACGGCGGTGAAGCTCCAGTTTGGGAATTTATTAGCTAAATAGGAAAGCTCTGCGCCCGTGCCTAATCCGACGCAAAGTATACGGGCCTCGCGTGGCAAGTCCGACAATATCCATTCAAGCTGAAAATGAAGTCCTTCATGGACTGGCGCAAGCTTCTTTTGCCGCTGTTCATAGCCAGAAGCCTGTTGGTCAAAAATAGCCTTAAGTTCGTCTTGGTTCATGCAGGTATCCGATTCCATCTAACGCTCGCAACACGAGCGGCCTTGTGTGGAGGCGCAGCCACAACGAAAAGGCCGTCGCTGTGCCTGCGTTTGTTAAGAGGCGATCTGCTTACACATGACATCGACCGCAACTCCCCTATATTCGCATCGCTCCATATAGTGCCAGCCGAGCTTCTCATAAAGTTTCGAGGCGAATTCGGTGTAGAGGTACCAGGCACGAGCATTTGAGCGAACTGCCTCATCTTCGCACCGAGTAACCAGTTTCGTTGCTACACCTTGATACCTGAAGCCCTCTTTCACGTAAACTGCTGCCAACCAAGGGGATAAATTCGGCTTAGTCTCCATATCGCTATGTACTAACGCAGCCGACCCAATAATCTGCCTCCCTGACGTTGCAATAAAGATTGAAGGGATACCCTCTCGTCCCGCAGACTCAGCGATTGCTTCGGTTCGCCCTTCCAGAGTAAGCGACGGGTTCAAATGCTTCCACTCTGCATGGTGAAGCTCCGCCAGCTCCGCAATAAACTCCTTCTTATCAGCCAGAGGAACGATTTCCACAGTACTTGCCTCTTAACAGTGATTATATGGAAGGCTGCATGGCCTCAATATACGTCTAGGTGCACTCATTAAGGTTATGTAACCAATTCATTGATTTGCCTGAGAGCAAAGCCAATTTTGATGGCATCGCCAAAATTCGCGTACCTGTGCGTTTTACCAGTTCTAATAATATTTACCTAATGGAAATGAGCATATAGACGATGGATTATTACGGGGCAGGCGCTGTTATCACAGTGAAAGAGCCGCATCGCTTTTATGGATAAGCGTAACCAAACTGAGCAAGGTTAAAGCTAACTGAGAGACCGCTGGCGGTGTTCTAAATGTTTGGCGATCGCGAAGCTGATAAGCAATATTAGCGGCACGAAGCATTCACTAAGGCTTGTAGCGTGTCAACGCAATACCGCAAGCGATCAAGCCAGAAGAAACAAACCTCCATACGCCGAAACCTTCTTTCAGAATGATGGTGGAAATAAGCGCGGCGAACAATACGCTGGTTTCTCGTAAAGCCGAGACCATGCCAAGCGGGGCGTAGGCCATGGCCCAGATGATGATCCAATACGCACCGACCTGCATTCCACCGCCGACAACGGCGGGTGTCAAATTGCTGGATATAACTTTTTTTATCTCCTTGGCTTTCCACGTCAAAGCAATGGCAAACGTCAGCAAGCCATTGCCCAGGGTCAATAAAACCGCAAAGCCGAGCACCGAGCCAGCTTGTCGTGCGCCGAGACCACCCACCAGCGTGTAGGAAGCGATAAAGGCGCCCGTGCCGAGGGCAAGGAGGATAGCGCGGGGATTTCTGGTAATACCGGTGCTTGTATCGAACGCTAGCGACATCACTCCAACCCCGAGAAACAGCACACCGAGTAACGGGACAAAACCCAACATTTCGCCAGCGAACGCGGCAGCGCCAAGGGTAACGAGTAAAGGCGCCGACCCACGCGCGATGGGATAGACCTGGCCGAAATCGCCATAGTGGTAAGCCATGGGCAAACAAAAGTGATAGGCGGTATGAAGCAAAATAGCTAGGCCAAGAAGCGGCCAACTGGCAGGATCGGGGAGCGCCACGAAAGGCAGGGCGAGCGCAGAAACCAGACTGCCCAACAGGGTGATCACCGCCATGACGGCTATTCTGTCGTAAGCGCTCCAATAACCCCATCTAGGCAGTCATTGCCTAGACCGGTAAGGTCTCTTTCCACTGCCAGGGCAGTAGCGTGTTGAGGTCATCGTCGTTGAGAGAGGGTAGCGTCTCAAAGACGTGCTG
>NZ_VCQL01000159.1:0-408 GCF_005937175.1 Halomonas sp. ATBC28 | reverse complement strand
CAATTGATGAGCAGCAAGACAGTGCTGTGAAAAAGGCTTGCGATGAAGGCATACTTATTCATTGATTTGGCTCCGGAGTGTCGGCGAGGGTGTTCCTGTGCAACTAGGGACACTGGCAGGCTTGGCACGGAGAAGTAGAACCCCAGAATGAGTATTTGCCTCTGCGGCACAATTTCGGGTGGCACTGTACGCATCATCAGCGCTATAATGTAGGTATCGCATTGTGCTGGCAGTTGGATAATGCCTCCGGAGCGCGGACCAAAGTTCGCCGCGTGGCAAGTGGGACTCAGAACCCAGCCGGGATATACGTTTCGCACAATCGATTGGACGCAGGTAGACCGCTCGTAAGGCCGCCGTAACTGCGTCGAGAGGCAACGGGGGAACCTTCCCAAGCCAAGCCCACAAGAG
>NZ_VCQL01000158.1:0-408 GCF_005937175.1 Halomonas sp. ATBC28 | reverse complement strand
GTCCTTCGCCGGGAAGGCCGGGTTCACCGCGATGATGTTGGGCGTCGCGGCGATGTTGATGATCGGCGTGAAATCCGTCAGCGGGTTGTACGGGGTGCGCGGATTGATCGCCGGGTTGGCCGCCGTGGTGGACACGGTGGCGATCCCCAGCGAGTAACCGTCCGGCGCGGCCTTGGCGGTTTCCGACGCGCCGACGATGCCGCCGCCCCCGGACTTGTTCTCCACCACCACCGGCTGGCCGAGTGCGCGCGACAGCGGATCGGCGATCACGCGAGCGATGATGTCCGTCGTGCCCCCGGGCGCGAACGGCACCACCAGGCGGATGGGCTTGGCCGGATAGGCCTGGGCCCACGCGCCCCCTGCGGCGGCCAGAAGGGCGAATCCGAACCAGTGGCGGCGGTGCATAAG
>NZ_VCQL01000157.1:0-409 GCF_005937175.1 Halomonas sp. ATBC28 | reverse complement strand
GTTGGAACACCGACACCGGTAGCGGCGGCTATACCCATAAATTCTTCCGCGTGGCGAAAAGTGCCGACGACCTGCGCCAGCAACGCGACGCCATCGCTGAGTGATCACGCCTGAGCTATGGCTGGATGGGCCGTACCCCAGACTACAAAGCCGCTTTCGGTTGCGCACTGGGCGCGAATCCGGGCTTTTACGGTCAGTTCGAGCAGAACGCCCGTAACTGGTACACCCGTATTCAGGAAACTGGCCTCTACTTTAACCACGCGATTGTTAACCCACCGATCGATCGTCATTTGCCGACCGATAAAGTGAAAGACGTTTACATCAAGCTGGAAAAAGAGACTGACGCCGGGATTATCGTCAGCGGTGCGAAAGTGGTTGCCACCAACTCGGCGCTGACTCACTACAACAT
>NZ_VCQL01000156.1:0-409 GCF_005937175.1 Halomonas sp. ATBC28 | reverse complement strand
GTTGATTCTCTTCAACCAAATCGGCAAGCGTGTAGTTATCCAGTTCCGTCAGAAAACTTTGCACGGCCTTAGAAAGCGCCTGTTTCAACCGACAGGCAGGTGTAATGTGGCAAAACTCACTGCTGCAATTCACCAGCGATAAGGGCTCCAGCTCGCGCACCACATCACCAATACGTATCGCACTCGCCGGTTTACCCAAGCGAATGCCGCCATTTTTTCCACGAACAGCAGTCACGTAGCCGGCACGACTAAGTTGATTGATTATTTTGACCATATGATTACGGGAGACGCCGTAGACGTCAGTCACTTCAGAAATACTGGTCATCCGCCCTTCTGGCAATGACGCCATGTAGATCAGCGCACGTAATCCGTAATCAGTGAAACTCGTTAACTGCACATCAACCTCAAA
>NZ_VCQL01000155.1:0-409 GCF_005937175.1 Halomonas sp. ATBC28 | reverse complement strand
CTGAGCGCCCAACGGTTCTGCCAACATGGGTTGTCCGCCAATATCGCCGAGCGCATGACGCTGGGAATATTGCGATCGCGGATCGAAGTATGGGTCCGATGTGTAGCTACTCATAAATGCGCCGCCGGCAGGCATCTCGCTCTCGGACCAGGCTGGCGTGACGAGGCCGGCCGAGGCAACAAAAATGATGATTTTTATTGTTCGCTGGTTGATCATCGATTTGTCTCGAGCAGGCCAGGTCTGCGAATCCTTGAGATGCTGGGGCGATCTGTTTCGGAGACATCGCTGATCGGCATCTCTGGACCAGGCGGCACCCATCAGCAGCTGTTGGACCGCGAAAGTCGATACCCAAATATGGGCCAAGCAATCGCTAAGTGCTTGCTTTGGAGGTGCTGAACTAGCCTTATAC
>NZ_VCQL01000154.1:0-411 GCF_005937175.1 Halomonas sp. ATBC28 | reverse complement strand
GCATAGCAAGCCAGGCAGCGCCACGCATTCCGCTACTGTCGCCGTGCTGTGCTTTTACAATGGGAGTGGTGAATTGATCGGTGAAAACCAGTGGAGCGACTTCTGCGTTCAGATCGGTGATAAGCAGTTCCACATTCGAAAGCCCGCCGCCGATCACAATCACGCCAGGGTCAACAACGTTAACGATGGTTGCCAGCGTGCGGGCAAGCTGTTGGCGAAAACGTGCCACCTGCTGCATGGCACAAGCATCACCACGTTGTGCCAGGGTGACAATCGCCGCAGGAGTGAGCAAGTTACCAGTCATCTGTTGATAGCGTTCACTAAAACCGCTGCCGGAAACAAACGACTCCACGCAGTTGTGTTTGCCGCAATAGCAACTGACTGATGGACCATCTTCCTGCTCCGTATAGC
>NZ_VCQL01000153.1:0-412 GCF_005937175.1 Halomonas sp. ATBC28 | reverse complement strand
CCGAATCGCGAGAGCCGATTTTGTTTTCCATGCCGCTGGCTTCGAAGCGGTCGAAGTAGGTATCCTGGATATCCAGAATCGCATTCTTCGCATCGCCGCCCTGATAGCGCGCTATCGCGTCCTGAATGCTCTGGTTAATTCCCGTCGTCACCTCAGCCCAGTCGGTGCGGTTATTTCCCTCGTCCGCCGCCGGAATGTTGTCTGCGCTTTGCGATGCGGCAACCTGCTGATCGTCACGGGTGGTTGGCAAGCCGGGTAAGATATCCTCGATATCCTGTAGCAGCGTAGTGACCTGATAGGAGACATCGTTGAGATGGTCAGGTTGCGCGGTCAGCGCAATCAGGGATGAGAATTGTTGGTTAATGGAGGCGGCATCTTTTGCAGAACGGTTTTGTCTGAGGGTCATCTCCAT
>NZ_VCQL01000152.1:0-412 GCF_005937175.1 Halomonas sp. ATBC28 | reverse complement strand
ATGTTAAGGCATCCAGACGTCTAAATCAATCAGGTTTATGCGAAGAGCACTTTCTTGCAGGTCGAAACATGCGATACTAGCGTCACATGCCTTATTAAGGAGCTATAAAAGGTGGCGAAGAGCGTACCCGCAATTTTTCTTGACCGTGATGGCACCATTAATGTCGATCACGGTTATGTCCATGAGATCGACAACTTTGAATTTATCGACGGTGTTATTGACGCCATGCGCGAGCTAAAAAAAATGGGCTTTGCGCTGGTGGTAGTAACCAACCAGTCTGGCATTGCTCGCGGTAAATTTACTGAAGCACAGTTTGAAACGCTGACCGAGTGGATGGACTGGTCGCTGGCGGACCGCGATGTCGATCTGGATGGTATCTATTATTGCCCGCATCATCCGCAGGGTAGTGTTG
>NZ_VCQL01000151.1:0-413 GCF_005937175.1 Halomonas sp. ATBC28 | reverse complement strand
CCACAAAGGAGGTGAAGGTGAAAAACAATGTACAGCTGTTGATGCCGCGCGAAAAAATGCTGAAGTTTGGTATTAGCGCCTTAACGGATGTCGAGCTGCTGGCGCTATTTCTGCGTACCGGAACGCGCGGTAAAGATGTATTAACCCTGGCAAAAGAGATGCTGGAGAATTTCGGCTCTCTTTATGGCTTGTTAACCTCTGAATATGAGCAATTTAGTGGCGTTCATGGAATTGGCGTGGCGAAATTCGCCCAGTTAAAGGGGATTGCCGAACTGGCGCGGCGTTACTACAACGTACGGATGCGTGAAGAAAGCCCTTTACTCAGCCCGGAGATGACGAGGGAATTTTTACAAAGCCAGCTCACGGGCGAGGAGCGGGAGATCTTTATGGTGATCTTTCTCGACTCCCAACAC
>NZ_VCQL01000150.1:0-414 GCF_005937175.1 Halomonas sp. ATBC28 | reverse complement strand
CTCCGGCAGCCTGCAAGTGGACACCGAGCAGTTAGCCAGCGACATGCTGAGTTTTTTCCAGAACTAAGAGGCCGATGAAGTGAGTATCCGGTTACAACAGGTGAAGGCGTTGTTGCAGGGAATTCGTGACGACGACGCACTGTACGATTCCCTGCGTGAACTTCTCCAGCGTCAGCGGATCTGCATGATTCGCCGCGCCAGAGAGGATCTGCTGGCGGTAAACGACGAGATAACGCAGCACTATGAGCAGTTGCATGCGCATAGCCATCAGCGGCATAGCCTGCTGAAAAGGCTCGGTGTTAGCGTAAATCGTGCCGGTCTGGCGCAGGTTTTTGCCTGGCTTCCGGCGGTACAAAAAGCGGCAGCGCAACAGTTGTGGCAACGCCTTGAGCAAAAAGCAGAACGCTGCAAAGC